>MGBT01000224.1:0-15202 GCA_001788395.1 Candidatus Rokubacteria bacterium GWA2_70_23
TCCGCGGAAACGAGCCCGTCTCGCCCGCAACGCCCGATGGCAACCGGAATGCACTTGGAGAGAACCGGCCACGGCGGGCGCGCGCGGCAATCAGCCATGACACAGGCAATCAAGAAGAGTAACACCCAGAGCCATCATGACGTGCTCGAGGAGCTCAAGTGGGACTCCCGCGTCGACGAGACGGAGGTCGGGGTTCAGGTGGCCGGCGGCGTTGTCACGCTGACCGGCACCGTGACGAGCTGGGCAAAGCGCGTGGCGGCCCAGGAGGCGGCCCGTCGCGTCATCGGCGTTCTCGACGTGGCGAACGACATCACGGTGAAAGTGCCGGGCGGCCTCGCGCGCAGCGACACCGAGATCGCTCAGGCGGTGCGGCAGGCGCTCGAATGGGACGTGTTCGTCCCCAACGAGAAGATCACGTCCACGGTCACGGACGGCTGGGTCACGCTCGAAGGCCCGGTCGAGCGCTGGAGTCAGCGCGACGACGCGGAGCGGGCCGTCCGCAATCTCACGGGTGTGAAGATGGTCGTGAACAAGATCAGCGTGACGCCGGCGAAGCCGGTGACCGGGGACGTCCGCAAGGCGATCGAGCAGGCCCTGGAGCGGCGCGCCGAACGCGAGGCCCGGCAGATCGGCGTCGATGTCCGGGACGGCACCGTGACACTGACGGGGCCGGTCCATTCGTGGGCGGAGCGCAAATCGGTGCTGGCGGCCGCCCGCTTCACTCCTGGTGTCCGCGCCGTCGAGGACCATCTGCGAACAGAGCCGGTCTGAGCCGGTCGCCGGGGAAGGAGACGCCGCGACAGAGATCCACATCGCGGGCCACGTGGGCCGCCGGATCCCGCGCGGGTCGTCACGACGCACGGAGGCGCTGAGCCGTCTGCCGGTTCATCCGGGGGCGGCTCACGTCCCGTTCTCTCTGCCTCAAGAATGGGAGAGATTCCGTGTCCAACTTTCCCGGACGGCTTCTTCGCCCGATCGGGGCAAGGCGATCTTCATGAATCCCGTCTATCGGCTGCGTCCTCGCTCCTCTTTCCCAGAGACCCCGGCGGGGCCGCCAGCCGTTCCTTGACTGCGGAGCCCGGCAGGCGCAGCATCGCGGCCAGCCAGCGGGCGACTCGGACGCGTTCCGCTGACCCGATGTCGGGTCCAACGACGACGATGGAGCCGCTTCGGCATGCGCGCCTGAGTGGGACGAGGAGCGGGACATGAGTGTGGTGGCGCGTGGTATCGGAGACGAGCTCGGACCCGCCAAGATTCTGATTCTTCGCGAGCCTCGGGTGGGCCTCGAAGCGGTGGTGGTGGTCGATAACGTCGCGTGCGGGCCGGCCATCGGCGGGGTGCGCATGGCTCCGGATGTGACGCTGGAGGAGGTCTGTCGGCTCGCGCGGGCGATGACCTTCAAGAACGCCGCCGCCGGTTTGCCGCATGGGGGCGGCAAGTCCGGTATCCTCGCCGACCCAACCTGCTCGCCGCCGCAGAAGGAGGCTCTCGTCCGTACCTTTGCGCGGATGATCAGGGAGCTTACCGAGTACATTCCGGGCCCGGACATGGGGACCAACGAGGCGTGCATGGCGTGGATCAAGGACGAGATCGACCGGGCCGTTGGCCTGCCGCGGGCGCTGGGCGGCATTCCGCTCGATGAGATCGGGGCGACCGGCTTCGGTCTCGCCGTGGCGGCCGAGGTCGCGACGGCGGAAGCCACGCTGTCCCTGAAGGGAGCGCGTGTGGCCATTCAAGGGTTCGGTGCGGTAGGTCAGCACGCGGCACACTTCCTCGTCCAGCGGGGTGCGCGGGTCGTCGCCGCGTCCGACAGCCGAGGCGCGACCTACAACTGCGACGGGCTCGATGTGGGCGCGCTGATCGCGCACAAGCGGGCCGGTCGGGGAGTGAGCGCGTTCCCGGCGGGTTCTCCGATGAAGAGCGAGGACGTGATCGCCGTCGAGTGTGAGATCTGGATTCCGGCGGCGCGCCCGGACACGCTGACCGCGGACAATGTGGGCCGCCTTCGGGCCAAGCTGGTGCTCCAGGGTGCAAACATTCCCGCGACCGACTCGGCGGAGGAAGAGATGCATGCCCGTGGAATCCTGAACCTGCCGGATTTCGTCGTGAATGCCGGCGGTGTGATCTGCGCGGCGGTCGAGTACCACGGCGGTACCCAGGCCCAGGCCTTCGCGACGATCGAGGAGAGGATCCGGGCCAATACCGGCGAGGTGCTGGAGCGCAGCCGGACGCATCACCTACGCCCACGGCAAGCCGCCACTCAAATGGTGCGGAGCCGGATCGATGAAGCGATGCAGTACCGGAGGCCCTGAGAGCCGAGGTCGGGTAGGGCGATGGCGCGGACCGGGCTTCGAATGATGCGGGGGGGCTGCATCGTGAATGGCGCGAGACGCGGGGCGAAGTCGCGGCCGCCCCTGTGCTATCCTGGCGCCGATGTCCGCCCGCGAGGTGCAGTCGTTCCTGAAGCACAGTCCCGTCTTTGCCTCGCTCCCGGCGCGCGAGATCGAGACCCTCAGCGCCGTCGTCTCCGAGGACAGCTTCCGCGCCCGCGACTACGTCTTCATGGAGGGCGACCCGTCCCTGTCGCTGTGCATCGTCAAGTCCGGGCGGGTCAAGATCGTCAGGCACTCACGAGCGGGCAAGGACGTGGTGCTGGAGCTGCTCGGGCCGGGAGAGCTCTTCGGCGGTGTGGCGGTGATCGAGAAGCGCCCGTACCCCGCCAGCGCCCAGGCCACCGAGCCCAGCGTGATCCTCAAGCTCCCCGCCGACGCCGTCATCGGTCTCTCCGAGCGGTACCCGACGGTGATCAAGGAGATGGCCCTCATGATCGGCCGCCGGCTCCGGGCCGCGCATGACTCGGTGAAGTCGCTCGCCGTCGACCCGGTGGAGGCGCGCCTCGCCTCGACGCTCATCCGCCTGGGAGAGCGCGAGGGGACCAGGAGCCGGCAGGGGCTCACGCTCCCCTTCCATCTGACGCGACAGGGGCTGGCCGACATGACGGGCACCACGGTCGAGACGACCATCCGGGTCTTGAGCCGGTGGCTGAAGGACGGGCTGATCCTCGACGAAGGGGGCCGGCTCATCCTGACCGATCTCGAATCACTCCGCGCCCTCGCCCAGGGCGAGGAGGCGTAACCCAGGCCCCCCGGCCGGATGTCCCGTGCCCCCGCTCATCCGCCGCTACATCAAGACGAGCTTCCTCTTCCTCATCACCGGCCTGCTCCTCGGCGGCTATATCCTCGTGGGCGAGTTCGTCCTCGGCGCCTATCCCCCGCGGCTCATGATCACCGCGCATGCGCATCTGCTCCTCGTGGGCTTCATGCTCATGATCGTCATGGGCGTCGCGACGTGGATGTTCCCGCGCCCGGCCCGCGACGACACGCATTACCGACCCGAGCTGGCGGAGGCCGTCTACTGGATGATGACGTCGGGGACCGCGCTGCGCGCCGTCGCCGAGGTGTGGGGCGGCGTCTCGCCCGCGCCATTCCTCCGGCTCGCCATCGCCCTCGGCGGTCTCGCCCAGCTCGCCGGAGCCGCGCTCTTCGTCCTCAACATGTGGTGGCGGGTCCGGATGCCCACCGTCGGTCCCCCGCCCTCACGGTAACCGCAGGGCCGCTCGCGCGGACCCCCCGGCGACCGGGGGAGTCCGTGCTGCGGTAGAGTCGCGGCTTGCACCCCCCTTCACCACCTATGACAAAGGTCATAGAGAGCGCCCAAGACCTCCGGTAGCCTGACATGCAAGGAGGAGACAGACCATGACGCACTCTTGCGGTTGCCATTCCGCCGGTTCCCCGGAGATCTCGAAGGCGCTGCCGCCCATCACCGCCGAGCAGACGGTGGAGACGGTGTCGCGCCTCTCCCCCGGCGCGCTCGACGTGATGAAGGAGATGGGCATCAATCACTGCTGCGGCGGTCACCTCACGCTGAGCGAGGCCGCGGCCTCGGCCGGCGTCGCCCTCGAAGCCCTGCTCGAGGCCCTGCACAAGACGGAGGGCGCGCCGGCATGATCTCGGCGGATGACACCGTCGCCCGCTTGCTGGAGGAGCACCCCGAGGTCGTGGACGTGCTCGAGGAGTTCCACGCGCACTTCAAGCATCTCCGCAACACGCTGCTGCGCAAGGTCATGGGGCCGCGGGTCACGGTGGCGCAGGCTGCGCGCATCGCGGGAGTCCCGGTGGAGGAGATGCTGACCGTGCTCAGGCGTGCCGTGGGTGAGAGCGACCCCGCCTCTCACCCCGCCATCTCCCCTGAGGGCAGAGGGGACGCCGGTGATCCCTCCCGGGAAGAGACGCGCCCCGCGGCGCTGGCCGCCGTGCCCGACTCGCGCCAGGTGCACATCGACGTCCGCGAGGACATCGCGCGCGGCCAGGAGCCCTTCGCCCGCATCATGGCCGCCGTCAAGGGCCTTCGCGAGGGCGACGTGTTCGTCCTCCGCGCGCCCTTCGAGCCCATCCCGCTCTACGACGTCCTCGGCAAGCGGGGCTTCGCCCACTGGACGGAGAGCCTCGGCGCCGCCGACTGGCGGTTGTGGTTCTATCGCGACGCCGCACCAGGCGGCGCGGCCACCTCCAGCGCTGCCCCCGGGAGCCAGGCCCCCGCCCCCGGCCGCCTCGTGCGCATCGACGTGCGTGGCCTCGAGCCGCCGCAGCCCATGGTGCTTGTCCTCGAGCAGCTCGAGGGCCTCGGAGCGGGGCAAGGGCTCGAGGTGATCCACGACCGGCGCCCGCTCCTCCTCTACCCGCAGCTCGACGAGCGCGGCTTCGCCCATGACACCGACGAGCCCGAGGCCGGCGTGGTCCGTATCCTGATCCGCCGGAAGAGCGCCACGGGATGACCCCGCCCCGCCCGGGAGGCGGCGTCCCGTCGGTCACGCTGCCGCTTCGCTACATGGTCGCCGCGGCCGTCGCCTTCGTCCTGGCGGCGGCAGGCACCGTGTGGCTTGCCTCCGAGCTGGCGGGCCACTACTACCAGCCCCGCGTCGTGGCGCTCACCCACACGGTGACCCTCGGCTGGATCACGCTCACCATCATGGGAGCGAGCTACCAGCTCATCCCCATCGTGCTCGAGCGGCCGATCTGGAGCGAAAGGCTCGCGCGCTGGCAGTTCCTGATCCTGACGGGCGGGATCGCGGGCATGATCGCGCACTTCTACATCGGCACCTGGCCGGGACTCGGGCTGGCCGCGAGCGCGGTCGCGATCGGCGCCGCCTTCCATCTGATCAACGCGCTGGCAAGTCTCCGGGGCGTCAGAACCTGGAGCTTCACCGCACGGCTCCTGGCCGTCGCGCTCGCCGGTCTCACCCTCACCGTCCTCTTCGGCCTCGCCCTGGCGGCGGACCGCCTCTGGAAGTTCCTCCCCGGAGAGTTCTTCCCCACGCTGCACGCCCACTTCCACCTGGCGCTCCTCGGCTGGGTGGCGCCCATGGTGATGGGCGTGGCGGCGCGCGTGTATCCCATGTTCCTCCTCGCCCGCGATCCGGAAGGGTGGCCCGGGGCGCTGCAGCTCTGGGGGCTCGCGCTCGGCAGCCCCGCCGTGGCGCTCGGGCTCCTCGCGGTGCCCATCCTCGTCCTCCCCGGGGCGCTGGCCGTCGGGGCCGCCGTCGCCGGACACCTCGCGTGGGTCTCCGAGATGGCCGCCAGCCGCAAGCGGCCGGCGCTGGACTGGGGGCTCCGCCTCGCGCTCACCGGCACGGCATTCCTCATCCCGGCGGGCCTCATGGGCCTCGGCTTCGCTGCGGACATGCTTGGCGGACCCCGGATGGGGCTCGCTTACGGCGTGCTCGCCCTCGGCGGCTGGGTCTCCCTCACCATCGTCGGCATGCTGTTCAAGATCGTGCCCTTCCTCGTCTGGTATCGCGCGTACAGCCCCAAGGTGGGGAAGGCGCCGGTGCCGACCCTCGCCCAGCTGTCGTGGCCGAGGGCCGAGGCCTGCACCTATGGGCTCCTCACCGTGGGCGTGAGCGCGCTGGCGCTCGCCGTGGGTGTGGGCGATCCCCTCTGGATCGGCGGCGCGGGCGCCATCGTCGTGCTCGGGGCACTTGCCTTCGCGGTCTCGCTGGCGCGCGTGCTGACACATCTGGCGCCCACCCCGGGCCGCCACCGTCCCACCAGCACGCTCAGCGTGCACACGCGATGAGCCTCTTCGACCGCGCGCCCTTCATCGTGATCTGGGAGACGACCCGCGCCTGCGCGCTGTCCTGCGTGCATTGTCGCGCCGAGGCGATCTCCCGCCGCGATCCCGGCGAGCTCACCACCGAGGAAGGGAAGCGGCTGCTGGACCGCGTCGCGGCCTTCGGCGATCCCGCGCCGATCCTCGTGCTGACCGGGGGGGATCCGCTCCGCCGCCCCGACATCACCGAGATCGTGGCCCATGGCACGGCGCGCGGCGTCAGCATGTCGCTCACACCCAGCGGCACCGCCGCCGTCACCGAGCCGCGGCTCCGCGCCCTGCGCGATGCCGGGCTGGCGCGGCTCGCGGTGAGCCTCGATGGCGCCACGGCGGAGGCTCACGACGCCTTCCGCCGGGTCCGCGGCTCCCACCGCTACACCATGCGCATCATCGAGCACGCGCGGGCGCTCTCGCTGCCGCTCCAGATCAACACGACCGTCTGCAAGCAGACGCTGCGCGATCTGCCGGCGCTCGCGCGGCAGATGGAGGAGTACGGCGTCGTCCTCTGGGCCCTCTTCTTCCTGATCCCCGTGGGACGGGCCGTGGCGGATCAGGGGCTGCCCGCGGAGGAGATCGAGCGGGTGCTCGAGTGGGCGGCCGATTTCGCCACGCGGGCCCCGTTCGGCGTCAAGACCACCGAGGCGCCCCAGTACCACCGCGTGCTCGCTCAGCGGGGCCAGTCGAGCCGGCCGCCGAGCATCGAGGCCGACGCCGCTCCCGGCCGCCCCGTAGCGGCCACCCCCGGCCTCATCGGACGCGCCGGCCGCGCCGTCACGGACGGCAACGGTTTCGTCTTCGTCGATCACGTGGGCCGGATCTGCCCCAGCGGCTTCCTCCCCATGCCGGCGGGCAATGTCAGGACCGACGACCTGGTCGCCGTGTACCGCGAGCACCCGCTGTTCACTTCCCTGCGCGATCCCGCCCGGCTCGGCGGCCGCTGCGGCCGGTGCGAGTACCGCGACAGCTGCGGCGGAAGCCGTGCGCGCGCGTGGGCCGCGTCGACGGACCCGCTCGCCGAGGACCCCGGCTGCGCCTATGTGCCGGGGCGCGCGCGTCCCGGGTCTGCGTGTGCCGCGACGTCCACCCCCGTGATCGCCGGAGGATCGGATGCGCGTCCCGAGGTCACCGAAGAGCAGGTGACGCAGGCGCTCCGGACGGTGTTCGACCCAGAGATCGGGATGTCCATCGTCGAGCTCGGCCTTGTCTACGGCATCGCCATCGAGCACGGCGCAGTCAAGATCACGATGACGCTGACGACGCCGGGCTGCCCGATCCAACACGTCATGCTTCAGTGGGTCCGGGAAGCCGTGATGCCAATCCCCGGAGTCGACCAGGTCGAGGTGGACATCACCTTCGATCCCCCCTGGACCCCGGATCGCATCAGTCTCCCCTCCTCCCGCTGATCTGGTTCAAGGGCAAGACGCTCCAGCCTGGTCACCAGTCCCTCGACACGGCCAAGCTCGGGCGCGAGCAGGCCGAGTACGTCGTCTTCAACGGCCGGATGGGCTCGCTCCTCGACCAGGGCGCGCTCAAGGCGAAGGTGGGCGAGACCGTGCGCCTCTTCGTCGGCAACGGCGGCCCGAACCTGATCTCCTCCTTCCACGTGATCGGCGAGATCTTCGACCGCGTCTACACCGAGGCGGGCATCGGAGGGGCGCCCAACACCAACGTGCAGACCACGCTCATCCCGGCCGGCGGCGCGGCCATCGTGGGGATGAAGGTGGACGTGCCGGGGCGGTTCCTTTTGGTGGACCACGCCATCAGCCGGGCGATGGACAAGGGGGCGCTGGGCGCCATCGAGGTGAGCGGGCCCGAGCAGCCCGCCATCTTCCGGGTCCTGGCCCCGGGCAAGTCCGGGGCGGGCGCCCTGCGGAGTTTGTCCGCATCCGGTTAGACCCTCCCCGAGGCCCCGGCCCGCGGTGGGCCGGGGCCTCCCTCTCGCGCGGGATTTTTCTCCGTATGACCTGCATCATAGGGCCCGGTTCCGCCCGCATTCTACCGTCTGGTCAACACGCGGGGTGCTTCCCCCACTCACACGGAGGGCGAGGAATGGCGGACAAGGGCGGCGCGCACGGCAAGGATCCGGAGGAGAAGGTTCCACTGGCCCAGGCGTTCTTCGACAACATCTTCCTGCTGCTCGTGCTGGGGATCGTGGTCCCCACCGTCTTCTACACGATCTGGGGTCTCTTCGAGATCGCCAGCATCCCGCTCGCGAAATAGGAGGGCCGCCATGAGCCTGCAGACTCTCCAGGGCGTCTGGTGGAAGAAGGTCGACGCGAGCGAGAAGATGTGGATCGGCATCGCGCTGGTCTGGTGCCTGATCCTCTTCGCCATGATGCCGCTCTGGCATCTCAAGGGCGGGCAGAACCCCTCCTTCGAGACCTACCGGACCACCCCCGAGCAGTTCCTGAAGAAGGTCGAGGCCTTCGTCGCTGCCGGGCCCAAGGCCGGTGAGGAGAAGGGCCTCCCGGTGATCGCCCCCGATCCGAAGACCGAGGTCTACATGCTGGGGCGCCTCTGGCAGTGGTACCCGACGCTCAAGCTGAAGAAGGGCGAGACCTACCGGCTGCACCTCTCCTCCATGGACCTGGTCCACGGCTTCTCCCTCTTCCCCCTCAACCTGAACTTCATGGTTCTCCCGGGCTACGAGTACGTCCTGACCATCACCCCGACCACAACGGGCGAGGTCTTCGTGGTCTGCAACGAGTTCTGCGGGATCGGGCACCACCAGATGGTGGGCAAGATCACGGTCGAGTAGAGGAGACAAGCATGGAAGCCGTCTACAGAACCTGCGCGCAGACCGGTCTCAAGGTCCACAACCACGCGGAGCGCCTCATCAGGGCGAACGCCGTGGCCGGCGTCGTCTCGATCCTCTTCGGCGGCATCGCGGCCGTCCTGGTGCTGCTCACACGGTGGCCGGCAGTGCACCTGCTGGACCCCGCCAGCTTCTACCGGGCGCTGACCTTCCACGGCATCAACATGCTCATCTTCTGGATCATCTTCTTCGAGATCGCCGTCCTGTACTTCGCGGGCCCCATCGTGCTGGGCTCGCGCCTGGCCTGGCCCAGGATCGGGTGGGTCTCCTTCGTCCTCATGGTGGCGGGCACGCTCCTCATCAACATCGCCATCCTGCAGGGCAAAGCCGACGTGATGTTCACCTCCTACGCTCCGATGCAGGCGGCGTCCTACTTCTATCTCGGCTGGATCCTCTTCGCCGTGGGCGCGCTGGTCGCGGTCTGCAACTTCTTCGCGAGCCTCGTGGTCGCCAAAGCCGAGCGCACCTACACCGGCTCCATCCCGCTCGTCACCTTCGGGGCGGCCACCGCCGGCATCATCGCCGTCGTGACGCTGGCCCACGGCGCCATCATCTACATCCCCACCTGGCTCTGGTCGCTGGGGATCATCGAGAAGATCGACCCGGGGATCTACCGCCTGATCTGGTGGGGCCTCGGCCACTCCTCGCAGCAGATCAACGTGACCGCCATGGTCAGCATCTGGTACCTCCTGGCCACGCTCACCGTCGGCGCGACGCCCATCAACGAGAAGGTCTGCCGCTCGGCCTTCCTCCTCTACATCCTCTTCATCAACCTGGCCTCGGCCCACCATCTGCTCGTGGACCCGCAGCTGTCCCCCGCGTGGAAGATCTGGAACACCAGCTACGGCATGTACCTGGCGGTGCTGGCCAGCATGATCCACGGCATGACGGTGCCCGCCTCGGTGGAGGTGGCGCAGCGGAAGAAGGGCCTCACCAAGGGGCTCTTCGAGTGGCTCGCCAAGGCGCCCTGGGGCAACCCGGGCTTCGCGGCCCTCGCGCTGTCGCTCTCCCTCTTCGGCTTCATCGGCGGCATCACCGGCGTCACCTTCGGCGCCGAGCAGATCAACATCATCTCCCACAACACGCTCCGGATCACCGGCCACTTCCACGCCACCGTGGTGGCGGGCACGACGATCGCCTTCATGGGGCTCACCTACTACGTGGTGCCGCTCATCTTCCGGCGCCATCTGATCTCCACGAAGCTCGCCACGGCCCAGATCTACCTCTTCGGCATCGGCATGACGATCTTCATCGGCGGCATGACGACGGCCGGCTCCTACGCCATCCCGCGGCGCCACTGGGACGTGCAGTTCGCCACGTCGCTCTTCCAGCCGCCGGTGGAGGCCGCGGCGTTCGCCTTCCTGGGCATCATGGGCGTGGGCGGACTCTTCGCCCTCGCGGGCGGCGCTCTCTACGTGCTGATCACGGTGGGCTCGGTGCTCTTCGGGCGCCGCGTCCCTGACACGCCCGGCGCCGTCCCGCTGGCCGCCATGCCCCAGGACAAGGGGCAGCACGTGCCGATCAAGGGCACCACGGTCCTGGTCCTCGTCTTCCTGGCCTCGTTCATCATCTACTACTTCCTCAACTGGAAGTGGCTGGCCGCCATCTGGATCGTGAAGTGAGGTGGTCATGCGCATATCGGGCCATCGCATCCCCTCTCCCTCCCTCGGGAGGGAGAGGGAGATCATCTCCCTGGCGGTGCTGCCGGCCGCCACCCGGCGGCTCCTGATCGGGTGGCTCTCGCTCGCGCTGGCGTCGTTGGTGGTGGCCGGCATCTTCGCCGCGATCGCCGCTTTCGCGCGCACGCCGGTCGTCCACACTCTCTTCTCCCCCAACGCGTTCCGGCTGGCGCTGACCTCGCACGTCACCTTCGCCTTCACCGTCTGGTTCGTCACCTTCGCGGGCGTGCTCTGGGTCTACGTGGCCTGGCGCTCCAACTACCGCCTCGGCGTCGGGGCCTCCTGGACCGCGCTCGGCCTGGCCTCGGCGGGCTCAGCGGCCATGGCCATCCCGGCCTTCTTCGCCTCGGGGGAGCCGTACCTCAACGACTATCTCCCGGTGATCGACCAGCCGTTCTTCTGGGCGGGCCTGATCCTGGTGGCGGCGGGCGTGAGCCTGCAGGCCGCGGCCTATCTGGCCGCCGCACTCCAGGGCGAGCGCCGGGCGCGGCGCCAGGGCGCAGCAGCCGGCACGCCCGAGGGGCTCGCCATGGCGGCGGGCGCCGTCGCCATGCTGCTCGCCGTCGCGGCCATCGTGCTCGCCTTCTGGCGCCTCGATCCGACCCTGCCCTTCGGCTACTCGCTCCGCGCCCTCGTCTGGGGCGGCGGGCACATCCTCCAGTACCTGCATGTGACCGGCATGGCCACGGGGTGGATCGTCGCCATCTCGGTGGCCCTGGTGACCGTGTTCCCGGCGCGCCGCGTGCTCCGGATACTCCTCTGGGTGCTCCTGCCCTTCATGGCGGCGGCCACCGCCTCGTACCTGGTGTGGCGGCCCGAAGAGCTCCTCATCAACCACCTGATCACGATCCTCACCTTCGGCGGCCTCGGCGCCGCCGGGGTGCCCGTGTTCTTCATGGCGCTCAGCGCCGTGATGGCGGCGGGGCGCCCGCTGCCGTGGGCGAGCCCGCTCTTCGGCGGCACCGTCGTCTCCTTCGCGCTCTACGCCATCGGCGGCGTCATGGGGCTCATCGGCTTCACCCAGGACACGCGAGTGCCGGCCCACTACCACGGCATGGTCGGCGCCGTGACGCTCGCCTACATGGGGCTCACGCCCATGCTGCTCGAGATCTGCGGCCGCCGCCCGTGGAGCGCGAGGCTCACCCGGTGGCAGCCCTATCTCTACGGCATCGGGCTCCTCGGCATCATGATCGGCATGCACTGGGCCGGCGGGCACGGCGCCCCGCGAAAGACCTTCGGCTTCACCTGGGCTAATGCGCAGGCCATCCTGGGGATGAACATCATGGGGGCCGGCTCCGTACTCGCGATCCTGGGCGGGCTCGCCTTCGTGCTCAACATGGGGATCCCGCTCGTCACGAGGAGGCGCCAATGCTGATCGTCGCCTACGTCGAGTCGCTCAAGCTTCGCGTCGGCACCTTCATCGGCATGGCGGCGGTCCTCGGGTACGTCGCCACGGCCCCCGCGGGTCTGGCGCTGCCATCGCTGGCAATTCTCTTCGCCGTCACCGTCATGGCGGCGGGCGGCGCGGGCGCGCTGAACCATTTCCTCGACCGGGACCTCGACGCCCGGATGCCGCGCACCGCGAGGCGTCCCCTGCCCTCGGGGCGCATCCGCCACCCCTGGCACGTGGTGGCGCTGGGGCTGGGGCTCGTGATGCTCGCGGTGAGCCTGGCGCTCTGGCAGCTGAACCGGCTGGTCGCCCTGCACGTCTTCCTCGGGGCCTTCACCTACGTGGTCGTCTACACGATCTGGCTCAAGCGGCGCTCCTGGCTCAACGTGGTGATCGGCGGGCTCGCCGGCTCCTTCGCCGTGCTGGCGGGCGGCGCGCTGGCCCGCCCCGAGCTCTGCCTGCCGCCGGTCATCTTCGCCGCCGTGCTCTTCTTCTGGAGCCCGTCCCACTTCTGGTCGCTCGCCATCGCCTACAAGACCGAGTATGCGGGAGCCAGGATCCCCATGCTCCCCGCGGTGAAAGGGGAGGCCCGCACCGCCCGGAGCATCCTCCTGAACACGGGCGGCCTGCTCGCCTCGAGCGTCCTGCCCTTCGCGCTGGGCATGCTCGGCTGGGTCTACCTCGTCCTGGGCGTCGTGCTCGGCGGGGGCTTCCTCCTGGCCCGAAACGTGCAACTCGCGCGCCGGCCGGAGGACCGCAGGCTCGCGCTGGCCAACTTCCACGCCTCGAACCTCTTCCTCCTGCTCCTGTTCCTGGGCGTGGTCCTCGACGTGGCGGCTCGACGCTGGTGAGGCAGGCTCCCGTCTTCGCGAAACTCCAGCAGGCCGCTGAAAAAGGCCCATCTGCTTCGTTGGCGCCCTCAGCCGCACGCTCAACGTACAGAGAGTACGCCTCGCGTGCGGCCGTCGGGCGCCGCCTCGCATCTGGACCTTTTTGAGCAGCCTGCGGGTTTTTCAGCAGCCTGTTAGGACGGCGCAACGGCACAGGGGGAGCGGGCCGCGCTCCGGTGGCCCTACGAGGAGATCCGCTCGGCCTCTGCCGCAGGCAGGAGGCCCGCCGCCGGGAACTCCCGGAGCTCCAGGATCAGCGCATCGAGGCGGGCCGCCGTGTGGCGGGAGTACTCGTACAGATGCTTGTGCATCAGCGCGAGCGTGATGGCGTCCCGGATGGCGCGGGGGCGCCGGAGGGCCGTCTCCAGGATCATGGAGAGCGTCAGCCAGGCGCGGCGAGGCGAGGCGTTGAGCACGCAGGCCCAGACGATGCGGAGCAGGAGGGTGAGATCGCCGGGCGCGGTCGCGAGCCGGGACGCGCGGAGCGCCCCCCGCCCCAGGATCAGCGCCATGGCGCGCCTGCGATAGTTCCCGTACTCGTAGAGCCGCTCCAGCAGCCGCCGATAGCCCTCGTAGAGCTCCAGGCGTGACATGCCCTTGGGGATGATGTTGGTGAAGACGAACTGGTCCCCCACCGATTCGGCGATGAGCCGGCCGGCCGCCTTGAGCCGATCGTAGAGCGGCGTCTTGGGCACGGCATTGAGCATCCCGGTCATGGAGATGGGGATGCGGGCGGCCTGGATGAAGCGGAACTGCTCCTCGAAGATCTCCGCGTCGTCGCTGTCGAATCCCACGATCATCCCGGCCATGACCTCGATGCCGGCGGCCTGGATGCGGTGGACCGAGGTGAGGATGTCCTCCCGCATGTTCTGCGTCTTCCCGGTGGACTCCAGGCTCGCCTTCCGCGGCGACTCGATGCCCACGAAGATGGTCGAGAAGTCGGCCCGCTTCATGAGCGCCAGGAGCTCGTCGTCCTGGGCCACGTTGAGGGACACCTCGGTCATGAACTCGACGGGGTAGCCGTGGGCCTCCTGCCACTCGGCCAGTGCCAGCAGCAGCTTCTTGGCTTCCTTCTTGTTGCCGATGAAGTTGTCGTCCACCACGAAGATGTTCCGCACGCCGAGCCGGTGGATCTCCGCCACCTCGGCCATGACCTGCTCCACCGACTTGGTGCGCGGGCGGCGGCCGTACATGACGATGATGTCGCAGAAGTCGCAGTTGAAGGGGCAGCCGCGGGCGAACTGGATGGCCATGCTGCGGTAGCGCCCGATCTTGAGGAGGTCGAAGCGCGGCAGCGGCGAGTCCAGCATGCTGGGCTTCTCCTCCTGCCGGTACTCCGCCTGCCACGAGCCGGCCTCGTACTCCCGGACGAACTGCGGCCAGGTGTACTCGGCCTCGTCCACGAAGAGCACGTCCACCCGCCCGCGCAGCTCCTCCGGGCACAGGGAGGCGAAGGGCCCGCCCGCCACCACGAACTTCCCGCGGCGCCGGAGCTCTTCGATGATCTGGAACATCCGCGTCTTGTGAACCACGTAGCCTGTGATCCCGACGATGTCGGCGTCGGTGTCGAAGTCGATGGACTCGACGTTCTCGTCGCAGAGGACGATCTCGTGCCCCGCAGGCGTGAGCGCCGCCACCGTGGGGAGCGAGAGGTTGGGGAACGCGCAGCGCTTGCCGATGCTGGGCAGGATGCGGTCGAAGGTCCAGAAGGACTCGGGATTCCTTGGCGCGATCAGGTAGATCTTCACGTCGGTGTCGTGACCCCGCCGCGCCGGGAGAGCCCAGGGCTGCTGAGGTCGCGCGAATCATACCCGACCCCCCGCCCCAACGCAATACCTTGCGCGCCGTAACGCGCGCCTTGCTCGCCCCCGGGCTCCGGTCACGAGTCGTCCTGACCAAGGCTGACCGGAACTGGGATCGCGTGACCTAAGGCGCGCCAAGTGAGGGGCCGGCGGGGGCGGGCGGGCAACAGCCCGGGTGCCCGCCCCGGGTCATAGATGATCTGGCTCATAACGCCCGGCGCACCGACCCCGTCACACTGATCCGTGGAGGGCTTCGGTCACGCGACGGACGCGGAAGAGATGATGAGTCTACCGGTGAGGAGGCCCCGAGCGGTCATGTTGATCTCATGGTGAGCGCGCTGTTCTCGCATCGGCTCTTCGCGCCGTCCCTGGTCCTGGGCATCTTCGGCCTTGGAGCCCTGACGGTGGCCTTCCTGCTCTTGGGTCCGGGTATGGCGCCGTGGGCAGACACGCTCCTC
>MGBT01000224.1:15250-33508 GCA_001788395.1 Candidatus Rokubacteria bacterium GWA2_70_23
TCGCGCTCGCCGCCTCGCTGCTTGCCACCAGCGAGATCTCGGCCTCGGGTGTGGCGCCGGCCCCGGCGGGGCTGGCAGCGCCGCTGCGCCAGGGCGGCCCGGCGCCCGCGTTCTCGCTGACCGACCATCGGGGGGTTGCGGTCTCGCTCGAGAGCTTCAAGGGCCGCCCCGTGGCCATGACCTTCGTCTACGCGAACTGCCACGCCACCTGCCCGATCCTCATCCGGCGCCTCAAGGCCATCGAGGCAAGAACGACGCCCGGCGCGGCCGCCTTCGTGGCCGTGAGCCTCGACCCGGAGCGCGACACGCCCGGCGCCCTCGCCCACGCGGCCCACCAGTGGGAAGTCGGGGAGCGGTGGCACCTGCTCAGCGGCCCGCCCGAGGCCGTGCGCGCGGTCCTCCGCGCCTATGGCGTCCAGTGGGCGCCGCTGCCCGAGGGCGAGATCGCCCACGAGAATCGCGTGCTCCTCATCGACGCGCGGGGACGGCTGGCATTCACGTACCGGGGACTCGCTCATTCCGAGGACCGTCAGGCGGCCGACCTTGCTCGGCTCGCGAAAGAGCAGGGCTAGGCCCGTGTACTCTCCCGGATCGCGAGAGCCCGCCGCGGCGGGCCCCGCGGAGGATGCGCCCACGCCGCGGCCGCGCCCGGCGCCGCCGCCGCCCTTCACCATCTTTCCCGCTCCCAGCCGGCCCACGGAACCCCGCCACCGCCGCGGGCTCGCCGCGGTGGGTGTGGCCTATCAGTGGGTCGAGGTATTGCTGGACCGCCTGGTCTCGGCGCCGCTGAACCCGCTCTATCACAGCGGGACCATCGCAGTGTTCTCGCTGGCGGTGGCGCTCGTGACCGGCATCTATCTCTTCCTCTTCTACCGGGTCGGCACGGATGCCGCGCATCAGTCCATCGAGGGCATCATGGCGCACCCCCTGGGGATCGGGTCGCTGATGCGCTCGCTCCACCGTTATTCCTCGGATGCGGCCATGCTCGCGGCTGCGCTCCACGGGCTCAAGATGTTCCTCAACGACCGATTCTGGGGCGCGCGGTGGATCGGCTGGGTCACGGGGCTCACCCTGCTGGCGCTCGTCTGGGTCACGGGCGCCACGGGCTACTGGCTCGTGTGGGACACGCAGGCCCAGGTGTTCTCCGTGAGCTCGGCGAAGCTCCTCGACGTGCTGCCGGTCTTCGGCGAGCCGCTGATCCGCACCTTCCTCGAGGCGGGCCGCATCCAGAACTTCCTCTTCTTCGTGGTCCTCTTCATCCACATCACCATCCCGATCCTGCTCGGGGCGGCCTACTGGATGCACGTCATGCGCCTCTCCCGCGCGCGCTTCATGCCGCCGCGCGTGGTCCTGTGGGTGACGGGCGCCGCGCTCGTGATCGCCAGCGTGCTCCGGCCGGCGTTCTCGGGCCCGCCCGCCGATCTCGGGCGGTTGCCCGGCATCGTCCCGGTGGACTGGTTCTACTTCTTCTACTTCCCGCTGACGCGGCTCGATCCGCTCTGGGGCTGGGGGATCCTCGGTGTCACGGGCGCCGTCACGCTCGCCGTGCCGTGGGTGCTGCGCGGGGCCGCGCCCGCGCGCGCCAGGGTGGAGAACCTCGCCTGCACCGGCTGCACCCGCTGCTGGAAGGACTGCCCCTACGAGGCCATCATGATGGTGCCGCGTCCCGACGACGGCGGGCGATACAAGCAGCTCGCCGTGGTGAACCCCGCCAAGTGCGTGGGCTGCGGCATCTGCGTGGGCGCCTGCGACTCCGCCGGCATCCTCCTCGGCGACCAGCCCGTGAGCCTGCTGGGCCAGGCCGTCACGGGACGGCTCCGCGGGGTGGCCGCGGCCTCGGGCGGCCAGGCCCCGGTGCTCGTCTACACCTGTCGGCTCATGCGCGGGCTCCAGGGCCGGCTCAAGGCCGACGGGACCCTCGAGGGACTCCCGGGCGTCACGGTCATGGGCCTCCCGTGCGTGGGCACGCTCCACCCCGACATGATCACCAAGTCCCTCGAGGCCGGCGCGCGCGGCATCTTCGTGGCCGGCTGCGTCCCCGAGGACTGCCCGTACCGCGAGGGCAGCCTCTGGCTCGCCGAGCGCCTCCAGGGGCAGCGTCTGCCCTCCCTCAGGACGCTGCCCGAGGGGCGCCTGCGGGTGCGCTGGTACTCCCCCGTGGAGGTGGGACGCTTCCTCGCCGAGCTGCGCGCCTTCCAGCGCGAGCTCCCCGCCGCCGATGGGACGCCCGCGGACCGAGGCGGTCAAGGCATGACCGGGCCCGTCTTCGAGCTCCGCCGCCCGCCCCTGGCCCGTCTCGCGGGCTTCGCGCTCCTGCTCACCGCCGTCTCCTGGGGGCTTGGCGCCTTCGCCGCCTTCCCCTGGACCGCCTCCGACCCGCGGAGCGCGGTGGTCCGCGTGGCCCTGAAACACGTGGCCTCGTTCGAGCACGAGGTGGCCGAGAAGTCGAAGGAGGAACTGGACAAGCTCCCCCGGCACATGCGCCCCCAGAGCCAGGAGCGCTCGCGCACCGGGCGGCGTGTCCAGAGTGTGCTGACCGTGACGGTGGATGGACAGCGGATCCTCCGGAAGAGCTACTCGCCCGGCGGCCTGCGCGGCGACGGTCCCACCTTCGCGTACGAGGAGGTGCCCGTCACGCCCGGCCGGCACCGGCTGGAGGTCACGCTGGCCGACGGGCACGCCGACCGGGCCGCCCTCACGCCGCGCCGCTGGACGATCGAGCAGGATCTGGAGATCCGGGCGGGCCAGGCGCCGCTCATCGAGTTCTCGGAAGACGCAGGCCTCCGGCTTCGCTAGCCCATGTTTCCCTGGCCTGCTCGTCGCGGACGCGGGCCAGCGGCTGCGCGGCCACCCGCGGAAGGTCGAACCAGCGCAGCCGGTCTCTCAGCCTCACGACCTCGCCGATCACTGCCACGACGGGGGGCTCGAGCCCGGCAACCTTCTCGATAATGTCTCCCAGGCTGCCGGTGATGGTCTCCTGGGCCTCCGTGGTCCCCCAGCGGATGAGGGCCACGGGGGTCTCGGGGGGACGGCCGTGGGCCAGGAGCCTCGGGACGATCCGGGGGAGGGTCGTCGCCGCCATCAGGACGACCAGGGTGTCCACGCCGGTCGCCAGCCGTTCCCACTCCACGTGAAACTCCCCGCTGGAACTTACCTCGTGGCCGGTGATGACGGCAAAAGAAGAGGCGAGCCCGCGGTGGGTGACCGGGATGCCGGCGTAGGCCGGGACCGCGACGGCCGAGCTGACGCCCGGCACGACCTCGAAGGGGATCCCCGCCTCCGCCAGCGCCTCGGCCTCCTCGCCGCCACGGCCGAAGACGAAGGGGTCGCCTCCCTTCAGCCTGACCACCCGCCGGCCGGCTCGCGCGTGAGTGATGAGGAGGGTGTTGATCTGCCCCTGGGGGAGGCTGTGGATGCCTGCGAGCTTGCCGGCGAAGATCCTGAGGGCCTGGGGAGGAGCCTCGTCGAGCAGCCGCGGATTCACCAGGCGGTCGTACACGACCACGTCCGCCTTCCGCAGCAGCTCCAGGCCGCGGACCGTCATGAGCCCCGGATCCCCGGGACCCGCGCCGATCAGGTACACCGCGCCGGCGCTCATTTGTAGCGGGGTCCGCGAGGCCGGCGTGGACCGTGGGTGGCCTGAGACAGGCGCGCGTCGCTCACTGCTCCGCCTCGAGCCGTTCCAGAAGGTGGGCCTTTGCCTCCTCCCGCTTTCCCCCGGCAACGAGCCGGCGGAGGTCCGCGTCCAGGGCCCGGCGCCACGCCGCCCCGTCGGGGACGCTCGCGCGCTGGCGCAGCTCGCGCCTGACCTCCGCCACGACCTCGGCAAGCACCGCGTAGTCCTCGGTGAAGTGGGCTTCGAGCTCCTCCCGGATCGCCCGGGTAAGCGCCGGGCTCGAGCCCCCCGTCGCCACCGCCACCACGAGCTCGCCGCGCCGGACTACCGCGGGCAGGATGAAGTCGCACTGCGCGGGGTCATCCACGGCGTTGACCAGAACGCCCCGCTCGCCCCCCTCCCGGGCGACGGCCGCGTTCACCTCGCGATCGCCGGTGGCGATGAAGGCGAACCGGCACCCGGCCAGATCGCCGGGCGCGTACTCCCGCGCCACGTGGCGGACCTTCCCCGCCCTGGCCAGCGCCGCCAGGGGCGCGGACAGCGCGGGGCTGATGAGCGTCACCGCCGCTCCGACGCCGAGAAGGCCCTCGACCTTGCGCTCCGCAACGGCGCCCCCGCCGATCACGACACAGGGCCGATGCGCCATCTCCAGGAAGATCGGGTAGTAGCCCATGGACAGGCGTCAGCCGGGCGTGTCCGCGCGGGGCGCCGCCCCTCCGGCGGATGCCCTTGGCTTCAGGGCATCCTTCCCGAGGGCCTCTCGCACCACCTGATCCTTCAGGACCAGCTCCCTCAGGGTGGTGCGCTCCAGGATGTCGCCGATCCAGGGGCGGATCTCCTTCCACTGACAGTGCACCGGGCACGGGTTCGTCACGTCACACTCGCTCCCCCAGAAGAAGCACTGGTTGGTCACCTGCGGGCCCTCGATGGCCTCCAGGATCTCCCGCAGCTGGATCTGCTCGGGAGACCTGGACAGACAGTATCCTCGAGTGGACCCGCGGTGGACCTTGACCAGCCCGTGCTGGACGAACTTCGGGAAGATCTTCGCCAGGAAGCTTTGAGGCAGTCCGGCGTGGGACGCGATCTCCCTCAGGCCGATCACCTGCCCGGGGGCCTGCTGGGCCAGGTACATCAGCCCCGTCAGACCGTACTTGCTTTCCCGCCTGAATTTCATGCCCTGCTCCGTCAGGCCCCGGCGGGCTCTCCCCTCACCGCCAGGGCGATCTTGCACAGGAGGGTCACCAGCAGCACCCCGACGGCCCAGATGGCCAGCGTGATGGAGATCTCCGGGAGCGTCGGGACGTAGCGGGTGACGTCCCCCAGCGGCGAGGGCACGAACCCGCCGACGATCAGGCCGAGCCCCTTGTCGATCCACACCGAGGCGAAGACCATGCCGCAGGCCGCCGCGAGGGTCCGCTCGTCCGTCCGATAGCGGGGCGTGAGAAGGAGGACCAGGGAAATCACCGCCAGGGCCATCGAGGCCCACATCCAGGGGACGAGCGGGGCATGCCCCTCGAGCCCCACGAACAGGAACTCGAAGTGGGCCATGGGCTCGGGGATCCCGCTGTAGAAGACGGTGAAGACCTCCATCAGCACGAAGAAGACGTTGACGACCATCGTGTAGGTGACGATCACCGAGAGCTTCTGGATGGCCTCCCGGCCGGGGTCGAAGCTCGCCAGCCGGCGGACGATCATGGCCAGCAGGATCAGCAGCGCCGGGCCCGAGGCGAAGGCGGACGCGAGGAAGCGGGGGGCCAGGAGGGCGGTCAGCCAGAGGTGCCGCCCCGGGAGGCCGCTGTAGAGGAATGCCGTGACGGTGTGGATGCTGACCGCCCACGGGATGGAGAGGACGACGATGGGTCTGAGCCACCGCGGCGGGGCCACGCCCCGGCGCTCGGCGCCCAGCGTCAGACCGGCGATGACGGCATTGAGCACAAGATATCCGCCGAGGGAGATCATGTCCCAGAACATGATGGACGTGGGCGTGGGGTACAGGATGACGTTCAGCGCGCGCTCGGGCTGCCCCATGTCCACGAAGATGAAGAGCAGGGACATGACCACGGCCGACATCGCGAGGAGCTCGCCCAGGATCGTGATCTTCGCGAAGGCGTGGTAGTCGTGGAGGTAATAGGGCAGGACGACCACGACAGCGGAGGCCGCCACTCCCACGAGGAAGGTGAACTGGGCGATGTACAGGCCCCAGGTCACGTCGCGGCTCAGCCCCGTGATGCCCAGCCCGACGTGGAGCTGCCGGAGGTAGAACAGGACCCCCACGAGGATGACGGCAAGGAGAGCGCCGATCCAGGCCCAGTACCTCCGGCCCCCGACGAGCGCCTTCTCACACACGGACATGGGCGGGATCCCTCACACCAGGTAATAGACGTTCGGGCCGGTCCCCAGCTCGGGCTTCCGCCGGAGGGCGTGGCGACTCCGGAGAAGGCGCCGGACCTCTGACCGGGGATCCTTCAGGTTGCCGAAGACGAGAGCTCCTTCCGTGCACGCCTCCACGCACGCCGGCGGCCGGCCGAGGGCCAGCCGCTCCTCGCAGAAGTTGCACTTCTCGACCACGCCCTTGGTCCGGGTGGGAAACTCCGGGTTCGGCTCCTTGATGCGGGGCCGGGGGTCCAGCCAGTTGAAGCTCCTGGCGCCGTACGGGCAGGCCGCCATGCAGTACCGGCAGCCGATGCAGCGGTGGTAGTCCATCATGACGATGCCATCCGCCCGCTTCCAGGTGGCCTGCACGGGGCAGACGCGCACGCAGGGGGGATTGTCGCAGTGGTTGCACAGCACCGGGACGGACTGGCTTCGGGCGGCGTCCTCCGGGAGCGAGCCTCCGTGGTCGGGGAACGCCCGGTCGAACGGCTCCCTCCAGATCCACTTGACCTCGTGGGCGCGCTCGCTGAAGTGGGGGACGTTGTGCGCGCGGTCGCAGGCGGCGATGCAGCCGGTGCACCCGTCGTCCTTCCGGCACTTCCCCGGATCGACGACCATCGCCCACCGCGTGGCCGCGCGCGCCTCGCTCGCGCCCTCGGCGCGGCCGCGCCTCGTCAGCGCGTCCAGCGAGCGCGTTCCGGCGACCGCCAGAGCCGAGAGCCCGGCGACCCCCAGGAATGCTCTCCGGTCGAGGCTCATCGCGCGCTCCCCTCCGCCAGCCTGCGATCCGCGTGGCAGTCCCAGCAGGAGACCCTGGCGCTGGTGTAGCCGTGGCAGCGGTCGCAGAACTCGGCCCGGCTGCTGTGGCAGTCCATGCAGGTCCGGGTGAGGCTCTTGGCGTAGGTCTTCCCGTCGCGCCCCACCACGGTCCGCTCTCCCCCTCGCACCACCTCGTCCCGCCAGGCGACCAGGAGGCTCATGTGGGAGGCGCGCATGTACTCCGCCGTGCCGAAGGGGTCCTTCCCCTGGGCCGGCAGCTTCAGCTCGGGGGGTCTGGACGGGGTCCCGGCGGCGACGTTGTACCACACCGGCAGGGTGATCAGGCCGACGAACAGGAGGAGACCGCCCAGGATCAGGCCCCGGTCATTCACGGGCGCCCTCTGGCTGCGGCCCCGCGCTCGCCCCCGCGGCGCCGGTGGGCTCGCCGCGCAGGTCCGTGCTCCGTTCGTTTTCGCCCTCGACCACCAGCGCGTTGCCGAGGAGCTCGTGCACGCCGGCCACGTGCATGCCCGGCACCCAGTACTCCAGGAGCGGCGGGAGCGTGGCCTTGTCGATGGCGCAGACGCAGGCCACCAGGTTCACCCCGAACCTGTCGCGCACGTGCTTGACGGCATTGGCCCTGGGGAACCCGCCCCGCATCCGCATCTCGAAGTTCTCGTCCGTGCCCAGGCCCGCCCCGCTGCCGCAGCAGAAGGTCCGCTCCTTGATCGTGTTCTCCGGCATCTCGTGAAACCGCCGGCAGACGCTCCGGAGGATGAAGCGGGGCTCCTCGATGAGGCCCATGGACCGGGCGGGGTTGCAGGAGTCGTGGAAGGTCGCGACCCAGTGGTCGTTCCGCCTCGGATCCAGCCGGAGCCGCCCGTTGTGGATCAGGTCCGCGGTGAACTCGCAGATGTGCACCATCTTGGTGGACCGCGCATGCGGAAACCGCGTGCCGGTGACCGGCGAGACCGGCTCTTCCAGGAAGTCGGCCGGCCCGTTCATGGTGTCCATGTACTGGTGCACCACGCGCCACATGTGGCCGCACTCGCCGCCGAGAATCCACTTGACGCCGAGCCGCCGCGCTTCCGCGTAGATCTTCGCGTTGAGCCGCTTCATCATCTCGTGCGAGGTGAAGAGGCCGAAGTTGCCCCCCTCCGAGGCGTAGGCGCTGAGGGTGTAGTCGAGCCCGATCGCGTGGAAGAGCAGCAGGGTGCCCAGGAGGGTGTAGTAATGGGGCGTCCCGAACGTCTCGGCGGACGGGATCACGTAGAGGATCTCCGCGCCCTTCCGGTTGATGGGCGCCTCCACGCGGACGCCCGTGATCTCGGCCAGCTCGTCCACCAGAAAGTCGATGGCGTCCTTGAACGCGTGGGGCTGGATCCCGAGGTGGTTGCCCGTGCGCTGGCAGTTCGCCACCGGCTCCAGGATCCAGTTGATGTTGCACCCCACCAGGTTCAGGAGCTCGCGGCCCATCATCGTCACTTCCGCCGTGTCGATGCCGAACGGACAGAACACCGAGCACCGCCGGCACTCCGTGCACTGGTAGAAGTAGTAGAACCACTCCTTGATCACGTCCTCGGTGAGCTCCCGGCCCCCCGCCAGCGGGCCGAGAATCCGGCCCGCCGGGGTGAAGTACCGCCGGTACACCGACCGCATCAGCTCGGCCCGCATGACCGGCATGTTCTTGGGGTCGCCCGACCCGATGTAGAAATGGCACTTGTCCGCGCAGGCCCCGCACCGCACGCAGATGTCCATGAAGAGGCGGAAGGAGCGGAACCGGTCGAGCCGCTCCTTCATCCCCTCGAGGATGATCCGCTTCCAGTCCGCGGGAAGCTTCCAGTCCGCGTCCGAGGGATGCCACGGTCTCGGGTTGGGCAGGCCCAGGTACTGGAGGTGCTTGGGCGCGGCGCTGTAGCAGAAGACGCCCTTGCGGAACTCGACGGCGGGATCCCGCCAGTCCTTCGCGGGGGGCCGGTAATCGACCTGCGCGAGATCCTCGGGCTTCGCGACCTCTTCCGCCATTCGCTATTCCTTCTCGAGCGGCAGCCCGGCCGCCTTGAGCTTGTCCCTGAACGCGTCCTCCCACTGCGCGTAGGTGTGGACGTCGACGGGATAGTTCCAGGGGTTGACGTGTCGCTTCATCCGGCTGGTGTTGGCCAGATTCCTGGTGGGGCTCAGGAAGACGCCCCCCATGTGCATCAGCTTGCTGAAGGGACAGTAGGCCCCCAGCACGCTCAGGAGGAAGAGGTGGGAAAAGAACAGCGGCCCGACCTCTCCGGGGACGACGGGAGAGAGGGTGACGAGCCCCAGGGCAAGCTGCTTCACGGCCACGGTGTCGATCCTGACGGCGTACCGCATGAGGATGCCGGACGCGGCGAGCCCGAGGAGCAGGAACAGGGCGAAGTAATCGCCGAAGAGGGACAGGTACCGCGCCTGCGGGCTCAGGAGCCGCCTGAGCAGGAGGTATCCCAGCGCTCCGGCGAGGACGATGTCGGTCGCGTACAGGCCCGGAGTGCCGATCTCGAAGAAGCTGTCCACGCTCGCCAGCGCGGCCACGACGGCTGGCACGGGCTCCAGGAAGAACCGGAGGTGCCTCAGGATGACCAAGAGGAACGCCCAGTGAAACGCCAGCGCGGCCACCCAGAGGAGCTTGGCCTCGCCGTAACCCAGCCGGGGCCCCTCGCGCAGCTCGGTCCGGGTATTGCGGAACAGCGAGCGGAAGAGGCCGACCTCCAGCGCCATTCGCCCCACCACGCCCAGGGTGGAGGAAGGGTTCTCGAGCCGGCTCGGCTTGATCCAGGACAGTGATCTCTGCTGGCCGCAGGTGGTGGGGATGCGGAAGGGCACCGGCGCGCGCGCCCAGAGGACGACCCGGTGGGAGACCCCGAGGAGGAAGATGACGAAGGCCGCGTACGGGACGACCACCCCGAAGAGCGGGCGCAGGCCCGCGACCTGCCCGCCGGCGAAGCCCAGCCCGGCGAGAAGCAGCACGAGGAGGAGGGAGCCCAGCGCGTTCACGGCCGGCGGGCCTGCATGCGATCCAGGAGAAATGTGCGGCGCCCGGCGGCGGCGGCCTTGATCTCGTACACGCGCTCCCGACACCGCATGAACAGGTCGAAGGCGAGCAGGGCCATCTCGTCGATCCGGCCCTCGACCGCCGCCAGGCCTTCCCCCTCACCCTTATCCTCTCCCCCTGAGGGGAAGAAGGCAGTGTGAGCGGGTCGGCGCAGCTCGTCGCGGATGACCTTCTTGAGCAGGAAGACGAAGGCGACAGCCTGGCCGGCGGTGAAATCCTGAACGGCCCGGATCCTCACGATCCCGTCCAGAAGCGCCTCGATCCGGGCGCAGTCCATGGCCCCCAGGAGCTCGTCGAGGAGCGCCGGCAGCGCCTCCCGGAAGGCGTGCCCGGCCGGATTGCGAAAGGCGTCCCGCTCCTGGAGCAGGAACCGGCGGTTGCGCTCGGGGTAGCTCTCCAGTGTCCGCGAGAGCCACCCGGCGACGATGGCGTCCTTCCTGGCGGCCAGCGCCCGCGTGAGCGGCGCCAGCCCCCGGTCCGCCTCGGCCACGAGGGGCCCTCTACACGCAGCCCGTGGGCTTGGGCAGGCCGGCGACCTTGCAGGCCCCCTTGGCCGGCCCGGAGGGAAAGAGCGTGTAGATGTACTTCAGCTCGAAGCCGGTGTCCTTCACCACCTTCCTGATCATGGGGGCGACGCCGAACTGGAGGTAGTAGTTGCGGATCATGTTGACCACCTTCCAGTGCTCGTCCGTCAGCGTCCCGAGCCCCTCCTGCTCCGCGAAGTACTGGGCGACGGCCTCGCTCCAGAGCTCCGGGTTCTGAAGGAACCCGTCCTCGTCCAGGTCCATCGGCTTGCCTTCGAACTCCACCGTTGCCATCCCCTCGTCCTCCTCTTTCGATGCGTTGGGTGGCCGAGCGCGCAGCGCCCTGCGCGCGGCCGCTACCAGTGAAACCGCACCCCGGTCCTTGCCGACATGGGCCAGAGGACATAGCCGTCGAGGAGCTTGTCACTCATCGGCAGCCCGGCCTTCTGGAAGAACTTGTCCCAGCCGATCCGGGCGATCCAGTCGCCGATGCGCTCGTCCCGCCGGGCCCCCTGTACCCACACCTCCACGATCTGCCTCACCGCCCGCGTGACCTCGGGCCAGCGCGGCGGGGTGTTGGGGAGGTAGGGGATCACGAACTTGGCGAAGGCCGGCCCATTCCCCGAGTTCCCTGCCTTGCCCCCGACGACGACGGCGAGGCCGTCCGTCTCCGGGTCGCCGATCTGCATCCCCTGGCAGGGCGCAGCGCAGGCGACGCAGTGGATGCAGCGCTCGGGATCCACCTGGACGCTCTTCGGCGGCTTGGGCCTGATGGCCCCGGTGGGGCAGACGGAGACGATCAGCGGGATCTCGCACCGGGCCACCTCCTCGTCGATGACCCTGGGCAGGTCCCGGTGGATGCCGACGATCCCGATGTCGGCGGTCGAGCCCTCGCCGCACTGGTTCACGCACCCGGAGATGGAGATCTTGAGCTTCGCCGGGTAGCGCTCGGTGAGAAAGTCCTCGTACAGCTCGTCGGAGATGGCCTTGGCCACGGCCGGGGCATCCGTGGCGGCGAACTGGCAGTGGATCCAGCCGGTGCAGGACACCGTGTTGCGGAACGTCCGGCCGGTACCCCCCACGGGCAGCCCGAGTCCCCGGAGCCGCTCGATCAGCTCGTCGATCCGGGCCGGGTCCACCCCGACCAGCTCCAGGCTGTGGCGCCGGGTGAAGCGCAGGTGCCCGCCGGCGAAGTCGTCCGCCAGATCGGCGATCCGGCGCGCGAGCACGGTGGAGACCCGCGCGTTGGTCGGCATCCCGGCGCGCACGGTGTAGCACTCCTCGCCGCTCTCGGCCACGTGCTTCAGGACGCCCGGTCTCACCTCTTCGTGGTCCACCCACTTGGCGTAGTTGCGGAGGACGATGGGCGGAAGGTTCTGCTCCAGGGGGGGGAGGCCGACGCCCGGCATCAGTTAGGCCTCCTTCCGCGACGCCTGAAGCTCTTCAGGCGTCCAGTGGTAGAAGGGATTGATCCGGGGGGCGACCATCTGCTGGGGGGTCGGCGCCACGCCGACCAGGCGGCAGAACTCGTCGATCCCCGTGCGGTAGATGAAATCCCCCAGCCGCTCCTTGCGTCGGGCGTGCTCGTCGTAGACGTCGGTGATCTTGGCGCAGAGGTCGAAGACCTCCTTGAAGTCCGGCGGGATGGCGGGGACAAGCGGCGCGATGAGGAAGGGCTGCAGAGGCCCGTACTTGCCTCGCATCTTGCCGCCGGCCAGGACGGCCACGCCGCGATCGCCGCCGGGGCGGATGGCCGGGCACTTGTTGATGCAGTACATGCAGCGGACGCAGGCGTCGGCGTCGATCGTCAGGCGCCGGCCGTCCCACTCCATCGCCCGGGTCGGGCACATCCGGACGACGTGGGCGAGGTCGCCGCCGTTCTTGACCCAGTCGTCGAGCCTTGCCTCGTCGATCCTGGGCGGGTCCCGGAACACCCCGACGATGGCGATGTCCCCCTTCTGCTGGGAGCGCGTGCAGTCGTTGGGGCACCCCGAGAGCTTGAACTTGATCTTGTGCGGGAAGCGCGGGTACTGGACGTCGTCCAGGAAGCGCGTGAAGTAGGCCTGGCGCATGGCCACCGAGTCCACCAGGACCATCTCGCAGCGCAGGGGGCCGATGCACTCCTGGCAGTTGCGGTAGGCGTCGCCGGTGGACCCCACGTCCAGGCCGGCCGCCACCAGCTCGTCGACCGTGGCCCGGAGCTCCTCCTTCGGGACCCCCAGGACCTCGATGTCGCAGGTCGTGGCGTGGAGGTGAAGAATGCCGTAGCCGTGGCGGTCCGCCACGTCGCAGAGGGCCCGGAACGTCTTGGTGGAGTAGAACGTCCCGCTGGGGCAAAAGGCGCGGACCAGGTTGGCGCCCTTGGCGATGTCGGGGCGGGCCGAGGCCCGCATGAGGATCCCGGACGCCACGCCGGGGATCGAGGTGTAGCCGCCGAACCCCCACTGGGTCCGCTTCTGGCGGAGGCCCTCCTCGTACATCTGCATGTGGTAGCGCGTCTGCTTGAGCTCGGTGACGTGGCTGGGCCAGGGCCCTCGCTCCAGCTCGTCGCAGAACGGCGTCGGCGTGGCGGCCTCGCCCTCCGCCCGAGCCTCCGGCGGCGCCTCCGCCTCGGCCATGAGCTCGGCCTGGGGCGGCGCCTCCAGCTCCACCCGGCGCTCTTCCAGCTTGGCGGTCTGGGTGAGGCAGCTCGGGCAGAGGCTCTGCTTCTTCCGGAGGTACTGGTAGCGCTTCTGTTTCTGCGCGTCGGTTTCCAGCTGCTCGGCCCCGTACTGCTCGATGACGAAGCCGCATTTCGGGCACGCCAGCTGCACCATCAGCATCGTCGTTCTCCTCCTACGCAGCCCGCTCGGTACGCGTCACAGCCAGGGCACCACGGGATGCTGCTCCACCAGCTCCACGAAACCCGCGTAGTCGATCACCCGCACGCCCTCGATCAGCCGCGCGATTCCCCGCGCCTTGAGATCAGCCTCCACGGCGTAGACGGGGTGACTGGCCAGGGCCTGGCGCAGCAGCCCTTCCACGCGCGTGCCCGCCGCGGCCGCGTACACCCCGTCTTCGTAAAGCAGGAGCGGCGTCCCCGCCGGGGCCAGCCGCAGGCACCCTTCCAGGTTGCCGCGGAGGTAAGGTGACTTGTTCACCGTGAAGAGCATCACTCGGCCTCCTCAGAACGGCAGGATCGCGTCCTGCTCCGCGAGGAGGCGAGCCATCCCCGCCGCGTCCAGGATCTCGGGTTTGATCACCAGGTCATCCAGGGTCAGGTTCCGATCGGCCAGCGATTGTCCGTCCACGTAGAAGCGGTCCACCTCGAAGTCCGGGAGCGCCGGGTAGGTCTTCGCGATCGCCTTCATCCCCAGGCTGCTCGGGTCCTGCCCCTGGGTGATCGCGAAGACCCCGTCCTCCACGAAGGCCACGGCGATGTCCACCAGACCCTGCATCTTGTAGGCCCCCATGATGAGGAGCACCTGCAGGCCCTCCCAGTTATAGAGAGACCCGTAGGGAGCCTTGCGCATGAGAACCAGCACCTTTCTGGGCGGAGCGCCGCTGGGCTCCCCGCGTGGCTCACCGTGCTCCATGTGTTCCTCTCAGTCGCCGAACGTGACGAAGCGGTCGGCTTGCTGGATGAACTCCGCCAGGTTCCCCAGCCCGGAGATCTTCGCGTTGGGCACGGCGATCTCCTGGGTGATGCCCCGGTACGTCGAGTCGGTGACGCAGGCCACCAGGGGAATCCCCTGGGCCCCCAGCTCGGACCAGCGCTTGCCGATCACCCGCTCGCCTGGCGGGTTCATGAAGCGGTTCACGTTGTACACGCCGTCGGTGTAGAAGAAGACCCCGACGATCTCGTGCCCCCGCGCGAGCGCCGCCCGGACGAACTCCCAGGCGCTGTCGGAGGCCTGGTGCTGGTACGGCCCCTCCTGGACCATCACGCCGATCTTCATCGCGCTCCGCTGACCTCCCACCGCGCCGGCCGGCCGGCGTGGTGCGCGCGCGCGAGGCCGACGAGGCCCTCGGCCCACCCCGGGGTTCCCAGGGCGTGCAGGTGCATGTAGGCGGCCAGGACATTGCCCGCCACCAGGCCGTCCTTCCCCTCGACGATCCCGCGCCCGCGCTCGAGCCGGTACGCGAACTCGGCCGCCCCCAGGGTCGTCGCCCGGGAGTAGTGGAACTCGTGGCCGCGGAGCGCGGTCCCGACTGGAAAGAAGGGGTTCGCCGCAGCGACGGTGCCCCGGACGTAGCCGTGGCCCTCGATCCGCCCGGTCATCTCGATGTCACACGGCAGCGCCCCCACCATCGAGGCGGACCGGCCGCTCCAGGTGATCCGCCGGGCCAGGTACATGAGCCCGCCGCACTCGGCGTAGACGGGCAGGCCGTCGGCGATGGCGAGGCGAATGTCTCGGCGCAACCCCGCATTGGCTTCCAGGGCATCAAGGAACATCTCGGGAAACCCACCGCCGAGATAGAGCCCGGCCACGTCGGGGAGCGCCGGGTCCTCCAGCGTGTCCAGCGGAACCAGCTCGGCGCCAGCCCGGCGGAGCGCCTCCAGGTTCTCCGGGTAGTAGAAGGTGAACGCGCGATCCCGCGCCACGCCGAGACGCACCGAAGGCGCGCGGGGGGGATCCGGGGGCGCCGGCGAGCGCGGGAGCGGCGGGGCGAGCCGGGCCAGAGCGAGCAGACCGTCCAGATCCACCGACGCCTCCACGGCCTCGCGGAGCCGATCCACGACAGGCAGGAAACCGGCCTCCTCGTCCCGGGGCAAAAGCCCCAGATGCCGCTCGGGGATCGTCAGCGACGATCCCCGCGGGAGAGCTCCCAGGAGCGGAATCCTCGCGTGCCGGCAGAGGGCCTCGGCCAGCTTGGCGTGGTGTCGGGAGCCACTCACCTGGTTCAGAATCACCCCCGCCACGTTCACGCCCGGCTCGAAATCCACAAACCCACGGACGAGGGCGGCCACGCTCTGGGTCATCCGGCTCGCGTCGATCACGAGGACGACGGGAGCCCGGAGCAACCGGGCCAGATGGGCGGTGCTGTTCGTTCCCTCGACGTCCAGGCCATCGAAGAGCCCGTGGGCCCCCTCGATGAGCGCGAGGTCGGCAGACTCCGAGGCCCGCACGAACCCGGACAGGAGCGCGCCCGCTTCCATCAGGAAGAGATCCAGGTTCCGGCAGGGGCGGCCGGCGGCTTCCGAGAGCCAGCTCGGGTCGATGTAGTCGGGGCCCTTCTTGAAGGGCTGGACGCTGAGGCCCCGACGGCAGAAGGCCGCCGCGAGCCCCAGGCTGAGCGTCGTCTTCCCCGAGCGTCCGTGCGGGGCGGAGATGACGAGGCGGGGGACGCCGGCCACCTAGAACTCCGTGACCTTGATGGCGCCGGTGAGACAGACCTCGACGCAGACCATGCAGCCGATGCAGTCCGCCGTGGCCCCGCTCACCACGCACTTCTTGTGACCGCCGGCCTCCTCCGTCGAGAGGATCGTCACCGGGCATCCCTCGACGCACGCGGCGTTGCCGTCACAGGTGTCTGGATCGATGGCGACGATGTACACTGGCTCCCCCTGATGCCGTTCTCAGAGCCCTTTCCTGACGTGGAAGATGAAGCGTCCTCCGTCTTCCCGGCTCGAGAGAAGCGTGTTGTTGGTGCGCTCGCAGAACGCGGGAACGTCGTCCCTGGAGCCGCTGTCGGTGGCGATGAGCTCGATGATCTCGCCCGGCTGGATCCGGGTGATGGCCTTGGAGAGTTTCAGGATCGGCAGCGGGCAGGCCTGCCCGCTGCAGTCCAGGGTCACGTTCGCGGCGAGTTGCGTCATCGCAGGCCCACCTCCCAGCTTCAGGGACTCAACGGACCGCTCAACTCCATTGGCCTGACTCTTCTGCCGGAGGCAGCCGAGGGTCAATGGTCCGAACGCATCAATCTCGCCCGTCGAGCGACCCAGAACCCACCTCTGCGGGCATGTCCCTCAACCGCACCGTGCTAGACTGGCCTCGATTCGCTGAGGAGCTGCCTCCGATGGGGCGTTTCATCTCGGTCATCATTCCCAACCGCAACGGGGCGGCGACGATCGAGACATGCCTGGAGGCCGTCTTTTCCTCCCGGTATGAGCCCTTCGAGGTGATCGTCGTGGACGACGCCTCCGAGGACGGCTCCGTCGGGATCGTGGGCCGGTTCCCCTGCCGGCTCCTGCGGCTCCCGACCCACGCCGGCGCATCGCATGCCCGGAACATCGGGGCCGCGAACAGCGGGGGCGACACGCTCTTCTTCACCGACGCGGATTGCCTCCTCCAGGAGGACACCCTCGCCATCGCCGGCAAGCTCCTCGCGGGAGAAGGCCCCGGCGTCGTGCTGGGCGGCACCTACACCCCGAGACCGCATGACCGGGGGTTCTTCAGCCTCTTTCAGTCCGTCTTCATCAACTACTCGGAGACAAGGAACGCGGAGCGCCCGGACTACGTGGCGACCCACGCCATGGCCATCGACGCGGGGACCTTCCGCAGGAGCGGCGGCTTCGCCGAGGGATTCCTGCCGATCCTGGAAGACGTGGAGTTCAGCCACAGGGCGCGGCAGTCAGGGTGCCGGCTCGTCATGAGCCCCGATCTCCAGGTGCGGCACATCTTCAACTTCCGCTTCCTCGGTTCTCTCCGGAACGCCCTGCGGAAGTCCCTGTACTGGACGATCTACTCCCTGGCCCGCGGCGACCTGCTCGCCGACTCCGGCACCGCCTCCGCCGGGCTCAAGATCGACGTCGCCGGTTACGCTCTCGGCCTGCTGCTCCTCCTGCTCGCCGGCTTCACGGGACGGCCGATCGCCCTGGCCCCCATCCTCGGGGTCGTCGCGCTCAACCTCTTCTGGAACAGGGGCCTCATCCGCGCCTTCCATCGGACGGCCGGACCCACCTTCGCCCTCGCCGCGACCCTCTATTACGTGGCCGTGTATCCTCTCGCGGTGGGCGCGGGCGCCCTCGCGGGCGCGCTCCGGTATCTCGCGGGATCCAGGCCCTCCCTGCCGGCCTGAGCATGTACTCGCCGCTCCGCCACCTGCCCTCGGTGCTCTGGAAGCGCAAGCCCATCCAGCTCACCTTCTTCGTGACCCGCACGTGCAACCTCCGGTGCCCGTTCTGCTTCTATCTCGCCGGCGCCGCGGCGCCGGCCGACGCGGCGCCCGAGCTGTCGCTGGAAGAGGTGCGGCGGATCTCCCGGTCCCTGGGCAATCTCCTCTGGCTGGCGTTTTCCGGAGGCGAGGTGTTCCTCCGGCCCGATCTCGTCGAGATGAGCCGTCTCTTCTACGAGAACAACCGGCCGGCGATCATGCTCTATCCCACCAACGGCCAGCTTCCCCGCATCATCAAGGACCGAACGGAGGAGATCCTCCGTCACTGCCCGAAGAGCGTCACCGTCGTGAAGCTCTCTCTCGACGGGCTCAACGGGACCCACGACGCCCTCCGGGATCGACCCGGCTGCTTCGAGAAGACCCTGGACACCTACCGGCGCCTCGCCGAGCTCCTCCCCCGGTACCCGAACCTCGAGCTCGGCATCAACACGGTCCTGTGCTCGGACAACCAGCACCACGTGGCGGACCTCATCGACTTCGTTCGCGGCCTGCGCCACGTCCGCACCCACACCGTCTCCCTCGTCCGCGGCGATCTCCTGAACGAGCGGTACAAGGACGTGGACGTCGCGAGCTATGCTCGCGCGATGGAGAGGCTCGCGGAGGGCCTGCGGGCCCCGGCGGCGCCGCGCTACCGCTTCAGGGGCGCCCGCCTCAAGGCGGCGCAGGACATCCTCCAGCGCCGCCTGATCCACCGCACCCTGCTCGAGCGGAGGCGGCTCACCCCCTGTTACGCGGGCCGGCTGAACCTGGTGCTCGGCGAGACCGGAGAGGTGTACCCGTGCGAGATGCGCGCCGGCAGCCTCGGAAAC
>MGBT01000224.1:33707-36181 GCA_001788395.1 Candidatus Rokubacteria bacterium GWA2_70_23
AAGGCGATACGGCGCAGGGCGTGGATCTCCGCTCGGGTCATCGTCCTTGGGACGAAGGCCGCGCCCTGATAGGTGAAGTCCCTATGGACCCGGCGCTGGCGGGCTTCCTCATGGGCCTGCACAGCCGGGAGGGGCTCCACGGGGGCGCGACCGCCGGGGCGCTGGTGGAAACCGCGGTGGTCACGGAGCGGGTCAAGTCCAACGTGGGCGACACGCGCGGCTTCGCGCGCCGCGGGGCCAGCTACCAGCGCCATGGGCGGCCCAAGGCCGTCTTCGTCTACCCGCTGCAACGCCACGCGCGCGACCGCTTGCGGGCCCTGGACAGTCCCCACGAGAGCCGGAAGCCGGAAGGCACACAGATGGTCAAGCTCGACATCCAAACCGGGTCATCCCCAGGCACTACCTCGCCCATGGGCTAGCTCGGGATCCGAGCAGCCGACTTTGCCGGGACCCTGGGTCTCGATGCACCTCGCTTGACTCGGCCCGTGGTATCGCCCACAATACCGCCGTGACGGTGGCCCGGATCGTGCTGGACACGAATGTCCTGGTCGCGGCGCTGCGGTCGCGGCGCGGGGCTGCGTTTCGGCTCCTGACGCTCGTCGGCCGCGGTCATTTCGAGATCACCGTCTCCGTCCCCTTGGTGCTGGAGTACGAGGCCGTAGCGAAGCGGCACGCGCGCGCCGCCGGGCTGACCGCAGGTGAGATCGATGACGTCCTCGACTATCTCGTCAGCGTGGCCGACCGGCGGCCCATCTTCTTCCTCTGGCGGCCATACCTCAAGGATCCCAACGACGACCTCGTGCTTGAGTTGGCGGTCGAAGCCGAGTGCCAGTGGATCGTGACCTACAACCAGCGGGATTTCGCCGGCGCCGAGCGCTTCGGGGTGCGCATCGTGACGCCGAGGGAGTTCCTTGCGTTACGGGGGTTATTGTCATGAGCACCATGAGCGTCCGCCTGCCCGACTCCCTCCACAAGCGCGTACGGGACCTCGCGAAGCGCGAAGGCATCTCCATCAACCAGTTCATCGCCAGCGCGCTGGCGGAGAAGCTGTCGGCACTTCTGACCAGTGAGTACCTGGACGAGCGGGCCCGCCGCGGCAACCGGACAAGGTTCGAGCGCGCGCTCGGGAAGGTTCGGGATGTGGAGCCGGCGCCCAGCGACAGGGTGTAGCCGATGTCACCGAAGTGTAACCAACGGGTCGAAGCGCATTGGCCCTGAGATGCTCTCGAGCAGGAGATCGCCGCCACCGGACGAGGAAGCCCGTGCGCCCTTCCGCGGGCGCACGAAATCGGGAAGATACGACAGCCCCCTGCGGCCTCGGCCCGGGAGCTGCGATCCCCACGACATTGATCCGATCCGATGACGCCCGGGATCCGCGCCGTCCCCTGGCACCTCGCGTGGTGAGCGCTGTGGCGCCGCGGGTCGTGGGGGCTATCCTGAGCTCCCTGTGCCATCCATCGGCTCCTGGGGCGGCCGGCGTCCGAGTCTCGCCCCTTCTGTCAAGCTCTCGGGGCCCGAGGGGGTCAGGGGGTGGGCCGCGTAGCTTCACATGGCCTTGATGTTGACTACGCTCTCGTGCGCGTGCAGCCGCGATCCCGAGCGCCGGCACGGGCCATACTTCGAATGGACGTACAAGGTCGCCGGCAAGACCGTGTACCATCGGCTCAGCCCGCCGGAAGCGAGAATCTACAACGAAGGGGCCGCGGAGTACCGCAAGCTCAAATCGCTGCTGCGCCGGCTGGAGAACGTCTCGCGTCGCGCCCTCGCGTACCAGGCGCGCAGGGCGTGACCCGACGGTGACCGGGCGCTCCGCTGTGGCGCGATATGACCTTCGAGATCTGCGGAAAGTAGGTTAACTTGCTTTGGGTCTTTGGAGTATTGAGTCAACTCGCGAAGGCTGTCGAGTGGTTGGTTCTTCTCCCCGGCGCCGATTCGGGACGGATCAATAAAGGAGAAAATCGGTGGGGATCAGGCGGCGCTGAACGGGGTCCACGGCCAATCCAAGCTGCTCAAGAACAGTGAGTCCGAGTAGACTCGCGTCTCCGGGTTCGCCAAAGATGACGCGACAGGGAACAGATTCTCCGTTCACCGCCACCTGAGCTTCGCCGACATCCCGGCGGACGTGGCGCCCATCTGCGAGCACGAGGGAAATCTGGCGAACTCGCTGAATGCCGATCTCCCCGAGAATAGTCCCTGGGATCACAGTAAGAGTTGCGCCTGTGTCTGCGAGAGCCGTGAACTCCGCGGACCTCGCGCCGGTCCGAGGATTGATCACAACGATTTGTGCCCGCACCTCGCCCATACGTTTATGTAGATATCACGCGCATCTCATCCACGTCAAGCCTCCAGGTGCGGCACATCTTCAACTTCCGCTTCCTCGGTTCTCTCCGGAACGCCCTGCGGAAGTCCCAGCCTGTTACGCGGGCCGGCTGAACCTGGTGCTCGGCGAGACCGGAGAGGTGTACCCGTGCGAG
>MGBT01000225.1:0-1866 GCA_001788395.1 Candidatus Rokubacteria bacterium GWA2_70_23
TGCGCACGCGATCATCCGGCATCGGCTGATGGACATCCGGGTGGTGATCAAGCACGGCGCGGTGTACCTGGCGGCGTTCGGGGCATCGGGCCTGATCCTGCTGGCGCTGCTGGTCGGCTCCAACCTCCTGTTCCACGACGAGCCCCAGGTGCCGCTGCGGGAGATTCTGATCGCGCTCGTCGTGGCGGTCCTGTTCCACCCGCTCAAGGGGCGGATCCAGCAGGTCTTCGACCGGTACCTGTACCGGGAGCCGTACGACTACCAGCGGACGGTGCGACAGGCGAGTCGCACCCTGACGGGGACCATCGATCTCCCCACGCTTCTCGGGCACGTCAGCGCCGTCGTGAGTCAGACCCTGCGTCCCGAAGGGCTCGCCATCTACCTGCTCGACGAGGAGGAGGGGTTGTTCGAGCGCGCATTCGCCGCCGGCAGCGCTTCTACCCCGGTGAGCCTTCCGTCGTCCTCGCCGCTCCTGGAGGCGGTGAGCCGGGACCGGAAGCTCGTGTTCCGCGACGAGCTGGGTCACGAGGCGGGAGCGCGGGATGGCCAGGGCGTGCTGGCCGATCTGTCGCGGCTGGGCGCCGAGGTGATCGTCCCCCTGCTGGAGGAAGACCGCCTGATCGGCTTTCTCTCGGTGGGAGCCAAGCGCTCCGGCGATCCGTATTTCAGCGATGATGCTGATCTCCTGACGACGCTGGCCAACCAGTCGGCCATCGCCATCCGCAACGCGCAGGTCCACCAGCAGGTGGTCCAGGTGAACGAGGACATCGGGAAGATCCTGGGGACGATCGACAGCGGCGTGATCTCCATCGGCCCGAAGGGGCGGGTCACGCTGTTCAACCGGGCGGCGGAGCTGCTGACGGCCGCGCCGGCCGGCACGCTGCGGGGCCAGCCCGTGGACCACCTCCCGGCGCCCCTTGCGCATCTCATCGGCGCCACGGTCCGGGATGGCCAGTCCAGGTCGCAAATGGAGATCGCCCTGCCGGATGCGGCGGGCCAGCTCGTCCCGATCATGTGCTCCACCTCCCCGCTGGGGGGACCCCAGGGCGTGACGATCGGGACCGTGGCGGTGTTCAGCGATCTGTCGCGGCTCAAGGAGCTCGAGCAGGAAAAGCGGAGGGCGGAGCGATTGGCCTCGCTGGAGGCCATCGCCTCCGGCATGGTCCACGAGATCCGCAACCCCCTGGTGTCCCTCAAGGCGTTCATTCAGCTCCTGCCGGCGCGTCACCAGGAGCCCGAGTTCCGCGAGCGGTTCATGGGCATCATGGAGCGGGAAATCAACCGTATCGACGCCCTCTTGGGCCGCTTCCGGACGCTCGCCTCGGCCGCCTCCCAGCCGATGGAGCCGGTGGACGTCTCGGCCCCGGTGCGGGCCACCCTGGAGCTGCTCGAGCCCGAGATGCAGGCCCGGCACATCCGGCTGCGTCAGGTGGCTGACGGAAACCCCCGTCCGGTGCTGGGCAACGCGTCTCAATTGCAACAGCTTTTCCATAACTTGTGCTTAAATGCCATCGAGGCCATGAAACCCGGCGGGGAGCTCACGGTGAGGGTGGCAGACCTGACAGAGGGTGGGGGAATGACCCTAAACGTCGAGGTGTCCGACACCGGGCCGGGAATCCCGGAGGATCTCCTGCCCCGGATCTTCAATCCGTTCGTCACCACCAAGAGCCGCGGCTCCGGGCTCGGGCTGGCCATCTGCAGCAGCATCGCCGACGCCCATCGGGCCATCCTGCGCGCCCGCAACAACACCCATCGCTCGGGCGCCACCTTCACCGTCGAGTTCCCCGTCATCGCGGAACGCGCAGCCCGGGTGACGATATGAGAACCGCCCTGGTGGTGGCCACCGACGAGACTCTCCGGAACCGG
>MGBT01000225.1:1922-10882 GCA_001788395.1 Candidatus Rokubacteria bacterium GWA2_70_23
CCTCAAGAAGCTCCGCTTCACCGAGGTGGAGCTGATCGTCAAGGAAGCGGCCGTCCCCATGCGCGACCTCCCGGGCTTCCTGGACCGGGCGCGCCACCTCTGCCCCTCGTCCGTCGTGGTGTGCGTGCTCCCCGCGGACAGCAGCAGCCCGGAAGACGAGGCGCTGGTGGAGGACGCCGACTTCGTCCTGCTCCAGCCGTTCACCTCCCCGCAGTGGCGGGGCATGCTCCGGCAGGTGGAGGACAAGCTGCTGCTGATGCAGGAAGTCTCGGCCCTGCGCACGCTCCGCAAGCCATCCGACGCGCTCGGGGTGGCCGCGGAGCCACCGGTCTTCGACGTGCCCTCGGATGTGCTCGGTCGCATGGTCACGGAGTTCGCCAAGCCCCTCTCGGCCGGCTTCGATCTGGCCCGCGTGCTGGACCTGTTCCTGGACGCGGTGGCCGAGCTGGCGCGGCCCAGCCGGAGCGCGATCCTCGTCGCCGATCCGGTCGGCCAGCAGTACCACGTGACGGCGTTCCGCGGCCTGGCGCCCCACGTGGTGGAGTCGGTGAGCCTGCGGGCCGACGCGGGGCTGCCCCTGTGGCTCGCGGCCGAGGGGCGGCTGATCCACATCGACGAGGCGCACGCGCGCGCCGCCGACCCGGCGGCACGGGACATGGCCCGGGAGCTGGCGCTGCTCCAGGCCGTCGTGGCGGTCCCGCTGATCTCCCACGGCGAGCTCGTGGCCATCCTGACGATCGGCCAGCGGGTGACCGGGGGGGCCTACAGCCGCCGCGAGGCCGAGATCCTCTTCGATCTGGCGACCCACCTCGCCACGGCCATCAGCGACATCCGCACCCATCACCTGCTGCGGTACGAGAAGCAGTTCAACGAGCGCATCCTCGCCCACATGGCGAACGGCGTGATCACCATCGGCCCCGACGAGCGCGTCGTCATCATGAACCGCCGGGCCGAGGAGATCCTCGGCATGCCGGCGGCGGACGTCCTGCACCGCGACCTGCGCCAGCTCCCCTCGCCGCTGGGCGACCTGCTGTTCGAGACGCTCACCCGCGATCGCACGGTGACGCGCGAGGAGATCCAGCTTGCGCTGCGGAGCCTGCCGCTGGAGGTCTCGACCTATCGCGTGATGGGCGAGGGCCCGACGCCGATCGGGGCGGTGCTCGTCTTCGAGGACCTCACGCTGCAGCGGCAGGCGGCGCGGGAGCGGCGGGAAACGGAGCAGCTCCAGCTCCTGACGCGCATCGTGGCCCGCATCGCCGACGAGATCAAGAACCCGCTGGTCTCCATCCGGACCTTCATGGAGCTCCTCGAGGAGCGGTATGACGACGCGGGGTTCCGCCATCACTTCGCGGGGGTGGTGGGCCGCGACGTGCGCCGGCTGGTGCAGATGTTCGAGAAGCTCGCGGCGCTGGTCAACGAAGGGGATTACAAGCTGGAGCCGGTGGACGTGCGCATGGTCGTCGAGGAATGCCTCACCGAGCTGGGCGCCCAGCAGCCGGTGCCGGCCGCGGGCGCCGAGGCGTGCCTGCTCACCTTTGTCGACGAGTCGACCCAGAAGCACGTCTCGGCGACATTCTCCTACGAGGGCGGCTCGTTCCTCACGCGAGGCGATCGCGGCATGCTCAAGAAGGCCGTCGCCTACCTCGTCTGGTATCTGCTGCGGAAAACCCCGGGACAGGACGCCAAGGTGTCCGTCTCCCTCTCCCGTCTAGACAAGGAGGATCGCGTGCGTCTCACCGTGGCTTCTCGTACCGCCGAAATCCGGCCTGACGAGCTGCACCGCCTCTTCGACCCGATCCAGGTCGTCCAGCAGAACCTCCTCGACGTGGGCCCGTGCGTCAGCCAGCGGATCGTGGAGGCCCAGGGCGGCCACCTCGAGGTGAAGCAGGGACGCGCGGAGGTGACCTTCAGCGTGGACCTGCCGGGGGGGCCGTCGTGACGGACCGGGCGCGGATCCTCGTGGTCGACGACGAGATGGGGCCGCGGGAGTCTCTGCGCATGATCCTGAAGCCCCGGCACGACATCGCGACGGCGGACAGCGGCGAGGCGGCGCTCCAGACGCTCAAGACCTTCCACCCGGATCTGATGTTCATGGACATCAAGATGCCGCAGATGGACGGCATCGAGCTGCTCCGGCGGGTCAAGGTCATCGATCCGAGCATCGAGGTGGTGATGATCACCGCCTATGCCTCCCTCGAGACGGTCAAGAACGCGCTGACGCACGGGGCCTTCGAGTACCTGATCAAGCCGTTCAGCCGGCAGGATCTCGAGGACACAACCCGTCGCGCCCTGGCGCGCCGGCAGACGGAGCTGGGGACGCGCAGCCAGCTGACGACCCTCGTGGACGAGATGCGCTCGCTGTCGTCCAAGACCCGCACCCTCGAGGAGGAGGCGCGGCGCGAGCAGGCCGAGCAGTCCCTCCGCGTGACCCAGCTCTCCATCCTCCGGGAGATCTCCCGGGGCATCCTGGGGCAGCTCGACCTGACCCAGCTCACCGCCACCATCACCGAGCTGCTCCGCGACGCGCTCGGCTACGACGAGGTGACCATCCATCTCGGACCGAGCCCCGCCGGCGGCCCGGGCGGCGACAGAACGGTCATGTGCCCGATCCGCGACGACGGCGCCACCCTCGGCTACCTCGCGGCGGCCAACCGCGCCGAGGGGCGCCCGATCGACCCGCGCGAGCGCGAGCTCCTCGAGATGCTCTCGGAGTACCTGGCGGTGGCGATCCGCAACTCGCGCCTCTACGGCGAGGTGACGGAGACAAAGCGATCGCTGGAGCAGCTCATCCACTCGGCCGGTGACGGGATCATCTCGGTGGACCGCGACGAGAGGATCGTCGCCTGGAACCCCGCCGCCGAGCGCATCTTCGGCCTGCCGGCCCGGGAGGCGGTGGGCCAGCCGCTGACCGCGCTCCTGCCTCAGGACCGCTATCGTGCGGCCCGCGCGGCCCTGACGCCCGGCACGCCGATGAAGGCGTTCGAGGTGGCGTGCAAGCGCGCGGACGGCACCGCCCTCACGCTGGCGGTGACGCTGTCCGCGCTCACCGGCCGCGACGGCCAGATCGAGGGCATGCTCGCGATCGTGCACGACGCGACGGTGCAGCGCGAGCTCGAGACCCAGCTCCTCCAGTCCGAGAAGCTCACCGCGCTGGGACAGATGGCCGGCGGCATCGCCCACGACTTCAACAATCTGCTCCAGGCCATCATGGGCTACGCGCAGCTCATGGGGAAGAACCCCGCTAACCTGGACGTGGTCCGCCGAGGGCTGGATGTCATCGAGGCCGCGGCCGCGGGCGGGGCCGAGACGGTCCGGCGCATCCAGAAGTTCGCCCGGCTGCGTCCCGACGAGCCGTTCGTCTCGCTGGATCTGAACCAGGTCATCCACGACGCCGTGGCCATCACCCAGCCGCGCTGGGAGGAGCGCTCGGCCAAGAGCGGCCTGCCCCTCCGGCTCGAGCTGACCCTGCCCGCGGTCCCGGCCGTGATGGGCCGTCCCTCGGAGCTGAACGAGGTCGTGACCAATCTGATCCTGAACGCCCTCGACGCCATGCCCAAGGGCGGCACCCTGAGCCTCCAGACGCGCGTCGACGGCGGCGAGTCGGTGGTCCTCACGGTCAGCGACACCGGCACCGGCATGCCCGAAGCGGTGCGGACGCGGATCTTCGATCCCTTCTTCACCACGAAGGGCGACGCGGGCACGGGCCTTGGGCTGTCCGTGTCCTACTCGATCGTGAAGCGGCACGGCGGCGAGATGCGCGTGGACAGCCATCTCGGGCGCGGCACCACCTTCACCATCGTCTTGCCCGTCGGCAAGCCGGCGGCGGCGGCGGCGGGCTCAGCCGACGGGGAGCCCGTGGGCAGCCGGCGCGGCCGCATCCTCCTGGTGGACAACGACGCCCAGGTCCTGACCATCCTGGGCGAGATGCTCCGGGATGCCGGCCATCACGTCCTGCCGGTGTCGAGCGGAGCCGAAGCCATGCGGGTCTTCGTGCCCGGCGGGTTCGATCTCGTGCTGACCAACATCGGCATGGCCGGCATGACCGGGTGGGAGGTCGCGCAACGGGTCCGCACGCGGGACCGGAACGTTCCCGTGGTCTTCATCACGGGCTGGGGGCTCCAGGAGGAGGATCAGGAGCGGTGCCGGGCGCTGGGGGTGACGAGCGTCCTGTTCAAGCCCGTGACCCCACCGGAGTTCCACCGGGCGGTCCAGAGCGTCCTCGGGGAACACGCGAACCGCGCCTGACGCACCCGCGGCCCCGCCGGCCGCTCAAAAAGGCCCAGATGCAAGGCGGCGCCCGACGGCCGCACGCGAGGCGTACTCCGCTTGGCGAGCCGAGCCGGAGGCGAGACGAGCGGATCCGGAGATCCGGGCGAGCGTGAGCGAGCCACGTTGAGCGTGCGGCCGAGGGCGCCAACGCCGCAGCTGGGCCCGTGTCGCCGCCTGCGCGGCAGGCCGCCGAGAAAGGTCCAGATGCGAGGCGGCGCCCGACGGCCGCGCGCGAGGCGTACTTCCCGTACGTTGAGCGCGCGGCCGAGGGCGCCAACGACGCAGATGGGCCTTTATCGGCGGCCTGCTACAGCCGCTCGATGATGGTGCCGATCCCCTGCCCGAAGCCGATGCACATGGTCTGAAGCCCGAAGCGCTTCCCTCGCCGCTCCAGCTCGTGCAGCAGCGTCGTCATGAGGCGCGCGCCGGAGCACCCGAGCGGATGACCGAGCGCGATGGCCCCGCCGTTGACGTTCACCCGATCCATGTCAGGGTGAAGCTCCCGCTCCCAGGCCAGCACCACGGAGGCGAAGGCCTCGTTGATCTCGAACAGGTCCATCTGCTCGAGCGTGAGCCCGGCCTTCTTCAGCACGCGCTGCGTCGCCGGGATCGGTCCGGTGAGCATGATGGCGGGGTCCACGCCTGCCAGCGAGGTGGCCACGATCCGGGCGCGGGGAGGGAGCCCGAGGGCCTTGGCCCGCGCTTCGGACATGATCAGGAGCGCCGCGGCGCCGTCCGAGATCTGGGAGGAGTTCGCGGCGGTGACGACTCCGTCGGACTTGAACGACGGCGCCAGCGCGGCCATCTTCTCCCGGTTCACCGGCACGCGCACCCCCTCGTCCGTGTCGAACACGCTGCCGTCTGGCAGCGTGAGCGGCGCGATCTCCCGCGTGAAGCGCCCCTCGGCGATGGCCCGGCCGGCCTTCTCGTGGCTCCGGGCAGAGAACTCGTCAAGATCCTCGCGCTTGAGCCCCCACCGCTCGGCCACCATCTCGGCGGAGAGCCCCTGCGGGATGATGGTGTAGAGGGCCTGGAGCCGCGGGGACAGCGGCCCCTCGCCGGGCCCTGAGCCGTCCGACCCCATGGGCACCCGGGTCATGTTCTCCACCCCGCCTGCGATCACGCACTCGTACTGCCCGGCCATGACGCCCATGGCGGCGAAGTTCGCGGCCTGCTGTCCGGAGCCGCACATCCGGTCGAGCGTGGTCCCGCAGACGTCCAGCGGGAAGCCGGCGATCAGCGCGGCGTTGCGGGCGATGTTGAAGCCCTGCTCGCCGACCTTGCTGACGCAGCCGATCACGACATCCTCCACCTCGGCGGGATCGATCCTGCTTCGCTGCACGAGGCCCTGGAGAGTGTCGGCCAGAAGATCGTCCGGCCGCACCCCGGACAGCTTTCCGTTCTTTCGCCCCACCGCGCTCCGCACCGCTCCGACGATCACCGCGTTCTGCATGAGAGCCTCCCTGTCCACCGGATCACTGTGATGGGTCGCCACTCGAGCGCGTCAGCGGGGTGCTGCGGCGCTTGACCTGGTCGGCGAGCTTGCAGAACGCGCAGATCTCGCCCGTGGTCACCTGACCGCAGGACGCACACTCCGTGAGCTGGACATCCTGCCCGCGCTCGAAGGCGGGCCGCGCCTTCTCCAGGAAGCCGAAGAGGAAGTTGTGCTTGACGCCCGGCGAGGCGGCCTCCAGCCGGTTGAGGGCCTCCTTGTGCGCCAGCGAGGTCGCCCCCGCCGCGAAGGGGCACTCCTCCACGATGTAGTCGATCCCCCGCAGGAAGGCGAAGGCCGCCGTCTCCAGCTCCGAGAGCCGGTACAGCGGCTTCACCCGGCGGACCAGCTTGGGGTGCGTGGAGGCGAGCGCCGGCGACTGGCGCGACAGGGCGTCGGTTTGCCAGTGCATCACCGAGCCGAACAGCGTGGCCGCCTCGTCGTCGAGGTTGTGGCCGGTGGCCACGACCACGAACCCATGGGTCAGGGCGGCACGGTTCATCAGGTAGCGCTTGCTGAGCCCGCAGGCCGAGCAGGTGGGCCGCCGCGTGGCCTTCTGGACCTCCGGGATGGGCGCGCCGATGGCGGCGTCCACGCGCTCGATCAGGAGCCGCTGGCGGCGCGCCGCCGCGAAGGCCTCGCACTTCTCCCGGGACTCCCGCGAGTAGTCGAAGATGCCCAGGTCCAGGTACAGGCCGACGGTCGGATACCCCTCCTCGATGAGCACGTCCCAGAGCGCCAGCGAGTCCTTGCCGCCCGAGACGGCCACCATCACGGTCTCGTCCGGGGTGAACATCCGGTAGTGATGGATCGCCTCGCGCACCTGCTTCCGGAAGAACTCGGTGAAGTGGGGCACGCAGAACGCGGCGTTGTGGCGGCGCAGCTCGAGCGCCGCTGACTCTCCGCACTTGCGGCACCTCATGGCCTGCCCTCCCACCCGCCGCCCGAGATCACGGGACGCAGCTCGATCACGTCCTCGTCCCCGACGACGGCGTCGCCTGTCAGGAGCTCGGAGCCGCGGATGACGAGCACGGTCTCCGGCAACACCTCGAGCTCCTTGAGCAGATCCGTCACGCGGCGCCGGCCGGCGATCTCGACCTCCCGCTTCGGGTAGCGGAGGATGACCTTCATGTCTGGGACGCGGCCGGGCCCGCTCAGCGCGCCGGGAAGCCGGGCGTCGACTTCAAGGTGCGCAGCTGCCGGAGATGATCGGCGTCGTGCCAGGCCTGGAGCAGCCACCACTGCGACAGGTCCATCTCTCCGAACGCGGCGTGGGTCCAGGTCAAGCGGCGGAAGTCCACCGCCCCCATCCGCTCGATGGATTGCCGGCTCCGCTCCCGCGCGGCCTTGAAGTCAGCCACGAGCTGCCCGATGGGATGCCCGCTCTCGGGGCGAACGCCCGGAGGCGCCTCGGTGGGGCCCGCAACCCGCGACGGCAGCGGGCGTAGCGCCGTCAGGTCCGCAGGATACGCCGCGAGCCCGGGGCCCGCCTCCTTGAGGAGCTTCGAGGTGAGCTTGCCGGTGCCCACCTCGGCGAGCAGCAGGTGATGGATGATCTCGCCTGCCGACCAGTCCGCGTCGCCGGGACGCCAGTCGGCCTGGGCCTGGGAGCACCCTTCCACCTCCTTCACGATTCCAGCGCGCACGGACTGCATCTCGTTCCAGAGGGTCTCGAGCGGCGGCGGCAGGGGCATGGGGCTCTCCTTGAGCGAGGGGTGGGGATACGCACTTGATTATAGCCACCCCCCTGGCGCGAGACAATCAACGGCTGGTTACCGTGGCGCATGCGTGGTACAAGAAAGCGATCGCCATGAGCGTCCCGCCAGCGCCCGGTCCCCCCACCCCGCATCCGTCGTCCCGCATGCCCTGGCGAACAGTCTCCACGCGGCCGATCTACGAGAACCGCTGGATCACGGTGCGGGAAGACATTGCCGAGCTGCCCGACGGCAGCACCACGATCTACGGCGTCGTCCAGTGCGCCGAGTGCGTGGGCATCCTCCCGTTCGTCGACCGCGACACCGTCTTGCTGGTCGGCCAGTACCGCTACGTGGCCCGGGACTTCTACTGGGAGATACCGACGGGCGGCCAGCACGGCGGCGAGACACTGGAGGAGGCGGCGCAGCGCGAGCTCGGCGAGGAGGCGGGCTACGAGGCCGGCCGCCTCGTCAAGCTCTGCGACTTCCACACATCCAAGAGCATCCTGCGGGAAGTGGCGCATCTTTACCAGGCCGAGGATCTCAGACCCGCGACCCGGCCGCCGGACCGCACGGAGTTCATCGAGCGGCGGACCTTCCCGTTCCGCGAGGTGCTCGAGATGGTGGAGCGGGGGGAGATCAAGGACTCCATGACCGTCATCGCGGTGCTCCACGCCGCCAGGCTGCGCGGCCGGTAGCCCCGTGGACCTCACGCCCGTCACGCTCCGGGGCCGGTACCTCACGCTCGAGCCCATCGAGGAGCGGCACGCGCCTGATCTCTTCGAGGCCATGCAGGACGAGGAGGTATGCCGCTACCTCGCCTGGCCGCCGCCGGAGCGGATCGAGGAGACGCTCGCGCTGGTGCGCCAGGCCCGCGAGCAGATGGAGCGGCGGCAGACGATCGTCTTCGCCCAGGTGTGGAACGAGACGGGCCGCGCCATCGGCTCCACGCGCCTGCTCGACGTGCGCCCGGCCGACCGCCAGGTGGAGATCGACTCCACGTTCCTCGGGCGGGGCTACTGGCGCACACCCGCGAACACCGAGAGCAAGTACCTCGTCCTCGCTCATCACCTCCGCGGCTGGGGCGTCAGGACTTCCCGGCGAGATACATGGGGCCCGACGGGGCCGGGCGGCCACCCGCGGGCTCGAGCGTGACGACGAACACGTCCACCCTCCCCGCTCCCGCCAGCGGAGGCACCCGCAGGCTCCCCGTTCCGCGAGCGTCCACCGTGAAGGTCCCGGCCGGCACCGGCGGGTTCTTCCCCGTGATCGCCCAGAGCTGATAGGCCTTGTCGGGAGGGATGGCCGGCAAGCCGGTGGCAACCAGGAGCCCGCCCGCGCCCGCATGCCACATCATGCGCCCGCGGGCGCCGGGGCTTGGCCCGGCACCCGCCAGGGCAACGACCCGGGTGGTGGGATCTCGGAGCAGGTCGACGAACGCCTGCTGGTCCTCGAGCTCACGCTTCAGCGCGGCGGCTTCACGGCCGAGCGCCAGGAGCCGCTGC
>MGBT01000225.1:10946-12084 GCA_001788395.1 Candidatus Rokubacteria bacterium GWA2_70_23
CCCACACCGCGATCCAGGTTCTCTTCCGGGGGCGTCCAGGCATCGCGAGCCCATCACTACCAGAAAGCGCCGGATGCCGACAACCTGAGCGCGCAGTGGGCCCCCGACCGACTGCTACGCGCTCGCACGGCGCACCAAACGCCTGGCCTTGAGCTCGTAGCGCGGCAGGCTCTGCGGTGGCACCGGGACCGCCTCGACCCGGATGCCGAGCTCCACGCGCACGGCCTCCTGGACGGCGGCGGCCACCTGACGCGCCTGGCCGTCCCGCATCTCGAGCAGCAGGCGCACCTCGTCCATCTCGTCGCGCCGGAAGACCTCGATCAGGAATTCGTCCACCGCGGGGAAGCGGCGGATGATCCCCTCGAGCGCCGAGGGGAACACGTTCACGCCCCGGACGATCAGCATGTCGTCCACGCGGCCGAGGATGCCGCCTTCCAGCCGCAGGAAGGTCCTGCCGCACTCGCACGGATCCGCGGCGGCGCGCACCCTGTCCCCGGTGCGGTAGCGGAGCACGGGTGAGCCGGGTCGGCCGAGGTTCGAGAGCACCAGCTCGCCCTCACGCGCAGGCACTCCCGTCGCGGGGTCGATGATCTCGGCGATGAACTCGGACTCGTTGACGTGCAGCCCGGCCTGGGCCTGGCACTCGAAGCCGTAGGCGCCCATCTCCGTCATGCCGGCATGGTCGTAGGCGCGGGCGCCCCACTCCTCCTCGAGCCGCGCGCGCACGCTGGGAATGCCGGCGCCCGGCTCCCCCGCCTGCACCATCGTCCTGACGCCGAGCCGCCGCAGGTCCACGCCGCGCTCCCGCGCGACCTGGGCCAGGTGCAGCGCGTAGGAGGGCGTGCAGCACACCGCCGTGGCGCCGAGCGTCTCGAGGGCCGCGAGCCGCTGAGCCGAGTCCTGCCCGCCGCCGGGGATGGCCATGGCGCCGAGGGCGCGGGCGCCCTCGAAGCCGGCCCAGAAGCCGACGAAGAGCCCGAAGGAGAACGGGAAGAAGATCCGGTCGCCCGGACCGAGGCCGGCGCCGCGGAGCACAAACCCCCAGCAGCGCAGCCACCAGTCCCACGCCTCCTGGGTGTCGAGCCACCTGAGCGGCGTCCCCGTGGTCCCCGAGGTCTGGTGCACCCGCACGTAGCGG
>MGBT01000226.1 GCA_001788395.1 Candidatus Rokubacteria bacterium GWA2_70_23
TGGCGAGCACATGACGCTGGATCTTCCCGGTCGGTGTGAACGGCAGCTCCTCGAAGACCTCGACCATCTCCGGGAGCTTGTACGTGGCGACCCCGTCCTTCAGGAACGCCACGATCTCCTCCAGCGAGATGCGCTCGCCGGGCCGGGGGATGACGCAGAGGCAGTTCCGCTCCCCCAGGCGCGGATCGGGGACGCCGACGATGGCCGCGTGCAGGATCTTGGGATGCGTGTAGAGAATCTCCTCGATCTCGCGCGGGAAGAACTTCTTCCCGCCGCGGTTGATCATCTCCTTGAGCCTGCCGACGATCTTGAGGTTGCCGGCCTGGTCGAACTGGCCCAGGTCGCCCGTGCGGAACCAGCCATCCGCCGTGAACAGCTCGGCGTTCGCCGTGGGGTTCTTGTGGTAGCCCAGGTGTACCGACGGGCCGTCGGCCGCGATCTCCCCTGCCGCTCCCGGCGGCACGTCCCGCCCGTGCTCGTCGATGAGCCGGAGCCCCAGGCCCGAGGAGGGCGTCCCCACCGTTCCCGTCACCGCCTCGGGATCGTCCGAGAAGCGCGTGTAGGTGTGGAAGCCGGTCTCCAGCATGCCGTAGAGTTCGATCAGGTGCCCGCGCATCCGCGCGCGGAACTCCCGGATGGTCTCGACGGGACAGGAGGCACCCCCGGTGATGACCACCCGGAGCGACGACAGGGTGAAGCGCCCGAGATCGGGCTCGTTCAGCATCGCGATGATGGACGCCGGGGCGGTGGGGATGAAGGTCACCCGCTCCCGGTCGATCAGCTCCAGCGCCGCGCGGCCGCTGAACTGGTCCAGGAGGACGGCGCGGGCTCCCGCCAGCACCGCCTGGACGAGCGTGAGGTACCCCCAGTTGAGCCCGAGCGGCAGATAGATCAGGAAGACGTCCCGCTCGCTCACGTCCATGTCGCGGTTCAGGTTCCGGCAGGTGGACAGGGTCGTGTTGTGGCTGTGGATCACGCCCTTGGGGTTTCCGGTGGTGCCGGAGGTGAACGCCATCCGCATCACGTCGTCGGCCCCCAGGGGCTCGGCCCGCAGCGAGACCGGATCGTCGCCGTACACGATGTCGTCCAGGGAGACGGTGCCGTCCCCCCGGCCGCCAAGGACGCAGACCGTCTTGAGATCCGGCAGCTTCGGCCTGAGCTCCTCGATCATCCCGACGTAGTCGAAGCCCTTGAAGGCGGCCGGGCAGACGAAGGCGCGGCTTTCGGAGAAGCGGTTGATGTACTCCACTTCGCGGCTCCGGAAATCCGGGCCGATCTGGTTGGCGACCGCCCCCAGGCGCTCGAGGGCGAAGAAGACGTAGGCGAACTCGACGCAGTTGGGGAGCTGGATCGTCACCACGTCGCCCCGGCCGATGCCCAGCGTCCCCAGCTTGGCGGCGACCCGGTCGACGCGGGCCTTGAGCTCCCCGTACGTGACGCGGTGGCGCCCGTCCACCAGCACCTCGCGCTCCGGGTGGGCCGCCGCCTGCCGCGCCAGGATCTGGGAGAAGGTCTCGCTTCCCCAGTGGCCGGCGCGCGTGTACCGCTCGATCAGCGCCTTGCTCAGACGCGTCTGAAAGCTCATCGCTGTCCCCTCCCCGCCGCCTCCGTCTTCCGGTAGGTCCGGATGAGTCGCCGGTACGCCGCCCCGTCCCATCGCCTGAGCCGGTTGCCGATCGCCTCCAGCACGGGGTGGTTCCCGCCGGCCGAGTTCCTGAACACCGTGCGCGGCGGCACCCGCGTCTTCGGGTACACCACCGAGCCCGCGGCGACCAGGGCGCCGGCCCCGATCCGGGCGCCGTCGAAGACCACGGCATTGGCCCCGATCACCGCTCCCGCCGCCACGGAGCACCCGTGCAGGATCACCCCGTGGCCGATAACGCACCGCCGGCCGACGACGACCCGCCCGTGCACCACCACGTTGTCCTCGACGAGGCTGCCCTCGCCGATGACGATGGGCTGGGCGTCGCCGCGCAGGACGGCCCCGAACCAGACGCTGGCGTCCCGCTTGATCGTCACGCGGCCGATGATGTAGGTCCCCGGCGTGACGAACGCGGTGGAGTGGATCCGGGGCCGGTGACGGCCGTAGGGGAAGACACCGGCCGGCCTCACGCCGAGTCCGCCCGCCGCTTCCGCAGCGTCGCCGCGAGCCCTCCGGGCTTGAATCCCCCGCCCTCCCGCTCGACCGCGGCCCACCACTGGCCAAACTCTTCGCTCCGCTTGGCGGCCACGTGGAGGAGGAAGTGGTGCTCCCACGCCCGCCCCTGCCCCATGAAGTCCTGCGTATCGTTGATGGTCTTCTTCACGGCGCGGACGGCGAAGGCCGGCAGCGCGGCGATCCGGAGGGCGAGCGCCGTCACCTCCTCCTCCAGCCTGTCGCTCGGGACCACGCGGTTGACGAGCCCCAGCCGCTGGGCGTCCTCGGCCGTCAGCGCCTCCGCCGTCCAGAGGAGCTCCTTGGCCTTCCGGGCTCCGATCTCCCACGGCTCCACCAGGAGCTGGACGCCGGCCAGCGCCATCTGGAGCACGGGGTTCGAGAACCGCGCAGTCTCGTCGCAGACGATCAGGTCGCACATGCACGCCAGCATCAGTCCGGCCGCCACGCAATGCCCGTGGACTTGCGCGATGGTGGGCTTCGGGAGATTCCGGATCCTGAGCATCTTCTCGACGAAGGTCTCCCGCTCCATGTCGAGCCGCGTCTGGTAGGTGTAGCCGCGCCGGTCGAAGCCCGGGTACTCCAGATCGTGGCCGGCGGAAAAGGCGCGCCCCTCCCCGGAGAGGATGATGACACGGACGCCGGGATCGGCCGCCGCCGCCGCGAACGCCGCGTCCATCTCGTTGATCAGCGCGGGATTCTGCGCATTCAGCTTTTCCGGCCGGTTCATGCGGATCCGGCGGATGGCCCCCGCGCGCTCGACCAGGATCGTCTCGTCGCCCATCACCGGCCTCCTGCCCGCCGCCGGACGTGCTCGATGACCTCCGCGTAGCCGTCGATCTGGCGCGGCCAATCGCGGGAGCTGGACATCGGCGCCAGGACGACGTGATCTGCTCCCGCCTCCACATAGGGGATGATCCGCCCCGCGCAACCCTCCGGCGGTCCCGTCACCCCGGAGCGCTCCATGGTCCGCACCCCGTCGAGCTGGTACACACGCTCGATGTACCCCGCGGCAGCCTCGAGCGCCCGCCCGGGGTCCGGGTCCACGTTGGCGAACAGGTACACCCCGAAGGTGAACGCCTCCGCCGTCCTCCCCCCCTCCTGCAGAAGACGGCGGAGGTCGGATGCCTGGCGCGCGAACTTGCTGGCGCTGGAGAAGGCGGGAATCCAGCCGTCGCCATACCGGGCGGCCCGGCGCAGCGCCGCGTCCGACGACCCGCCAACCCAGATGGGGAGGGAGGGCTGGATCGGCCGCGGCAAGATCTCCACGTCGCGGATGCTGAAGTGCCTGCCCTCGTAGCTGAAGCGCTCGTTCGCCCAGAGCCCCTTGATGATGTCCAGGCTCTCGTTGGCCCGGGCACCGCGCTCCCCCACCGGGATCCGCATCGCCGCGAATTCCAGGGGGTAGTCCCCCCCGACGCCGATCCCGAAGATCATGCGCCCGCCCGATACCACGTCCAGGCTGGCCATCGTCTTCGCCATGAGCACCGGATCCCGCAGCGGCAAGATGATGATGTCGCTGGCGATCTTGATGCGGTCGGTCACGGCGGCGAAGGTGGCCATCACGGTGGTCGACTCCAGGATCGGCGCGCGCCACTGGACGTGGTCCCCGACCTGGACGGAGTCGAACCCGACGGCTTCCGCCCTCCGCGCGAAGTCGCCGAGCTCCTTCTGGCCGGGAATTTCGTCCGAGAAGGCACCGAGCACGAGCCCGAACCGGAGGGGGGCCATGGCCATCATCCGCCGAGGTAGGCCGCCTTGACGTGCGGGCTCTCGCGGAGGCTCGCAGAGGGGCCCTCAAGCACGATCGTGCCGGTTTCCATCACGTAGGTGCGGGCGGAGATCGAGAGCGCCATCCGCGCGTTCTGCTCCACCAGGAGGACCGCCACCTTCCGCGCGCGGTTGATCGCCTGGATGACTCGCCCGATCTCCGTCACCACCATCGGCGCCAGGCCGAAGGACGGCTCGTCCAGGATCAGCATCCGGGGCTCCGCCATGAGGGCGCGGCCGATTGCCAGCATCTGCTGTTCGCCCCCCGAGAGCGTCCCCGCCCGCTGGCGGCGGCGCTCCGCGAGTCGCGGGAACCGGGCCACGACCTCCTGGAGCGTGCGCTCCAGAGCAGCGCCGTTCCCCCGGAGATAGGCGCCCATCTTGAGGTTCTCGAGCACGGTCATCTGCGGGAAGAGCCGCCGCCCCTCGGGGGCATGGCTCAGTCCCATCGCCACGATCCGGTGGGCCTTCCAGCCGGTGATGTCGGTGCCGTTGAAGCTGATCCGCCCGGCCGACGGGCGCACCAGCCCCGAGATGGCGCGGAGCGTGGAGGTCTTCCCGGCTCCGTTGGGACCGATAACCGCCACGATCTCGCCGTCGGCCACCGAGAGCGACACGCCGGCCACGGCCACGACGTTGCCGTACCGGACGCGCAGGTCCGTCACCTCAAGCACGCGCGTCCTCCGCCCCCAGATACGCCTCGATCACGGCCGGATTCTCCTGGATCTCCCGGGGCGTGCCCTCCGCGATCCGGACACCGTGGTCGAGAACCGTGACGACGTCGCAGAGCCCCATCACCGCCTTCATGTCGTGCTCCACCAGGAGGATCGTGAGCCCCCGATCCCGGAGACGGCGCAGCGCGCCCAGCGTCTCCTCCCGCTCCTGGGCGGTGAGGCCGGCCAGGGGCTCGTCCAGAAGCACCAGCTCCGCGCCCGTGGCGAGCGCCATGGCGATGCTGAGGGCCTTCTGGTCCCGGTGCGGCAGCTTCTCCACCGAGCGCCCCGCCTGGGCGGTCCCGCCGAGGCCGAGGGAGGTCAGGTTCTCCTGCGCGCTGGCCAGCGCCTCGCGCTCCTTCCGCCGGTACGCGGGCGAGGCAAACAGCGCCGGCGCGAGCCCGTCCGCCGCCCGCAGGTGGGCCGCGACGAGGAGATTCTGGAGCACCGTGAATTCCCGGAAGAGCGTGGTCGCCTGGAACGTGCGCGCCACTCCCCGCCGGCAGATCTCGGACGGCCTCAGCCCCGAGATCCGCTCCCCCTTGAAGAAGATCTCGCCGGCGGAGAGTGAGAGGACGCCCGAGATCAGGTTGAAGACCGTGCTCTTGCCGGCGCCGTTGGGGCCGATCAGGCCGTGGATCGCGCCCGGCGTCACCATCATGGAGAGGTCGGAGACGGCCACGAGCCCTCCGAACCCCCGCGTGACGTGCCTGATGTCAAGGAGCAACGCCGGCCCCCATGGCCTCCGCCTCGCCTCCGCCGCCGCGCCGGACAAGGCGACCCAGCTTTCCCGGCAGCGAGATGAGCCCCTCCGGCAAGAGCAACATGGTCAGGATCAGCACCGCCCCGTAGACGAGAATCTCGTAGTAGTGGAATTCACGCATGAACTCGGAGGCGATCGTCAGCACCACGGTGCCCACCACCGGCCCCCAGACGCTCCCCGTTCCTCCGATGACCGTGAAGACGACCAGGAGCACCATCGGCTCGAGGCTGAAGTCGCTCGAGTGGAGGACCTGGTGGGAGTGGGCGAAGAAGGCCCCGGCGATTCCCGCCATGAAGCTCCCGAGGACGAACGCCGTGAGCTTGTAGCGGAACACCCAGACCCCCAGCGTCTCCGCCAGGACGTCGCCCTGGCGGATGGCGTTGCCCACGAGGCCGAAGCGCGAGTAGTCCAGGCGCACCAGGACCGCGGCCGCCAGGAGGAGCAGGGCGCACATCAGATAGTACAGCTCCACTTTCCCCACGAAGGTCAGCTGGACGCCCGCCAGGCGGAGGGGATCGGGCTTCGGGATCTGGACGAGCCCCGAGGGTCCCCCGAACCACTCGGCGAAGAAGTTGTTGAAGATGAGGCGAACCACCTCGGAGAAGGCGAACGTGATCAGGAAGTAGTACGGGCCGCTCACGCGGAGCGCCAGGCCCCCGATGGGGACTGCCCAGACGGCGGCCATCACCCCCGCCACCCAGAGCGTGATCCAGAATGAGTAGCCGCCCCGCATCATCAGGATGGTCGAGGCGTAGGCGCCGATTCCCATGAACGAGATGTGAGCCATGTTGAGCTGCCCCGTGCTGATCTCGAGGCGGAGGCTCATCGTGAGGACGAGATTCATGAGGATCGTGGTGGCCACGTCCACGTGGTACGAGTCCCGGGTCACGAGCGGGAGGCCCAGGCTCCCGGCCGCGAGGAGCCCGTAGCCGATCAGCGCGCGCCGGAGGGCGGGGCTAGGCGGCACCGAAGAGCCCCCGCGGCCTCACCAGCAGCACCGCGATCACCATGAGGAAGCCGAGGACGTTGACCGCGGCGCTGCTGAAGAAGAGCGAGCCGATCCCCTCCACCGTTCCCAGCAGGAGGCCGCCCAGCACCGCGCCCGGGAGGCTGCCCATCCCGCCGACGATGATGATGATGAACGCCTTGACCACCGGGAGCGCCCCCATGGGAGGGCTCACCGCGAAAACCGGCGCCAGCAGGCCGCCGGCGGCTCCGGCCAGGGCGCAGCCGACGGCGAAGCCGAGCATGGAGGTGAACTCGATGTTGACGCCCTGGAGCGCCGCGCCGTCGGGGTCCTGGGCCACCGCCCGCATGGCCCGGCCCACGCGGCTCCACTGGAGGAAACCGTACAGGACGGCGATGAGCCCCACCGCGGCGAGCACCACGACGAACCGCTCGACGGAGATGATGACCCGGCCGGCGCGAATGATCCCGGAGAAGGCCGACGGCACCGGCTTGTCCAGGACGCCGAAGGTGAGCTGGGCGCCGGACTGGAGGACCCAGAGCAGCCCCAGGGAAACGATGAAGGCATTGAGGGTCTTCCCGCGCAGGTGCCGGAAGATCAACCGCTCGGCGACCACCCCCGCCAGCCCGACCGCGCCGATCGCGAGGAGAAGCGTCGGGACGTAGTGAAGCCCGAAGACCGCGACGCCGAAGTAGGTGGCGTAGCCGCCGAGCATGTAGAACTCGCCGTGGGCGAAATTGATGATCCCGAGGATCGAGAAGATCAGGGTCAGGCCCAGCGCCACCAGCACGTACACGAGCGCCAGCGCGAACCCGTTCAGCAGCGCCTGGACCAGGAGCTCGATCGGCATGCGAGGGGCGGCGGGGGGCGGGAGCCGGCTCCCACCCCCCGCGGAGCGCCTACTTCGTCAGCGCCTTGAGAGCGGCAGGCAGCACCTGCTCGATGTCCACGATCTTCCCCCCGCGGATCTCGCTGATCACCATCGGGTAGAGGAACTGCCGGTCGATCCGGTACGTCTCCTTCCCGCCGATCACGAGGCGACCCCAGACCGTGTCGTACGGCCGCGAGGTGAGCGCGGCCAGCACCTTGTCGGTCTCGACCGAGCCGGCCTCCTGCATCGCCTTGGTGAAGACATCGAAGGCGCCGTAGTTGGCCACCGCGATCACCCCGGGCACTTCCTTGTAGCGCTTCTCGTACTCGTCGCCGAACTTCCGGACCTTCGGGTCCACGAAGTCGCTCCTGACGTTGATGTTGACCGGGCTCCAGACGCCTTCCGCCGCCTCCACACCGGCGATGCCCACCAGGGTGACTGGATTGACGCCGGCGGTCCACCCCTTGGCGCCCCTGAACCCGAGCTCGTGCGCCTGCTTGAGAATCAGGCCGGCCTCGGCGGGCGGTGCCGCCGCCACGTCGAGCAGGTCCGGCTTCTTGGCCAGGATCTTCGTCAGGATCGGGTAGAAGTCCTTGGTCCCGCGCTCGTAGGTCTCCTCCGAGACCAGATCGAGGGCGAGGCCCTTGACCGCCTTGACCACGGCCGTATTGGTGTCGAGCCCGCTCGTGTCGTTGGGCGAGATCACCGCCACCTTCTTGATGGTCGGGCGTTTTTCCTTGATCCAGCGGTAGAAGGGCTCGGCCGCCTCCCACTGGCTCAGCATCGAGCGGAAGGAGTGCGGCTTGTCGGGCCCCAGATTGTTGGTTCCCCAGCAGACGAAGGCGAACATCACCTTCTGCGGCTCCGTCACCGTCTGCACGGCGTTGCAGGTCGCGCCCACCGCGTTGCCGATGATGTACTTCACCTTGTCCTGAAAGACGAGCTTGTTGGCGGCCGTCGCGGCATCGGCCGCGCTGGCCTTGTGGTCGTAGGCGATGAGCTTGATCTTGTAGACGTCGCCCCCGACCTTGAGTCCGCCGGCCTTGTTGATCTCGTCGGAGCGCATCTCGGCGCCCCGGAGCAGCTCCACGCCGTAGGACGCGGCTCCGCCGGAGAGCGGCCCGAGGACCCCGATCTCGAGGGTCTTCTCGGCGGCCGCCGCCGGCGCGGCCGTGCCGAGCGCAAGCACCGCGGCCAGCATGAGCACCCACCCATGACACCGTTGCCCCTTCATCACGTGTCCTCCTGTTCCCCCTGGGGGAAGCGGAACTTCGGGATAACCTCCTCGCCGAAGAGCCTGAGCGCCTCCATGACCTTCGCGTGAGGCGGACCGGCCGGGTGCTTGAAGCGGATCAGGAAGTAGTCGGCGCCGATCTCCGCGTTCCACGCGCGGATCCGCTCGGCGCAGTCCTGGGGCGACCCCAGGATCAGCCGGTCCAGCCCGATCCGCTTGAAATCCAGATCCTCCTCCTTCTTGATGTCCTGGTAATAGGACCCATGGCGCCAGTAGTAGCGGTGGGTGCTGAGCACTCCCTGCTCGTACTCGCGAACCGCCTCCTCGCGCGTCTTCGCCACGAACCCCTCCCGGAAGAGCACCACCTGGGCGCGATTGCCACGGCTCTCCGCCGTCTGCCGGTACAGGTCCACTCGCCGCTTGAGCCGCGCCGGCAGCTGGAACGAGTCGGCCAGAAGGGCATCGCCCACCCGCCCGGCGCGCTTCATCGCCTCGTCCCCGACCCCGGCGATCCAGATGGGCGGGCGCGGCTTCTGCACCGGCTTGGGGGTGACGCTGATATTGGTCAACGTATAGCGCTTGCCGGCGAAGGAGAGCTTCTCCTCCGTCCAGGCCCGCTTGACGATCTCGATGCCCTCCTCGAAGAGCGAGACGCGGTCGCTCACGCGGAGACCGTAGGCGGCGAAATCCACCTCCTGGTAGCCCAGCCCCACACCCAGGATCAGCCGCCCCTTCGAGATGATGTCGACGACGGCGCAGTCCTCGGCGAGCCTGACGGGGTGGTACAGGGGAAGCACCGCGATGCCGGTACCCAGGCGGATCGTCGAGGTGCGCGCGGCCAGGGCCGCCAGCAGCGGCAGGGGCGACGGCAGGTACCCGGACGGCTCCTGGTGGTGCTCGGTCACGAAGAACGAGTCGAAGCCGTATTGCTCCGCCTGCTGAGCCTCCGCGGTCATCTCGTCCACCAGCCGCGACAGGGCCTCCGCTGACGCGGGGTGGCTGTTTGCCATGACCCCGAACTTGATCATGCGTTCTTCCCGAAGCGCCGGTCGACAAGCCGCTTGGCTTTCCCCTCGCGGCCGTAGGTGTAGGCGGCCAGGCTCGCGGCGGGAACCAGCTCCACCGTCACCTTGACGCCGAGGTCGGACTTGAGCCGGTCCTCCAGCTTGGCCTTGAGACCCTCGCGATCGGCGGCGCCCTCCTTCACCTCGACGTTGACCGTCATCTCGTCCCGGATATCGAGGCCGGACTCCTTCCGCTCCACCACGCAGAGCCACTCGCCGGTGGTCCGGTCGTCCCCGGTCACGGCCCCCAGGCACGCCATGGGGAAGACGTTGGTCCCGCGGAGCTTCACCATGTCGTCGCTCCGCCCGAGGAAGTGATCCATCTTCTGGAAGTGCGAGCCGCAGCCGCAGCGCCGGGTGCCGTCGCTCACGAGCCGGATGTAGTCCCGGAGGTTGTAGCGAATGAGCGGCGGGTGATGACGATAGAGGCTCGTCATGACCAGGTTCCCTTTCTCGCCGGCCGGCAGGATCTCGTCGGTATCCACGTCGGCGACCTCGAGGATGAACATGTCCTCCATCATGTGGAGCCCGTCCTGCTCGCGGCACTCGAAGGCGGGAAGGCCCACCTCGTGGGTCCCGTAGTTGTCGTACACGGGGCAGTGCCAGGTCCCCTCCATCAGCTTCCGGAGGGAGCCGTCGAGATCAGGGCCGAGGAAGGCGGCGATGAACTTGGTCTTGAGCTTCTTGAGGTCGAACCCTTCCTGCCCGGCCACTGAGGCCAGGTGCATCAGGTACTCGGGAAACGCCGCCCACAGGTTCGTGCCCCACTCGAACGCGACTTCGAGCTGGCGCCGGCTCGGGGTCACGTTGCCGCTTCCGGTGGTGACCGGGAGCACGCCGGACCAGTGGAAGCAGCTCAGGTAAAAGAACCACCCGAGATTCGCCGTGTACAGGGTGGCCGGGATCTGCATCACGTCGCCGGGGCGGGCGCCCTGGATCCACAGCGCTCGCGACCCCTGGATGCCCTGGATCTCCCATTCCCAGGGCGTGAAGAGCGTCGGCCGGGGCATCCCCGTGGTCCCGCCGCTCGACTGGATCTTGATCGGGGTCCGGACCCCGTCGCGCGTCCCGAGCCCCTGGTGCTCGCCGAAGGGGGGCTTGGCCTTGATCCCCTCCTTGAAGTCCTCCACCGTCACCATCGGAAGCTTCACGATGTCCTTCACGGATTTGATGTCACCCTTCCTGAGCCCATGGGCCTGCCAGCGCCGGCGGTAGAACGGGTTGCGCCAGGCGTACTCCACGATCTCCAGGAAGCGGCGATTCTGCACCTGCGCGATCTTCTTCCGGTCATAGCGGAAGACGGTCTCGGCGAAATCCTTGGAGGGCGGGTACTCGCGGACCAGCGCCTTCCAGTCCAGCGACTTGTAGTAGTACGGAACCTTCATGCGGGTCCCCCCTAGATCATCGTGAGGCCGGCATCCACGAAGAGATGCGTCCCGGTCACCAGCCGCGACTCGTCCGAGGCGAGGAAGAGGGCCGGCCCCACCACGTCCTCAGGGGTTCCGATGACCTTCATCGGGATGCCGGCCAGACGCGTGGCGCGGAACTCTTCCTGCGCGATGTCCTGGCGATTCATGTCGGTCTCGATCAAGCCCGGGCAGAGGGCGTTCACCCGGATCCCGTGGTCCACCAGCTCCAGCGCCGCCTGGCGGGTGAGCTGGGCAATCCCGCCCTTCGAGGTGTTGTAGTGGGTCATGTTGCGGGCGGCGACCTGCTGGCCGATGGAGGACATGTTGATGATGACGCCGCTCCGGCGCTTCACCATCTCCCGGGCTACCGCCTGGGTGACCAGGAAGCAGCCCTTGAGGTTGGTGTCGAGGATCGCATCCCACTCGGCCTCGCTGATCTCGAGCAAGGGCGTGCGCTTCATGATCCCCGCGTTGTTGACGAGGATGTCGATCCGGCCCAGCGTCTGGATCACACGGTCCACCATCGCCCGAACCTCGCCGCCGCGGCCCACGTCCGCCTTGACCGCGATGGCGCGCCGGCCCAGCGCCTGGATCTCCTTCACGGCCGACAGGGCCTCGCCCTCGTGGCTCCGGTAGTTGACGGCCACGTCGGCGCCTTCCCGCGCGAACCCCAGCGCGATGGCGCGACCCATCCCCCGACTCCCGCCCGTGACGAGCGCTACCTTCTCGGCCAGCCTCATGGACTCGGCAAGACTACGACACCGGGCGGAGTCCGTCAAGGCGAGCTCCTCCCCGCCGGCTCCGAGCCGAGCGAGAGCTGGCGCGGGCCAGTCCCATCCGCGTCACCGGCTCGGCGAAGCGCTGGAGACGCGCATGATCAGATCACTCCTGTCTGCCCGAGCGCCGCCAGGTCCTCGCGGCTCAGGCCCAGCCGGCCGCAATAGATCTCCTCGTTGTGGACACCGAGCGCGGGGCCGAGCCAGGCGATCGCGCCCGGCGTCGCCGACAGCCGCGGCACCACGTTGCAGAGCGTGAGAGCGCCGAGCACGGGGTCGGGGACCGCCACGAGGCTCTCGCGCGCCCGGATATGCGGGTCGGCGAAGATCTGGGACGCATCGTAGACGGGGCCCAGCGCCGCCTCGCACTCCTCGAAGCGCCTGACGACCTCCGCGAGCGCGTGGCGGCCGATCCAGCCGCCGATCACCTCGTCCAGCTCGTCCATGTGCCGCACCCGCGCGGCATTGTCCGCGAAGCGCGGATCGTGGATCAGCTCGGGGCGCTCCACCGCCTCCAGGATCCGCTCGGCGATGGACTGGGCGCTGCCCGACAGCGCCACCCAGTGCCCGTCGGCGGTCCTGTAGGTGTTGCGCGGCGCCGAGTCGGCGATGCGGTTGCCCGTGCGGCCGCGCACCGTGCCGAGCTGGTCGTACTCGAGCAGCATGGGCTCCATGAAGCGCATCAGCCCGTCGTAGAGCGCGAGGTCGATCTCCTGGCCCTCCCCGCCGTGGCGGTCCCGGTGGTAGAGCGCGATCATCACGGCATAGGTGCCGAAGGCCGCCGCGATGCCGTCGGCCAGGGCCAGCGGCGGCAGCGTGGGCGGCGCGTCCGGCGGGCCCGTCACGTGGGCGAATCCGCTCATGGCCTCGGCGAGCGTGCCGAAGCCCGGGCGCGGCGCGTAGGGCCCCGTCTGGCCGAACCCCGTGACGTGGAGCATCACGAGCCCGCGGTTCACGGCCCGGAGGTGCTCGTAGCCGATCCCCCAGCCGGCCAGCGTGCCGGGCCTGAAGTTCTCGATCACCACGTCGGCCCGGGCCGCGAGCCGGCGGAGCAGGTCCTGCCCCTCGGGCACGCGGAAGTTGAGCGTCACGCATCGCTTGTTGCGCGACGTGGAGCGCCACATGAGCCCGACGCCGTCCTTCTGGGGTCCGAACCGGCGCATGCCGTCGCCGCCGCCGGGCTGCTCCACCTTGATGACGTCGGCGCCGAACTCCGCCAGGAACGTCGCCACCCAGGGCCCCGCGGCGAGCGTGGCGAGGTCGAGCACCGTGAGCCCGTCGAGGGCGCCCCGCGACTCACTCATCGTCCGGTCCTCCCGGCATCTCCGCCCCGGGTTCCTCCCCGCCCTCGCCGAGGTAGAGGCGCTTGACCCGCTCGTTTGCCAGGAGCTCGGCCGCCGGGCCCACGAAGGCCACGCGGCCCATGTTGAGCACATAGCCCACGTCGGAGATCTGAAGCGCCCGCGAGGCCTTCTGCTCGACCATCGCGACGGTGAACCCCGCCTGCTTGAGCTCGATCAGCTTCGCGAAGACCAGATCCACGTACTTGGGCGAGAGCCCGAGGGAGGGCTCGTCGAGCAGCAGCACCTCCGGGCTGGTCATGAGGCCGCGCCCGATGGCCAGCATCTGCTGCTCGCCGCCCGACATGGTGCCGGCGAGCTGCCGCCGGCGGCCGGCGAGAACCGGAAAGAGCGTCAGCACCCGGTCCAGCCCGTCGCGGATCCGCGCGGGCTGGCGGCGGAAGATGAAGGCGCCAACCTCGAGGTTCTCCAGCACGGTCATGGTGGGGAACACGAGACGCCCCTGGGGGACGTAGGCGAGGCCGCGGCCCACGCGGCGGTGAGCCGCCTCGTGAGTGATGGACCGCGCCTTCATGAGGATCTCGCCCTCCCACGGACGGAGGAGACCCATGAGCGCCTTGAACGCGGTGGACTTGCCGGCGCCGTTGGGCCCGATGATGCAGGTGACGGCCCCCTGCCGGATGGCCAGGTCCACGCCGCGGACGATGGGGATCTCGTCGTAGCCCGTGACGAGCCCCCGCGCCTCGAGGACGGCCTCGCTCACTACCGCTTGTTCCAGGCCGGCATCGGCAGCACCGCGTCGGCCGTCTTCTGGGTGAACGGCCACACGATCTCGCGGTGGCCCTTGAGCACCTGGACGATGAGCCCCTTCTTCGCCGTCTGGGCCCCCGTCTCGCTCACCGCGTATGGCCCGAAGGCCGTCTCCGTCTGGAGCGACCGCAGCGTGGCCGCCAGCTTGTCCTGGTCGAGGCTCCCCGTCTTCTTGACGGCCTCCTCGAGGATCAGGCAGCCCGCGTAGCCCAGCGCCGCGTAGTAGCCCGGCTCGTAGTTGTACTTGGCCTTGAACCGCTTCACGAAATCGGCGTTGCCCTTGGTGGGCAGGCTCGGCTCGTAGAGCGACATCCCGAACGCGTACTCGGCGTCCTTGCCCGTGGCCTTGAGGAAGTCCTCCTGGGAGACGCCGTTGTGCACGAACAGCTTGGGCAGGTAGTTGGTGGCCTTCATCTGACGGATCATCTCGATGGCCTCGGGCGGGTAGCCCACGGAGACCCAGATGTCCGGCTGCAGGTCGCGGGCCCGGGCGATGTAGGACGAGAAGTCCGTCGTGGCCGCCGGGAAGTACTCGATCATCTTGATCTCGATGCCGTTCTGCGGCGCCCAGATCTTGATGGCCTTCTCCATGTCGCGCGCGGCCGCATAGTCACGCGCCACGAACACCAGGCTCTTGTATCCGGCCTTGGCGGCCAGCGGGAACGTGCCCTCCACGTAATAGGCCACCGGCGTCACCACCTGGAAGATGTACTTGAAGCCGCGCTGGTGGATGGACTCGGAGGCGCCGGCTATGTTGACCATCACCATCCGGTGCTTCTCGCTGACGGCGCTGGCCGTGGACGTCCCCGCCGACCCGAAAGGCGCGAGCAGGAGGTCCACCTTGTCGCTGGTGATCAGCCGCTCCGTGAGCCGCGCCGCCGTGGCCGCGTCGCTCCGGTCGTCATAGACCTGGAACTGCACGGGCCGGCCGAGGAGGCCGCCGCGCGCGCTGACCTCCTCGAGCCAGAGGTCGTAGCCGCGCTTGACGTGGGCCGCCGAGTCGGCGAGGTTGCCCGAGAGCGCCAGCGGCGCCCCGATGGTGACGGGCTTCTGCGCGGCCGCGGGCAGGAGCCCGCCCGCCACGACCAGCGCCGCCCCCAGGGCCACGGCCAGCGTCGCCCGCGTCCTCACCGCTCCCCACCCGGATCCTTCGGTCAGAACCATCCGCCTGAACATGTGCATATGTCCTCCTGTCGGCCGTTGCGGCCTGTTCCCTGCGTCCCGACCCCACTCCGAGCCTAGTGCGGGGGCTGCCGGGGATTCGTTCGCCCCCGCTCGAGGACCGCCTCCCGCGTCCCGCTCCGCGTCACATGCGAGGCGGGCTCGATGCCGAGCAGCCGGCTCACGTCCCAGGCGGCGCGCGCCGCCTCCGCCGTGTCGATCCCCGTCTCCACCCCCATCTCGTTCAGCAGGTGGACGATGTCCTCCGTGGCGAGGTTGCCCACGGAGCCCATGCTCGTGGGCATGGCGATGCCGCCGCCGATGCCGCAGATGGAGCCCTCGATGCTGCTGGCCCCGCCGTCCAGCGCCGCCACGATGCTGGCCGCGCCGAAGCCCGCCACGTTGTGGACGTGGAAGCCCACCTCCACGTCCGCCCAGCGGTCGCGAATCCTGTGGAACACCGTGTTGACGTGGCGCGGGTCCTCCATGCCGAGGCTGCCCGCCAGGTAGACTCGCCGGATCCCGCGCTCGTGGAGCTTGCCGAAGACCTCGAGGGTCCGCGCCTCCGGGATGCGGCCCTCGTATGGGCAGAAGAAGGACATGCCCATGGCCATGACGAACCGGACGCCTGCGCGCTCGGCGATCTCGAAGGCCATCCGCGCCTGCTCCACCGCCTCGTCGACGGACATGTTCTGGTTCTTGCGGCAGTAGGTCTCGCTCACCGTGAGGAGCCCCAGCATCTCGTCCACCCTGGCGCCGGCCGCCCGCGCCGCCCCCTTGGCGTTGGGCACGAGCGCGCGGTACACGATGCCGGGCCGGCGGTTGATCCGCGCCATCACCTCCTCGGCATCGGCCAGGTTCGGGATCACCCGCGGGTGGGCGAACCCCGTCGCCTCGATGACCGGGAAGCCGGCCTCGCTCAGCCTGTCGATCATGGCCACCTTCTTGTCGGTGGGGATCGCCTGGTCGAGGCTCTGCAGGCCGTCCCGCGGCCCCACCTCCACCACGGTCGCCCGTTTCGGCAGCGTCAACATATCGTGGGCTCCTCTTCCGCCGGCTAGAAGTACGCGGCCAGGACGCGCGGGTTCCGGCGGATCTCCTCGGGGGGGCCCGAGGCGATCACCTCGCCGGCGTCGATGGCGAGGACGGTCTCGCAGACGTCCAGCAGGATGCGCATCTCGTGATCGATGAGGAACAGCGTCACCCCGCCCTCGTGGAGCGCCTTGAGATACCCCAGGATGCGGTTCTGCAGGCGCGGGTTGATGCCGGCGAAGGGCTCGTCCAGCAGGAGCAGCTTGGGCGCGAACATGAGGGCGCGCGCGATCTCCACCAGCTTGCGCTGGCCATAGGACAGGGTTCCCGCCAGCGCATGCTCGAGCCGGCGGATCTCCACCATCTCCAGCAGCTCCTGGGCGCGCCGCACGGCCGCCGCGTCCGAGCGCCCATGGGCCACCGCCACCAGGTTCTCCAGCACCGTCATCTCGCGGAACAGCCGCGTGACCTGGAACGTCCGCGCGAGCCCCATCTCGCAGATCTCGGACGGCGTCCGCTCGTCGAGCCGCTCACCCTGGAAGGTGATGCGCCCCTCGTCAGGGCGCTCCACCCCCGCGATGCAGGCGAACAGCGTGGACTTGCCCGAGCCGTTGGGCCCGATGAGCCCCGTGACGCTCCCCTCGGTCACGGCGCAGGAGGCGCCGTTGAGGGCCATGACGCCGCCGAACCGCTTCACGACGCCGTCCACGAGCAGCAGCGGGCGCGCGCCCACCTCAGGCCTCCGCCGGCGCCGCCGGGCGCGCCGCCAGCCGCCGCAGGGTGCCGCGGCCGTGCGGCAGCCAGCCGCGCCGCATGGCGACGGCCATCACGCCCCGCGGCATCAGCAGCACCACGGCCGCGATGATGACGCCCCCCGCGCCCAGATAGACCTGCGGGAAGCGCGCCCAGAGCCCCTCGTAGAGCACCGACAGCACCGCCGCGCCCACCAGGGGCCCCAGGACCGTGCCCATGCCGCCGAAGAGGACCATGGCGATGGTGGTGAGCTCCGTCGCCGGCGAGAACGCCGTGGGCGGGTCGATGAAGGACAGGTACACCGCGTAGAACCCGCCCGAGACGCCGGGGCCGACGGCCGAGAGCACGAAGGCCCGCACCTTGAGGCGCGTGGTCTTGATGCCGAGCGCCTCCGCCCCGTCCTCGTCCTCGCGGATGGCCAGCAGCTGGAGCCCGAAGCGCGAGTTGTCGAGCCGCCAGGTCAGGAGCACCATCCCGAGCGCCAGCACTCCGAGCGCGTAGTAGAGCGGCCTGAGGTCGTAGGCCGGCGGGAGATAGAGGCCGGTGCCACCCCGGGTGAGGTCCGCCCACCCGAAGGCCACCGCCTCGAACACGCGCGCCAGACCGAACATGCCGATGGCGAAGAAGGAGCCGCGCAGCCGAAGCATCACCACGCCCAGCGGCAGGGCCACGGCCACGGCCAGCAACCCGCCGCCCGCGCAGGCCAGGAGCCAGGGGAGCTTCCAGTGGAGCATCATGAGCGTCGCCCCGTAGGCGCCGATGCCGAAGAAGCTCGTGTGCCCGAAGGACGTGTAGCCCGTGTAGCCGCTGATCACGTTCCAGGAGTAGGCGAGGACCACGAAGAGGAAGAGCTGTATGGTGAACGAGACGAGGTACGACGCCGTCACGAGCGGCAGCACCGCTGCCGCCGCCACCAGCGCGCCGCCCAGGATCCAGGCCGTCATCGCGCCACCACCCGCAACCCGAAGAGCCCCGACGGCCTGAAGAGGAGGAAACCGATCATGAGCACGTAGAGGATGGCCGTGCCGAAGGTCTGGCCAAGCACGTAGCCGCCCGTCACCTCCACGATGCCGATCAGCAGGGCGCCCACGAGGGCGCCGGCATAGCTGCCCATGCCCCCGACGATGATGACGGTGAAGGCCTTGATGACGAACCGCGCTCCCATCTGGGGGTCGGAGGCGAACATGGGCGCCATGAGCACCCCGGCCGCGCCCGCCATCATCCCGCCGAGCCCGAACGTGAGGTAGCGGATGCGCGCCGCCGCGATGCCGGACACGGTGGCGATCTCGGGAAGCTCGCTCACCGCGCGGATCGCCTTGCCGAGCATGCTCCGCGCGAGGAACCCGTACACCAGCCCCGTCAGCCCCAGCGCGATGGCGAAGGCCACGAGCCGCGCCTGGGACAGGTTCATCCCCAGCACGGGCACTGAGCCCGAGAAGACGCCGGGCATCCCCCGGTAGCCGCCGCCCCAGATCAGGATGCCGGCGTTCACCAGGATGGTGGACACGCTGTAGGTGAGCAGAAGCGACATGATGGGCGGGCCGTCCACCACCCGCTCGATGAGCGCCGCCTGGAGGAGGTAGCCGAAGACGCCCATGGCCGCCGCGACCAGCACCAGGGCCACCAGGAAGGGCACCCCGTGGCCGATGACGAGGCTCACGCCCAGGAGGGCGCCGAACGCCAGAAACTCGCCGTGGGCGAAGTTGATGACCCGCATGACGCCGAAGATGAGGTTGAGGCCGCAGGCCATCAGGGCGTAGATCCCGCCCAGCAGCAGCCCGTTGGCGAGCAGCTCCGCCAGCGTGCGCATGCTACACGCGCTCTCCCGCCGATCCGCGCGCCCCCGCCCTCACAGCGGCAGCCCCGCGTCCTTCAGCTCGGCCTCGCTGAAGCCCAGCTCCTCCACCAGCACCTCGCGGTTGTGCTCGCCCAGGCGCGGCCCCGCGCGGCGGATGGCGCCGGGCGTCCGCGAGAAGTTTCCCACCACGTTCTGCATCCGCAGCGGGCCGCCCAGCTCCTCGTCGGGGACGGCCGTGATGTTCTGCCGCGCCGCGTAGTGCGGGTCGGCGAAGATCTGCGCCACGTTGTTCACCGGGGCCACCGCCGCCTCGTGCTGCTCGAAGCGCCGGATGAGCGCGTCGAGGTCGAACCGCTCGATGGCCGACTGGAGCTCGCCGTCCAGCTCGGCCGCGTTCTCCATGCGGATGCGGTTGTCCCTGAAGCGCGGGTCGGCGATCAGCTCCGGCCGCTCCAGGGCGCGGCAGATGCGCTCGAAGATGGACTGGGCGCTGCCGGCGATGGCGACCCACTTGCCGTCCCGCGTCCGGTAGGTGTTGCGGGGCGCCGTGAAGGGCAGCCGGCTGCCGCTCCGCTCCTGGACGAGGCCGAGCTGGTCGTAGTTGACCACCTGCGGCCCCAGCAGCGTCAAGAGCGGCTCGTAGATCGCGAACTCCACCACCTGCCCGCGCCCGCCATGCCGCTCCCGCTCGAAGAGCGCCACCATGGTGAGGAAGGCGCCGGCCAGGCCGGCCGTGGAGTCGCCCAGGCCGAAGGCCGGCAGGAGCGGCGGACGGTCCGGGAAGCCCGTGATGTGGGCCGCCCCCGCGAAGGCCTCGGCCAGCGTGCCGAAGCCCGGCTTGTGGGAGTAGGGCCCCGTCTGGCCGAAGCCCGTGATCCGCAGCATGACGAGACGCGAATTGATCTCTGACAGGACGTCGTAGCCCAGGCCCCACTTCTCGAGCGTCCCGGGCCGATAGTTCTCGATCACCACGTCGGCCGTGCGGACCAGGCGCTTGACGATCTCCACCCCGATCGGCGTGCGCAGGTCGGCGGTGACCGACTTCTTGTTGCGGTTGATCACCTTGTAGTAGAGCCCGACGCCCTTCTTGCTCTCGCCCCAGAAGCGCATCTCGTCGCCGCGCGACGGGTGCTCCACCTTGACCACCTCGGCCCCGTAGTCCCCGAGGAACATGGAGGCCATGGGCGCCGCCAGGAAATTCGAGATGTCCGCCACGCGGATGCCGGACAGCGCCATCGGTACGCTCATCGCCCGCTCCTTTCCGCCGCCGCCGCCCCGCCCGCGGCCGCGTCCTTGGCGGCCAGCCTCTCGGCGAGCGCGACGATGCGCGCGGCCTTGTCCACGATCGGATAGTCCACGAAGATCCCGTCCACGGTGATGGACGCCGATCCCGCGGCCTCCGCCACCGTGAACGACGCGATGACCTTCCGGCAGAACGCCACCTCCTCCGGATCGGGGGCGAACAGGCGGTTCGCCGGCGTCACCTGCGAGGGGTGGATGCAGATCTTCCCCTGGAAGCCCAGGCGCCGCGCCGTGCGGCAGTCGGCCTCGAAGCCCTGGGCGTCGCGCACGGCGACGTAGGGGCCGTCGATGGGCCCCGGCCGGCCCGCCGCCCGCGCGTCCACGATGAGCTTGGCCCGCGCGTAAAAGATCTCCGTCCCCTCGAGGGACCAGCGGATGGCCGGCAGCTCCAGGTCGCGCGTGTAGTCGCCGCTGCCGAACGCGATGGTGATGACCCGGGGGATCGCCCCGGCGATGGCCGACGCGGCCAGGAGGCCGCGCGCCGTCTCCACGAGGGGCAGCACCTTGACGCGGCCGGGCGGGAGTCCCGCGCGCCGCTCGGCGGCGGCCAGCATGGCGTCCACCGCGTCGAGGTCCTCCGGGGCCTCGGTCTTCGGCAGCACGATGGCGTCGATGCCCGGGGTGACCACGCCCTCCACGTCGCCCGCCGTGAGGCCGGTGGCGAGGCTGTTCACCCGCACGAAGACCAGGGGCCCGACCGTGGCCAGGTCGGCCAGCACCGCCCGCACCAGGGGGCGGGTGGCCACCTTGTCGGCATCGGGGACGGCGTCCTCGAGGTCGAGGATGATGGCGTCGGAGCCAAAGGTGGCGACCTTCTGGACCTTGCGCGGCTCGTTGCCCGGGGCGAACAGGAGCGAGCGAAGCGGCAGCGACGTGTCGGCGGCGCTCATCGGGACCTCCCTACCGGTTCCAGGACGGCCAGTCTCGGGACGCGGTCGATCATGACGTTCTGTACGATGCCTGCCAAACCTCTGTCAATCCGAAAGGCGTGTACCGGACCCGCAAAACGTCGCGCCGCGTCCCGTCGAACAGGCTCATCGCGTGATCTCCTTCGCGCTCACCTGCGCGTGGTCGCTTCGGCGGCCTGGATGGCCTGCCAGACTCGCTCACTCGTCGCCGGCATGTCGAGATGCCGGACGCCCAGCGGCGCCAGGGCATTCATGACGGCGTTGACGACCACGGGCAGAGCGCCCACCGTTCCGGCCTCACCGGCGCCCTTGGCCCCCAGGGGGTTGAGCGTGGTCGGGACCGGATGGCTCTCGATGTGCATGTCGCACAGGTCTTCGGCGCGCGGGATGGCGTACTCCATATGGTGCCCATGCCGAAGGCGACGCGGTCCGTGTCCCCGTCGATGAAGCGCACCTCCTCCGGTGCGAGCCCGAGGCGCTCGTGGACGATCTGCTTGAACGTCGTCTCGTGGCCCTGGCCCTGGTTCTTGGTGCCCATGAAGATCGTCGCCGACCCGCCGGGGTTGAAGCGCAGCTCGGCGAACTCGGGCCCGGGGGAGGCGGCCCGCTCGATGGCGTTGACCACGGCGATGCCGCGCAGCTTGCCCCGCCGGCGCGACTCCTCGCGCCGGGCGGCGAAGCCCGCCACGTCGGCGAGCGCGAGCGCCGCATCCATGCTCTTCTCGAACTCCCCGCAGTCGTACGTCATCCCCAGCGGGGTGCGGAACGGCATCGCGGAGGACGCGATGAGGTTCTGGCGGCGCAGCGCCACCGGGTCCACGCCCAGCTCGCGGGCGGCATCGTCGATGAGCCGCTCGATGACGTAGATGGCCTCCGGCCGGCCGGCCCCGCGGTACGGCGCGGTCGGATTGGTGTTGGTGAAGACGCAGCTCACGTGGACATGCGCCGCCGGAAAGGCGTAGACGCCGACCAGGGTGACCACGTTGGCGAAGGTCGCGAGGAGGTTGCGGTCCGAGGACACGTAGGCGCCGACATTCGCCAGCGTCCGGACGCGCAGGCCGAGGAACCGCCCCTCCGCGTCCAGGGCCAGCTCCGCCTCGCTGACATTGTCGCGCGCGTGCTCGTCGGCCAGGATCGCCTCGTGGCGCTGGCATGCCCACTTCACGGGCCGGCCGACCTTGCGCGCCGCCCACAGCACCAGCCTGTGCTCGGGGTACTGCCAGCCCTTGGTCCCGAAGCCACCCCCGACGTCGCCCGCGATGACGCGGATCTGGTGCTCGGGGATCTTGAAGATGTGGCTCGCCAGCGCGTTCCGGACGCGGTGAGGGTACTGCACGTCCGCATAGAGGGTGTAGCGGTCCTCGCCGGGATCGTAGACCCCCAGCGCGCCCCGCGGCTCCATGTACTGCGCGTGCACCCGGGTGATGACGTAGCGGCGGCGGACCACGCGGTGGGCCCGGGCAAAGGCCGCGTCGACCGCGGTCCTGTCGCCCGCCTCGAAGACATTGGAGATGTTGTCGGGACACTCGTCCCACACTGGCGGGCTGCCCGGCGCCGCGGCCTCCGCCGTCGCGGTCACCGGCGGCAGCGGCTCGTAGTCGACGTCCACCAGCTCGGCGGCGTCCGCGGCTTGGGCAGGCGTCTCGGCGATCACGAGGGCGACAGGGTCGCCCACGTGGCGAACGCGGTCCTGGGTCAGGCCGCGGTGCGGGGAGGCGAACATCGGCGACCCGTCGGGCCGCTGGCGCCGGAGCGTCATCCGCATCGTCCCGAGCCCGTCACGCGCCACGTCGGCCCCGGTCAGGACGGCGAGGACTCCCGGGGCCCTGAGCGCCGCGGAGGTGTCGATGGACCGGATCCGCGCGTGGGCATGCGGCGAGCGGACGAGAACGGCGTGCGCCTGGCCGGGGAGGTTGACGTCGTTGTGATATCGGCCCTGGCCTCGAAGGAGCCGGAGGTCCTCGAAGCGCCTGATCCCCTGCCCTATCCCGAATTGCCCCATCAGCGTGCGCGGATTCTGGAGGTCAGATGGCGAAGCGGCGCCTGAACACCCGGCGGATCAGATAGGGGTTGGCGCCGAGCTCGTAGAGGCTCCTGATGTCCCCCGCCTTGAGGGCGGCCCGCTCGGCCTCGCTGAGCGCATGCCCGGCCATGTCCTCGTCGGTGAGGGCGT
>MGBT01000227.1:0-272 GCA_001788395.1 Candidatus Rokubacteria bacterium GWA2_70_23
CTGCCGCTTTCCGACGGCGCCAAGGAGCTGATCCTCGGAGGCAACGCCGCGCGCCTGCTCGGCCTCGCCTGAGACGGGCGCCGCGATGCGCCGGAGGCCGCCCTGCTTCTCGAGCGCCACGAGCCACTCCCGCAGGTCCATGAAGCCCATGCTCCGCTCCTGTGCGCGCCCGCGCGGCGGCGCTACCGGCCCGCGTACTTCGGCGGGCGCTTCTCGAGGAAGGACGTGACGCCCTCCGCGTAGTCGTGCGTCGACCTGAGCCACGCGTAGGC
>MGBT01000227.1:505-3585 GCA_001788395.1 Candidatus Rokubacteria bacterium GWA2_70_23
CCATCAACCTGAGGGCTCGCTGGGTGCCGCCGCTCCCCGGGATCATGCCGAGCCTCACCTCGGGGAAGGCGAACTCCGAGCGGAGCGTCGCGATGCGCAAGTCGCAGGCCACGGCCAGCTCGAGGCCGGCCCCCATGGTGAAGCCGTCGATGGCCGCGATGACGGGCTTGCGGCAGCGCTCCGCCGAGGTCAGCGTGTCACCCCACAGCTCGAGGTCGGCGGGGGCGAGGGTGAGGAACTCCGCGACATCCCCGCCGGCGCTGAAGGCCTTGCCCCCTGCCCCGCGGACCACGATCACGCGGACCCCCTCGTCGGCCTCGAGGCCGGCGAAGATGCCCGGAAACTCGTTCCGCATCGCCACCGTCATGGTGTTCATCTTGGCCTGCCGGTCGATCCAGACCGTCGCCACGGCGCCCTTCCGCTCCACCCGCAGGAACTCGCTCATGCGTTGACCTCCACGTAGTGTCCATCCCGCAGCAGCCGGCGAAGGATCTTGCCCGAGGCCGTCTTGGGGATCTCCTTGACGAAGACGAAGCGCCGCGGCCGCTTGAAGCTGGCGAGGTCGCGGCTCTCGCGGCAGTGCCGGTCGAGCGCCTCCGCGGTCAGGCCCGCGTCCCCGGCCACGACGAAGGCCACCACCCGCTCGCCCCACTTCTCGTCGGGCTCGCCCACCACCGCGACGTCCCGCACCTCGGGATGCCGGGCCAGCGCCTCCTCGACCTCCACCGGGTGGATGTTCTCCCCGCCGCTGATGATCATGTCGTCGACCCGCCCGGAGACGAAGAGATCGCCGGCCTCGTCGAGGTAGCCCATGTCGCCGGTGAAGTACCAGCCGTCGCGGAGCGCCTTCGCATCCGCGTCCGGGCGATTCCAGTAGCCGGCGAAGGCCTCGTCGGAGTCCAGGCTGGCGATGATCTCGCCCTTCTCACCGGGAGGCACGGTCTCGTCGGGGCCGACGCGCCGCTCCGCGCTCGCCGCGACCACGCGCAGCCTCGAGTGGATGCCGGGGCGGCCGGCGCAGCCGGGCTTGGAGTGGACGTCGGGAAAGACCGAGAACGTGTAGAGCTCGGTAGACCCGTAGTGGTTGACGAAGACCTCGGGGTGGAAGGCCTTCACGCAGGCCTCGGTGAGCGCGGCGAGCATGGGTGCGCCCGCATAGGCGAGCTTCCGCACCGACGCCACGCGCTCCGGCCTGAACTCGGCTGAATGGACGAGATCGTGGTAGAGCGTGGGGATGAGGTAGAGCGCGGTGAGCCGCTCCGCCTCGACGAGCGAGAGCGCCCCGCCCGCGCTCCAGTCCGCCTGGCAGACGAAGCAGCCGTTCACCGCGGCCATGCTCGTCAGCGAGTGGATCCCCATGGTGTGGTAGAGCGGCATGACGCCGAGCGTGCGCTCGCCCCACTGGTAGCCGCACTGGATCACGTGGGCGAGCGCGCCCGCGTGGTGGTTCCGATGGGTCCGTGGCACGCCCTTCGGTCGTCCCGTCGTCCCCGAGGTATAGAGGATGAGGGAGAGATCGCCCTCCGCCACGCGCGAGAGGCCCGCGGCGGCCCCCGCCCCCGACGCCAGCACCTCGGCGAACGCCAGCGCCCCCGCGGGCGTTTCGTCGCCGGCGAAGACGAGGCGCCCCTGCCATCCCTGCGCCGCCTCGAGCATGGCCGCAGCCGTCGCCCGCTCGAAGAGCGCGACGCGGGCCCCGCAGTCCTCGAGGACATAGCGGAGCTCGCCTCCCGCGAGCCTGAAGTTCGCCGGCGCCGGCACGCCCCCGATGGTCTGGAGCGCCCAGTACGCCAGCACGTGCTCGAGGCGGTTCTTGAGCGCGATGAGCACGCGGTCGCCTCGGCCCACGCCGAGCCCCGCGAAGCCCCGGCCGAGCGCCTCCGCCTGGCTCGCGAGCTCGGCGTAGGTCACGCGGCGCGCGCCGTCCACGACGGCCAGAGCCTCCGGGTGTCGCAGCGCCGCGCGATCAAGGAGCTGGGCGAGGGTCACGGGACGACGAGCACCTTGCCCCTGTTCTTCCGGTCCAGCACGTGCTGCACGGCGGCCCGCGCGTCCTCGAGCGGGAACACGCGATCGACGACCGGCTTCAGCCGACCGTCCACCAGGTGCTCGAGCACGGTCTCCAACTCCGTGATGGAGCCCAGATTGGTGCCGAGGATCCTGAGGTTCTTGGAGTAGACGTGGCGCAGGTCCAGGCGTCCCCAGTGCGTGTCGTGGGAGCCGATGGAGACGAGGGTGCCCAGCCGGGCCAGGGCATAGACGCTCCGCTCGAAGGTCTCGCCGCCGATGTGCTCGATCACCACGTCGACGCCGCGCTTGCCGCTCCAGCGCTTCGTCTCCTCGACGAAGTCCTGGGTTCGGTAGTTCACCACGTGCTCGGCGCCCAGCGAGCGGGCGAAGTCGATCTTGTCGTCGGACCCCACCGTCGCGATCACGCGCGCGCCGCAGAGGCGGGCGATCTGGATGGCCGCGCTGCCGACGCCGCTTCCCGCCGCCTGCACGAGCACCCTCTGGCCCGGCCGGCATCCCGCCTGGGCGATCAACGCATGCCACGAAGTCAGCATCGCCATCGGCACCGCCGCCCCCGCCTCGAAGGAGATCGCCTCGGGCAAGGGCAGAATATTGGCAGCGGGCGCCTTGACCAGCTCGGCGTAGCCGCCGTCCTTGTGGGCGCCAAGATAGCCGTAGCGCACGCACACCGTGCGGGCGCCGCGCAGGCAGTACTCGCAGCGCCCGCACGAGAAGCCGGGGAAGATGATCGCTCGCTGGCCGGGCGCGAGCCCCTTCACCCCGGCGCCGACGGCCTCCACGGTGCCCGTGACCTCGCAGCCATTGACGTGGGGCAGCCCCTCGGGCGGCGGGAAGCGGCCGTCGAGCAGCAGCATGTCGACCTGGTTGAGAGCACAGGCCCGCACCCGCACGACCACCTCGCCCGCCTCCGCCACGGGGTCGCGATAGTCGTCGTAGAGGATCTTCTCCGCTCCGCCGTGCTCCTTGAAGAATGCCGCTTTCACGAGACGAGACCTCCTGTGACAGGGGTGGCGGGTCGGCGCCGCGCGTCGCCAGTGCACGTCCAACGA
>MGBT01000227.1:3724-7179 GCA_001788395.1 Candidatus Rokubacteria bacterium GWA2_70_23
ATCTCCACCGTGACGCGAATGCCCAGCCCCGTGCGAAGATCGTCGGCCAGCCTGGCGCGCAGCCCGTCGCGCTCCGCCAGCGAGAGCGAGGCCGAGGGGTCGATGCGGACCAGGATATCGTCGAGCCCCTCGTGACGCCGGAAGACGACCTGGAACTCGTCCACCGCGGCATGCGGCCGCACCAGCTCCTCGATCCGCCGCGGATAGACGATGATCCCGCGGACCTTCTTCATGTCGTCGAGGCGGGCGTGCACCCCACCCTCGAAGGCGATGAGCGTGCGCCCGCAGGGGCACTTGCGGTCGGCGACCTGCACGATATCGCGCGTGCGGTAGCGGATGAGGGGCATGGCCTTCCTGTAGAGGCTGGTGAAGACCAGCTCCCCCCGCCCGCCCGGCCCCACCGGCCGGTCCTGCTCGTCCAGCACCTCGGGATAGCAGTAGTCCTCGTGCACATGCGTGAGGCCCGCGCGCGCGTCGCATTCGAAGCCCCAGGCGGCGATCTCCGTGAGCCCGGGCAAGTCGTAGGCCTCGGCCCCAAAAGCCGCCTCGATCCTGGCCTTGGTCGCCGGAATCGCGGCGCCCGGCTCGCCCGTATGCCACGTGATGCGGATCCTGGTGTCCTTGGCCAGGTCGATCCCCTTCTTCGCCGCGTGCTCGGCGAGGAAGAGGGCGTAGGACGGCGTGCAGCCGAGCACCGTGATCGGATACGTCAGGAGCGCGTCGATGCGCTGGTCGGTCGACAGCCCGCCCACCGGGAACACGAGGCAGCCCAGGTCCTGCGCCGCATAGAAGCCGCTCCAGTAGCCTATCCACGGCCCGTAGGAGAAGGCCGCCATCACCATGTCGGCCTTCCGGACGCCATAGGCGTAGAGCGAGCGCGCGTAGGAGTGATAGAAGCCGTACCAGTCCTCGCGCGTGTCGAGGAACGCGAGCGGGCGCCCCGTCGTCGCCGAGGTCAGGTGCACTCTCAGAACTTCGGCCAGCGGGACCGCGAGCACGTCGCCCCAGGGCGGCGCGGCCGCCTGGTTCTCCTTCAGCTCATCCTTGGTGGTGAAGGGCAGATTCCGGAGGTCGTCGAGTGTCCGGATGCGCGCGGGGCTGACGCCCGCGGCCCTGAACTTGCGGCGGTAGAACGGGCTGTGGGCCGCGGCATGGCGCACTTGCGCGCGCAGGCGCTCGGATTGCCAGCGCGTCATCGCGGCGCGCGATCGCCGCTCGATCTCGGGCTCGAGGTAGCGGGAGGCCATCAGGGATGTCGGTGCGCATCCGGCTGCAGCATCGCAGCGCCGAGGGTAGAAGAAGACCCCTGGCGTGTCAAGCCATCGCGACCTCGAGGGACACGCCGAAGAGGATGGGCGTGGCGCCGTCGCCCGCGTGAAGGTCCCGGACCCGGAGCATATCCTCAGTCCTCGGCGCCGCCCAGATAGGCGTCGATCACCTGCGGGTCGCTCCGGATCGCCTCCGGCGGGCCCTCGGCGATCTTCTCGCCGAAGTGGAGGACGGCGATCCGGTCGGAGATTCCCATGACGACGCTCATGTCGTGCTCGATCAGGAGCACGGTGAGGCCCCGGCTCCGCGCGATCTGCCGGATCAGCGCCGTCGCCCCCTTGGTCTCCCCCGGCGTCATCCCCGCCGTCGGCTCGTCGAGGAGGAGCAGCGTGGGATCGGTCGCGAGCGCGAGACAGATCTCCAGATAGCGCTGCTCGCCGTGGGAGAGGTGCTGCGCCAGCTCGTGCCGCCGTCCGGTGAGGCCGAAGGCGGCCAGGAGCTCCATGACGGGCCCGTCGACGTCCGGCCGCCGCCAGAGCGACGGCAGACGGCCGGAGAGCGGCACCCGCGACTGCGCGGCCACGCGCACATTGTCGTACACGGAGATGCCAGGGAAGATGTTCGTGATCTGGAAGGTCTTGGCCAGGCCTCGGTGGTTGATGACCTCGGGGCCGAGGCCCGTGATCTCCTCGCCCTGGAGCACGACACGGCCGGCGGTGGGGGCGTAGAGGCCGGCGACGACGTTGAAGAGCGTCGACTTGCCGGCGCCATTGGGACCGATGACGGAGAACACCTCCCCCGCCCTCACGGTGAGGCTCACCCGGGCCAGAGCGGCCAGCGCGCCGAAGCTCTTCGACACGCTCTCGACCTCGAGCAGCACCCCGTCCTCCATCAGGCGGCCTCCCCACCGGGCCGCCCGCGCGGGGCGCGGCGGAAGCTCAGGAGCCCCCGGGGCGCGAAGAGCACGATCAGGACCAGCACCAGCCCGACGATGATGGAGTACCACTCGACGTACGACGACACCTTCTCCTGGAGCAGGATGAAGAAGGCGCCGCCGATGATCGGGCCCACCAGGGTCCCGAGGCCGCCGATCATGACCATGATGATGAACTCGCCCGAGATGCTCCAGTGGAGGAGGTCGGGCGTGGCATAGGCCGCGCGCCCCGGGTAGAGCGCGCCCGCGAGGCCGGTCAGGATCGCCGAGATCAGGCAGACCCCCATCTTGTAGCGTTGCACGTTGTAGCCGAGGAAGCGGGCGCGGTCCTCGTTCTCGCGGATGGCCACGAGCACCCGGCCGAAATGCGACCAAACGAGCACGCGGCAGGCGAGGTAGGCGAGCAGGAGGTAGGCGACCACGAGGTAGTAGATCCGCACGGGCGTGTCGATGGCGACGCCGGGCAGGAGCTGCGGCGCCGGCAAGCCCTGGATGCCGTCGGAGCCCCCGAAGGTCTGTGTGTAGCGGAAGAACGTGTAGACCACCTCGGCGAAGATCAGCGTCAGGAGCGCGAAGTAGATGCCGCGGCGGGTGGTGGCGAAGTAGCTGACCGTGAGGGCATAGGCCCCGACCACGACGACGGCGAGGCCGAGGCAGAGCCAGAGCGAGAGGACGCCGCGCTCGAGCAGCACCGCCGTCGAGTAGGCGCCGAGGCCAAAGAAGGCGGCGTGCCCGAATGACACCAGGCCCGTGTAGCCCATCAGGAGGTCGAGGCTCATGGCGACGGCGCCGAAGAGAAGGGCGTCGAAGGCGAGGAGCATGTAGTACTTGGACATCCACGGCGTCAGCGGGAGCGCCGCGAGCGCACCGAAGACCAGAGCCACCCGCCAGGAGACGGCCTTACTCAAGGACGCCTTCGCGCCCGAAGAAACCGCGCGGCCGGACGATCAGGACCACGATCATGATGCCGAAGATGGCGATGGCCACGCGCTGCGGGTTCATCCAGAGCGTCAGGAGGCTCTGGGTGATGCCGATCACGAAGGCGGCGACCACCGAGCCGCCCATGGAGCCCATCCCGCCCAGGATCACCACGATGAACGCCAGCAGGATCATCTCGCCCCCCATCTGCGGGTACACCGTGAACACCGGCGCCAGCAGGAGCCCGGCGAGGGCGGCCAGGGCCGCGGAGCCGGCAAAGGTCAGCGTGAACACACGCGGCACATTGACGCCGAGGCCGTCGAGCATCTCGGCG
>MGBT01000227.1:7279-24315 GCA_001788395.1 Candidatus Rokubacteria bacterium GWA2_70_23
GGTACCTTGGATAGGTCATGCCGAGCAGCGGGATCGAGCCCTCGATGGGGGGCAGGATCCGGCGCATGTTGCCGCCGAAGAGCTGGCGTGCGCCCTCCCGGAAGGCCAGCACGAGGCCGAAGGTCATGACGAGCCCGTAGAGCGGCTCGCGCCGGTAGAGGGGGCGGAGGGCGGCGACCTCGGTGACGGCGCCGATGGCGGCGACGAGGAGCGGCGCCGCGATCAGGGCGACCCAGAACGACTGCGTCACCCCGATCACGGCGATCCCCGCGTAGGCGCCGAACATGTAGAACTCCCCGTGCGCGAAGTTCATCACGCCGAGGAGGCCGAAGCGCTTCTTGAACTTGGCGTTGAACGCCTGCATGCTCTTGTCGGGGTTGTAGGCAGAGAAATGCGCGAGCTGGATGAAGCCCTCCATGGGCTCGGCGATCGCCGGCAAATCCTGTTGAAGGAGGAAGCAGTCGATGCCCGCCAGCTTGTACTTCTTGGTCATGCCGAAGGAGTGGAGCTGCGTCATGAGGCGGAGCGAGTCGGTGCCGGCGAAGGCCACGAACAGCACGTCGGGGTTGGCCTGGTTGATGGCGCCGAACCACGGGCTGAAGTCCTTGGTGTCCAGCGGCGCCCTCGCGACCCCCACCACCTCGCCCCCCAGCTTCTCGAGCGCGGTCTTGAACTGGCGGCCGTCGGACTGCCCCATCGCGTAGTCCGTGTAGAAGATGTAGGTGCGCTTGCCCATCTTGTCGACGATGTACTTCGCCAGCCCGTTGGCCTGCATCCGCGAGTCGGGCTGGTTCGAGAAGTAGTACTTGTGGAACTTCGTGGTCCGCATGAACTCGGCGCAGGAGACCGAGTTCCAGCTGTAGTAGCGCGTGATGGCCTCGAGGAACTTCCGGCCGACGGCCCCGCGGGCCTCGGCGGACCCGCCCGGGTCGGCGAGCCTCCGATCGGCTTCCCGCGCCAGATCACGGGCGAGCGCGGCGAAGAACACCATGAGCCATCGCTCGGCGGCGGGGACGTCGCCGGCCCCGATGGCCCCGCGCGTCGCCGCCTCCAGGCCCGCGGGGAGGTCGGCCGCCCGCGCCCGCATCTCGGCGCGCAGCGCCCCGTTGTCGAACAGCCGGAGCGCCACGTCGAACTTGCGCGCCTGCAGCGCGAACTTGATCTGTTTGAAGTTCGCCGACACCTCGTTGTCCCGGGGCACGAAGACGCCGACGTGATGGGCGGCGGCCGGGCCGCCCGCCAGCGCGACGGCGAGGGCCATCATCACGGCGTTCGCGCGCGCGGACACGGCAATGCTCACGACCGCCTCACCAGGCGCATGGCCACCAGCACCGTGAGCCACCAGGCGGCGATGATGGTCGCGCCCCCGAACGGGATCCAGATGAGCCGCTCGGCGATGGTCTTGGCGGGCTCGACGCCGTAGTACGGGATGAGCGCGCTCCAGAGGAGATAGCCGACCGGGTACCCGGCGCCGCCGGCACTGAGGAGCACGATCACCGCCCGTCGCACGCCATCGGACCGGACCAGCGTCGCCGCCGTCATCGTCGTCGCGATGATGACGAGCCCCATGCCCTCCGCGTGGAGGTGGAACAGCCGGAGGCCGGCATCGAACTTGACGATCGCCTCGTCGATCACCTGCTCGTCCACATCGCGCACGCCGACCAGCCCGTGCGTGGCTGGCCGGGCCAGGATGACGGAGCGCGCCCACCGCGTCAGCTCGAGCTTGAACTTCACCATAGCCGCGCCCCCGACCTCGGCGCACGCGATGAGGAGAATGGCGGCCAGGAGCGAGGGGAGCGGCGGCCGGCGCCAGGCGTCGGAGCCGGGCGCCGTCACGCTGCCCGCCCCCGGCGACGCTCCGCGGCGATGAACGCGGCGAGGGCGACGAGCCCGACGATGACGGCGCTGCCGAGCGGCGTCAGCACATAGCGCTCCACGATCCCGATGCCCGCGTCGCGGCCCCGCTCGAGCACGGCGACCGAGTACACGAGGTAACCGAGAGGGAAGAGCCCGCCGAGGGCGAGCAGCGTGTGGAGGGCGCCGCGGGCCCGCCGCCACGGGACGACGGTCGCTGCGACCGTGCTCGCGAAGATCACGAGGGGGCCCAGACCTTGCGCGTGGGTGTGAAAGAAAGACAGACCCGCCTCGGCGGAGTAGACGGCGCGGGCGATGACCTCGGTGTCGTACTCGGCGGAGCCGGCGAGGCCATGGCGCTGGGGGTTCGCGGCGATGCGCGCCTCGGCGGAGCCCGAGATCTGCGGACGCAGCTGCGACATGACCGCACCGGCGGTCTCGCCCAGCGCGATAACGAAAAGGCCCACCAGAATCACAGCCAGCGGAGGACGCCGCATGCAGATCTCGTTCGCCTCGATCCTCAAGAACGGGAGGTGCCGGCCCAGGCCGACTGGACTTGACAGCTGTCCATCCTGTCAATTGTTGGTAAGATCTGCGGGTGCCCGGCGCCAAGCTGATGACCATGCGGGAGGTCGTCGCCCGGAGGGGCCAAGGGGTAAGCTGCCCGTGCCCCTCGTTGTGCCGCCAGGGGATCGACGAGGGCCTCGCTCCTGCCCAACGTGCGGTCCGTCTGCCCGTGGGCGGGGGTGATCCGGGGTCGCTCGAGGCCCCACGGCTGGGGCGCTGAAGGGGGGCACGGCACGCGGTTCACGGCTCAAGGAGGAGTGAAGGGTGCGGAGCGATCTGAGTGCGCTGGTGGTTCCGCTGGGAGAACTGAGCCGGCAACAGGCGGCGCGCTACGGGCCCAGGACATTGTTCGTCTGCGGCGGAACGCGGCGGACCTACGCCGAGTTCGACGAGCGCAGCACGCGCCTGGCCGGCGGTCTGCAGGGCCGGGGCGTCCGGAAGGGCGACCGGGTGGCCTGCTACATGCCGAACTCCATCGAACTGATCGAGGCCTATTACGCCACCTCCAAGGGGTCCCGCTAGTCGACGCCTATGGGATCACCGAAGCGCACTCGTTCGTCACGCTGAACGATCCCAAGGGGAAGCGGCCAGACGGGTCGTGCGGGAAGGCGCTCGAGGGAGTGGAGGTGCGGATTGTCGATCGCGAGGATCGGGAGGTGCCGCCGGGCGAGCGGGGCGAGTTGGTATTCCGCGGGCCCAACCTGCCCGTGGACTACGTGAACAGACCCGAGGCCACGGCCGAGGCGCTGCGAGGCGGTTGGTACCACAGCGGGGATGTGGCCTACATGGACGCCGAGGGCTACATCTACATCGTGGACCGCTTCACGGACACGATCATCTGCGGCGGGTACAACATCTATCCCAAGGAAGTGGAGGACGTCATCTACGCTCACCCGGCCGTGCTGGACGTGGCCGTGGTGGGCGTTCCCGACGATGCGAAGGGGGAGGTCCCGAAGGCCTGCGTCGTCCTGAAGCCGGGAGGCAAGGCCACGGCGGAGGATCTGGACGCATACTGTCGCCAGAACTTGGCCGCCTACAAGGTCCCCCGCGTCATCGAGTTCATGGACAAGGTCCCCAAGACCGCCTCCGGCAAGACCCAACGCTTCCTCCTCCGACGGGGCCCGGGCTAAGAGGGTGCGAGCCCACGCGGAGGTCGGGTATCAGAGGGAGGGAGCGCCGTGGCGCACTCGTTCGGCCTGATCCTCGCCAACCGCGCCGTCGTCCTCGGCGCCGTCAAGGTGACCGACCTCCTCGCCCTGTCGGTGGAGGCCGAGCGCGCGGGCGTCTTCGACGCCGTCTGGGTGGGCGACAGCCTGCTGGCCAAGCCGCGGCTCGAATCGGTGACGCTGCTCTCGGCGCTGGCCGCCGCGACGTCGACCGTGCGGCTCGGCGTCGGGTGCATGGCGACGTTCGTCCACCGGCACCCGGTGATGCTCGCCCATCAGTGGGCGAGCCTCGACGTGCTCTCGAACGGCCGGGCGTGGCTCGCCGCGTGCCTCGGCGGGCCGAGCGAGGCCAACGCCGCTCAGGCGGCCGAGCACGCGGTCATGGGGGTGGCCTCCGCCGAGCGGGTGGGGCGGCTCGAGGAGGGCATCGTCGTGCTCCGGAAGCTCTTCCACGAGAAGGACGTGACCCACGAGGGCCGCTTCTACCGCTTTGCCGGCGTCACGCTGGAGCCCAAGCCCGTGCAGGATCCCTGCCCGATCTGGATCGCCTCGAACCCGACCGGCCTCACGTGGAAGGGCGGCGCCTCCGCCTCCGAGACCGTGATCGAGCGGTCGTTCCGCCGGGTTGCGCGCCACGCCGACGGCTGGATGACCAACAAGCTGTCGCCGCGGGAATTCCGCGCCCAGTTCGCGCGCATCCAGGCCATGGCGCGCGAGGAGGGGCGCGACCCGGCGAAGCTCGGGAGCGCGCTCTACCACAACCTCCACATCAATGACGACCGCCAGCAGGCGCTCGAGGAGTCGAAGAAGTTCCTCGACGCCTACTACACGGCGAACTTCAGCGCGACGTTCGTCGAGCAGTGGACGGTGGCGGGCAGCCCCCGGCAGTGCATCGAGGGGCTCCGCGCCTACTTCGACGCGGGGCTCGGCCACATGGCTCTGCGCCTGAGCTCCTGGGACCAGGCGGGGCAGTTCACGCGCTTCCTCCACGAGGTGGCGCCGGCGTTCGGGGGGCCCTAGAACATGCTCACGGCCATCGACCACCTGATCATCGCCGTCCCCGACCTCGAGGCGGCGGTGAAGAGCTACCAGGGCCTCGGGTTCGCCGTGATGCCGGGCGGCCGCCACACGGGCATCGGCACCTACAACGCGCTGATCGCGTTCCAGGACACCGCCTACCTCGAGCTCATCGCCTTCTACGAGCCGCGGCCCGATCACCGGTGGTGGGCGCCGCTCCAGCAGGGCGGCGGGCTCGTGGACTTCTGCCTGCAGACCGACGACCTCGCGGGCGACGCCGCCGCGCTCCGGCGCGCGGGCATCGACATGGGCGAGCCGGAGCACCGGGACCGCAAGCGCCCCGACGGGTTCGAGGTGCGGTGGACCTTCGCCCTCCCGCGCGCGGCCCACCGGGGCGTCGCGCCGTTCGTCATCACGGATCGGACGCCGCGCGACGAGCGCGTGCCGCGCGAGCGCCGCCACCCGAACGGCGTGACGGGCGTCGGCACGGTCGTCGTGGCCGTGGACGACATCGCCCGGGTGCGCGGCTGGTACGGCGCGGTGCTCGGGCAGCCCGGCGAGGCCGTCCGGCGGCCGGATCTCGACGCCGCGGGCGTCCGCTTCGCGATCGGGCCGCACGCGTTCGAGTTCCTGGCGCCGGCCGGGCCGGGGGGGCCGCTCGCGGCCTGGCTCCGGACGCGCGGCGCCTCGCCCTACGCGGCCACGCTCATGACGAGCGGCGGGCCCGTGGGACCACTGGACGAAGCCAACACCTTCGGCGCGCGGCTCTCGCTCCGCGCCTGACGGAACCGGAAAGGAGCGGCGAATGAAGCGCATCGCGTGTCTCGCTGTCATGTTCGCGCTGCTGATCCCGCCGGCAACGACCGCGGCCCAGCAGCCCGTGACGCTCGCCTTCTCGACGCTCGACACCGGCAGCGCCTGGTACGTGTACGGCGCGACGATGGCCGAGATGCTCAGGAAGACGCTGCCCGCCGGCTCCAACATCGACGTGAAGCCGCGGGCCGGCGGCGTCGGCAACCCGCGCCTGGTGGCCAAGAACGAGACGCCGCTCGGCTTGAGCTTCACCGTGACCAACCGGTGGGCGTACGACGGCAAGGAGGCCTACGACGCGAAGCTCGACAACCTGCGCGCCCTCGTCGGCGGGCTGGACACCTACTACCTGGTGGCGGTCGTCCCGAAGAAGGTCGGCATCGCCACCGTGAAGGACATCAAGGACAAGAAGCTCGCGGTCAAGGGCACGACGCAGCCGGTGGGCTCGCTCGGCGAGTTCGCCGCGCGGCAGCTCATGCGCTCCGCGGGCATGAGCTACGCGGACGTCAAGGCCTGGGGCGGCTCGATGCAGCACGCCGGCTACAACGTCATCGTGGACGCCTTCAAGGACGGGCGCGCCGATATGCTCATCGCGGTCGTCACGCCCAAGCACCCGTCGGTGACCGAGATCGCGAACGCGGTGGACGTGAAGTTCCTCGGCCTGGACGCCGAGACGATGAAAGCCCTGGCGCCGCTCGGCTACGTGCCGGCCACGATGCCGGCGAACACGTTCAAGGGGCAGACGGAGCCCGTGCAGACCGTCGGCTTCCCGACGGTCCTCATCACCAACACGAACCTGCCGGAGCCCGTCGCGTACACGATCACCAAGACGATCCTCGAGAACAAGGACGCGCTCGTGCGGGGCCACGCCGGCCTCGCCGCGTTCGACCCGAAGACGGCGTGGCAGCCGGAGAAGGTGGGCCTCCCCCTCCACGCGGGCGCGGAGCGCGCGTACCGCGAGAAGGGCTGGATGAAGTAGTTGGGGTCGCCCCGCGTCTGGCTGGCCGCGGCCTGGTCGCTGTTCCAGCTCTACACGGCCTACGCGGGGCTCTTCGACCTCCTCATCCAGCTCCCGGTCCACGTCGCCTTCGCGGTCGCGCTCGGCTTCCTGACCGACCCGCTCCCCGACTCGGCGACCCAGGCCGCCGCGCCGGGCGCGCGCCGGGCGCGCCGCGGGCTCGACGGGCTCTGCGCCCTGCTGGCGGGCGCCTGCGTGGCGTACTACCTGTGGTACCACCAGCGGCTCGTCACGCGCATGGCGATGGTCGACGACCTGCCGCCGAGCGACGTCGCCGTCGGCGTCCTCTTCGTGCTCCTGCTGCTCGAGGCCTCGCGGCGCCACATCGGCCTGGCGCTCCCGGCGCTGGCCCTCGCGTTCGTCGCCTACGCCTTCGTGGGGCCATGGCTGCCCGGCTTCCTCTCGCACGGCGGTGAAACGGCCCTCATGCTCGTGGACGCGCAGATGTTCACGACGGGCGGCGTCTTCGGCATCCCCACGCTCGTCTCGGCGACGTTCATCTACCTCTTCGTGCTCTTCGGCGGCGTGATGTCGCACGGCGGGCTCCTCCGTTTCTTCACCGACGCGGCGCTCGCCGTCGCCGGGCACACGCGGGGCGGCGCGGGCAAGGTCGCGGTGATCTCGAGCGGGCTCTTCGGCACCGTCAACGGCAGCGCCATCGCCAACGCCGTCACGACGGGCGCGTTCACGATCCCGCTGATGATACGCGCGGGCTACCGGCCGAGCTTCGCCGCGGGCGTCGAGGCGACGGCCTCGATGGGCGGCCAGCTCATCCCGCCCGTCATGGGCGCCGCGGCGTTCATCATGGCCGAGACCCTCGGCGTGTCGTACGGCACGGTCGCCCTGGCGGCCGCGATCCCCGGCGTCCTCTACTTCGTCTCGGTCGGCGTCATGGTGCACTTCGAGGCCGCGCGCCAGGGGCTGCCGGTGCTGCCGCGCGCCAAGCTGCCGCGCCTCGGCTCCGTCCTCAAGCGCGACTTCCACCTGCTCGTCGGCCCCGCGCTCCTCGTCTGGTTCCTCGTCGAGGGGCGCTCGCCGCTCTTCGCGGGGTTCTGGGCGCTGGTCGCCGCGCTCGCCGCGAGCCAGGTCCGGCGCGACACCCGCATCGGCCTGCGGCGGGCGGCCGCCGTCCTGGTCGAGAGCGCGCAGAGCGCCTTGCCGGTCGCCCTCGCCTGCGCCACCGTCGGCGTCGTCGTCGGCGTCGTCTCGGCGACGGGCCTCGGGCTCAAGCTCGCGAGCGGGATCGTCGGGCTGGCGCAGGGGAGCATGCTCCTCACGCTGCTCCTCACGATGGTGGCGGCCCTCGTGCTCGGCACGGGGCTGCCGACCTCGGCGACCTACATCATCACGTCCATCATGGCGGCGCCGGCGCTCGTCGAGCTCGGGGTCCCGAAGCTCGTCGCGCACATGTTCGTGTTCTACTTCGGCATCCTCGCCGACCTGACGCCGCCCACGGCGATCTCGACCTACGCCACGTCGTCCATCGCCGGGTCGGACGTCTGGAAGACGCAGTGGACGGCCATGGCGCTGGCGCTCTCCGGGTTCATCATCCCGTTCAGCTTCGCGTACGACCCGGCGCTGCTGATGCTGGGCGCGAGCGTGCCCCACATCGTCCTGCGCACGGCGGCGGCGGCGCTCGGGATCGTGATGCTCGGCGCCGCCCTGATCGGCTACCTCCGGGGGCCGACCCGGCTCTGGGAGCGCGCGCTGCTCCTCGCGGGCGCGGCGCTGCTGATCTTCCCGGGGGCGCTCGGCGACCTCGTCGGCGCGGCCAGCTTCGTGGTGGTGTACGCTTCCCAGCGGGCACGGCTGGTCCGCGCGCCCGCGCGCGGGTGACCAGGACTCGGAGGGCCTATCAGGATGCTCCTGGCAGGACGCGGAAAAACTCCGCAGGCCGCGGACTTCCGAGCCCCATGTCAGGAGGCCTGGATTCTGGACGCGCTGAGCCCGTGACGGCCGCCGCGACCTCCGACCGGGCTCCGCTGCCGCACCTCGCGTGGATGGTCTGGGGCATCGCGGCCTTCCTCTTCCTCATCGCGTTCGTCCACCGCGTGGCCCCCGGCGTCATGGCCAAGGACCTGATGCAGGCCTTCAACGCCTCGGGCGCCATCGTCGGGCTGCTGTCTGCCACCTACTTCTACGCGTATGCGGGCTTCATGGTCCCCGCGGGCCTCCTGCTCGACGCGTATGGCGTCAGGCTGGTCATGACGGCAGGCTCGGCCGTCATGGGGCTGGGGGCGCTGGCCATGGCAGCGGCGCCGGGCACGAGCGTCCTCTTCACGGGGCGCTTCCTGGTAGGGCTCGGCGCCACGGTCATCTTCATCGGCGCGCTCAAGATCGCGGCGAACTGGTTCCCGCCGTCGTACTTCGGCACGCTGTCGGCGGTGACGGCCACGGTGGGGGTGCTCGGCGCCCTCGTGGGCACGTTCCCGCTGGCGGCGCTCATCGGCGTCGTGGGCTGGAGAGGCTCCTTCTGGATCATCGGGCTCCTGACGATGCTGGGCGCCGCCTTTTGCCTGATCGTCGTGAGAGACCACCCGCCCGGGCGCGCGGAGGCCCAGGCGCCGGTGCCCGGCCTCCGCGCCGTCATGGGCGGCATGGCGCAAGTGCTGGGCAACCCCCACACCTGGCCGCCCTTCCTCGCCTTCTTCTTCCTCTACTCGGCCACCGGCAACCTGATGCTCTGGTCCGTGCCGTACCTGAAAGACGTCTACGGGATCTCGACGACCCGGGCGGCGCTCTACTTCTCGGCCACCTCGGTGGCGCTGCTCGTCTCGGGCCCGCTCACCGGCTACCTCTCCGATCAGGTGCTGAGACGGCGCAAGCTCCCCTACACCGTGCTGACGTCGTGCTTTCTCGTGCTGTGGATCGTCCTCGTGGCCACGCTGGGAGGGCTCCCGCTCTGGGGTGTGGCCGTGCTCTTCTTCTTCATGGGGATGGCGAACGCGGCCTTCGTCCTCACCTGGCCCATCGGGCGCGAGGTCAATCCCCCGGCGCTCGCCGGCATCGCCGTGGCAGTGACGAACCTGGGCGGCTTCCTCGGGGCCGCCCTCACCCAGGGACCGGTGGGCGCGGTGCTGGACGCGGGCTGGGCCGGCGTGATGGCCGGCGGCGCGCGCGTCTACCCGGTCTCGGCCTATCGAGGCGCCTTCGCCGTCTGTGCCGGCTTCGCCCTGATCTCGATGCTCATGACGCTGCTGCTCAAGGAAACGCGAGGCGTCAACATCTATCACCAGCTCAGGGGGCCGGCGGTGCCGGCGGGGCGCCCGGCGGCGAGGCCCTGATCCCCGAGCCCGAGGAGACTGCCACCGTGGTGAACGATCCCCATTCCGCCCAGCCCATCGATCCCGCGCGGCTCCATGAGAAACATGGTGCTGCAGCGGCGTCAGAGCGAGCAGACGTGAGGGGCGGCCGGACGGGGTGCCGCGGGTGCCCCAGGGTGGTCCCGGGTCTACCCGGGAGCTTGCCCGAGGTACTCGTTGATCCGGCGAAGATACGCGGGGATATCCTCCACGGCCGATTGCAGTGCCTCGTGCACCCTGGCGGGATCGATCTCGTCGTACTCGTGGACGATCCGGTTGCGCAGCCCTGCACACCCCGCGATGCGCGTGGCGAACTCATGGTCGAGCGCGCCCAGGCGCGAGAGTCGGATGAACGACTCGTAGTAGTCGGCGGGAGGAGGCTGACCCGCCTCGGTGATGACATGGAAGTTGATGTCGATCATCCGGCCGATCATCCGCTCCAGCAGACGCTCCGCCACCAGCTCATCGGTTGGGCTCGCGAGGTAGCTCGCCCGGTCCTTGCGTGCGACGGCCTCGAGCGTGCTGAGGTCCGCCGCGATCAGGACCATCTTCCGCGTCACCAGCTCCCGGTCGATCACACCCCACCCGTCTGGCGGAGGGTCCGGGCCAGGTAGTCGGGCTCCATGGCCAGATACCGCCGATGGTCCTGGTATCGCCTGAACGCGTAGAGCTTGAGCTCCTGGAGCCGCGTCGAGGACCCGTAGAGCAGGGCGCACTGCTCCGTGATCTTCTTCAGAAAGAGCGGGTCCGCGTGGTTGATGAGCGCCAGGTCCACCTGCTGCCCGGGGAAGAGCGCCTGGACGTCGTGAGTGAGGTCGGCCAGCTCCTCGAAGGACAGGGCGGGCCGCCGGAGCAGCACCGCAATGTCGAGATCGCTCCGGGGATGCGTGTGGCCGGACACGGTGGAACCAAAGCGCAGCATCAGCAGGATGCCGTGGGTGCGAGCGATCTCCTCGAGCCGCTGGGTGCCCATGCCGTCACTCCGGTCGAGGCATTATACCGCCGCCTCCGCTCAGCCGCGGTCGAGGAAGCCTTCCGTCATCGCGTTGACCTCGGGGATGCCGGTTCTCGCGATGGCGTTGATGCGCGCCTTGGCCTCGGCGAGCGCGCGGAAGGGCTTGGCCGCGAGCCGCTCGGCGTAGGCCATGACCGCGACCCCCAGATCCGCGCCCGCGACGACCTGGTGAACCAGGCCCCAGGCCTGCGCCTCGGCCGTCGAGTAGCGCCGGCAGCCCATGATGATCTCCTTGGCGCGCGCGGGCCCCACCAGCCGCACGAAGCGCGTCGTGGAGGCGACCCCGAGCGGCACGCCGAGATCCACCTCGGGGATCCAGAGCTCCGCCTCGGCCGCCGCGAACCGGAAGTCGCAGGCCAGCGTGAGCCCCCAGCCTCCGCCGATGGCATGGCCATTGATCATGGCAATGGTCGCCTGCTCGAGGCCCTCGAGGAGCGTGTTGGCGCGCTCGAAGAGCCGGCGGAACTGGCTCTTCCTCGCGAGAAACATCTGCCGGCGTTCCACCTCCGACATCCCCTTCTTGAACGGCGCGTCCGCGCCGGCCGAGAAGACGGGAGGCGCCCCGGTCACGATGACGACGCGCGTGGCGGCATCGTCCCTGAGCGCGGCGAAGGCCGCGGCCAGCTCGGCGAGCATCTCGTCGCTCAGCGAGTTGCGGCGGTCGGGGCGGTTGAGCGTGACGGTGGCGATGGGGCCGCTGCGCGACAGCGCGACATTGTCGGTCATGAGTTGCTCCCCTGCTCCTCGGTGAGCAGCGCCTGGCGCCGCTCTCTGACGATGCGCGCCGAGCGCTCCCAGCCCGCGCCGGCCGCCCGGTCCTGCTCCACGGCGGGAGCCAGCGTCTCGGCGAGGAATCGGTCGAGGGCCCGGGAGAGGCGGCGCCGCACCTCCCCGTAGCCCTTCACCACGCTGGCCATCTCCGCCACCTCCCAGGCCAGGTCACGATCGAGCGCCGCCGCCGCGAGCACGGCCTGCTCCCAGCTGTCCATCAGCGCCGACTCGCGCTGGGAGCGAAGCGAGCGAGGGCGCAGGAAGCGCAGGCGCCCGAGCAGCCACACCCGCAGGAAGCCGAGCACGGTCGTGGTCTTCACGGCTTGGGTGAGCGTCGGGCGGCCGTGGGGCCAGCGCCGCTCCGCCCAGCGCGCGATGGGACGGCCGATGGATGCCGGCAGGAGGCCGTACATCTCGTCGAGGTCCGGCTTGAGATAGTCGGTCACGACGACCGGCGCGCCCTCCTTCGCCGCGTTTTCCTGCCGGATGCGCTCGAAGCGGCCCCGGCGAGTCTTGAGGTCCGCCACGCGGATCGCGTCCTCGTAGCTCATCCACACCGCGAGGCGGCGAGCGAAGTTGCGCGTCAGCCTCCCGTCGGGATCCACGGCGTGGATCTTGCGCACTCGGGCCAGGAGGACTTCCGCGTAGCGCGCGTCCTGATAGTCGATGAGCCGCGCGAGGGCTTCTCCCAGCGTCTCGTGGAGATGCTGTGGAAACTCCGCCTCGGCGCGCGCGGCGAGGCCCAGGAAGGCGCGGCCCCGAGCCCCCAGAGCCGCCGCCCGCTCTGGCTTGATCTCCTGCCACGAGCGAGCCGGCCTCGCCGGCGGCTCGACGGCCTCGGCGCCCAGGGCGACCAGCTCCCGCCCCGCCTTGAAGCCCGCCAGGTTCCGCTCCACGGCCACGCCGCCCTCGCGAATGGCCGTTTCAAACGCCGCTTCCGGAAGCGGCAGCACCCCGGCGGCAGAGAGCGCCCCGAGAAGCAAGGCGTTGACCTCGCTCTGGGCCCGGCGGGCGGCAGCGAGCGCATCGAAGGTGATCGCGCGCCGGGTGAGCTTCTGCACGGCCTCCTGAACGAGCGTGGCGGGGAAGACGCCGTCGCCCGGCACGGTCTTCTCGCCGATGGCGTAGAGGCGATGGGTGCTGGCGATGAGGAGCGTCCGGTCCGGGGAGGCGTAGTCCATCTCGAGCGTGCGGCCGGCCTCGAGCCATTCCGAGGCGATGATCACATCCACATCCCCCGGCGTCGCGTAGAGGGAGAAAACCGGATCGAGGGCGCCGGCCATGCGAGGCTCGGGGGCGATCTCGATGTAGTAGGTCGTGGCGCCGGTGCGCTGGGCCACGCCGGGGATGGACGTGGACTGCACGGCGTGACCCGCGTGGTCCGCGGCCCCGACGATCCACTCGGTCAGGACGCCTCCGCCCTGCCCGCCGAGGGCGGCGATGAGGATGGAGAGGGGGCGGCGGGGATCGCGCGGCATCAGGCCGCCTGGAGCCAGCCGATCACTCGGCGCCTCACGCCCGCCATCGCCCTTCCCCAGACGCCCGCATTGCTCACCACCCGCACCTCGTAGAAGGAGGGGCACAGGGATGCGGCGTGCGCGACCTCGCCGCAGAGCCCGCAGCCCACGCAGGTCTGGTCCACGTGAGCCACCGGGTCGTCGCGCAGCGGATCCGGGTTCTCCTTGAGCGTCAGCGATGGACAGCCGTTGAGCCGCATGCATGACTTGTCGCCGGTGCAGACGTCAGGGTCAATGCCGAACCGGGGCGTCTCGACTCGGGCCCCCGCCGTGAGCTGGGCCGCGACCTGCGGCTTGACGCGACGCTGGCGCTCGAGCTGGCACTCGGCCCTGGCGATGATGACCTTGAGCCCGCCCGCCGCGGTGGTCATGGCCTCCTTGATGGTCGCCAGCGTCTCTGCCACCTTGTACGGGTTCACGACCCGGAGCCACGAGACGCCGAGGCTCTTGATGGTGTCGGCGATGGACATCCGCACCGCGTCGCCCCGGAAGTTCTTCCCCGTGGAGGGGTTGGCCTGCTGGCCCGTGGCGGAGGTGTAGAAGTTCTCCAGGATCACGAGCACCGAGTCCTGCGTGTTGTAGACCGCATTGGCCACGCCCGCCGTGAGCCCCGAGTGCCAGAAGCCGCCGTCGCCGAGGATGGAGACCACGCGCTTGCCGAAGGCGGGCGCCACGGCGCTCGCCGAGGCGAGCCCCATCCCGTAGCCGAGGATGGTGTTGCCCATGTTGAAGGGCGGCAGCGTGGCGAAGGCATGGCACCCTATATCCGCGGCCACATGCGTTTCCCCCAGCTCCCGCTGGGCGATCTTGAGCGCACTGAAGACCGGGCGCTCCGGGCAGCCGGTGCAGAAGGCCGGGGGCCGCTTCGGCAGCGACGCGTGAAGCATCTCGCGGCCGCGCCCGAGATGCCCCGTGATCGCGGCGCGCCGGTGCTCGGCCTCCCCCCCGAGGAAGCGGGCCAGCGCCGCCAGCACCACCTCGGGCACGTACTCCCCCTGCACCGCCACCGTGTCCTTGCCGTGAATCCCGACGCCGAGCCCGCGCTCGTAGGCCAGGGCCTTGATCTCCTGCTCGATGAAGGCGGGCATGCCTTCCTCGAGGACGAGCACGCGCTCCTTGCCCGCGAGGAAGTCCAGCACCTGCTCGGGCACCAGGGGGTGGACGACGTTGAGCACGAGGAGCGGGATGCGGCTCCGGCCCACCTCGTCGGCCGCGCCCACGATCGCCAGCGCGCGCAGCGCCGTCGGCGTGAGCCCACCCTGGACGATGATGCCGAGCCCGCGCTCCTCGCCGGGGATCACCTCGTTAAGGCCATGCTCGACGATGTAGCGCCGCGCGCTCGGCAGCCGCTGCTCGAACTTCCGCGCCTCCTGGAGGTAGGTGGACGGCGGGTGGCACAGCCGTGCGTAGTCGAACGACGGTCGGGTGAGCCGATCGCGCATGCTGATGGCGGGCCGCCGGTTGTTCTTGCAGACCAGGCTCCCGCGCATGTGGGCCGCGCGGATCCGCAAGGAGATCAGCGCCGGCAGATTGGAGGCCTCCGAGATGCCGAAGCCTTCCTCGACCATGCGGGCCAGGTTCTGGAGCGTCGGACGCGGGTCGAGCAAGCAGAGAGAGGATTTGAGCGCGAAGGCGTGGGTCCGCTCCTGGATGATGCTGGCGCCGGCGCCGTAGTCGTCGCCCACCACGACGAGGGCGCCGCCAATGACGCCCGCCGAGGCCAGGTTGGACAGCGCGTCGGCGGCCACATTGGTGCCCACGATGGACTTCCAGGTGACGGCGCCGCGCATGGGGTAGTTGATCGAGGCGCCCAGCAGCGCCGCCGCCGCCGCCTCGCTGGCCGAGGCGTCGAGGTACACGCCCATGGGCTCGAGCAGGGGCTCGTTGGCGTCGGCCAGGACGTCGAGGAGGTGGGACACCGGCGCGCCGGGGTATCCGCCCACGTAGGAGACGCCGGACTGCAGCAGGCCCTTGGTGATGGCCAGGATCCCTTCGCCATGGAGGATCTGCCCCTCCCCCAGGGCCAGCTGCTTGACTTCGGCGGCGAAGGACCGTTCCATGGGGTTCTCTTTGTACCATGCCCGCGTCTCGCATAGCGCACGGGCGCTTCGGATATCCTTATCAGCCGCCTTCAGACGCTGGGCGGGCTCCGCGACATGTGAGAATCTCCCGGAGCGAAGATCACAGAGAGGTCCAGTCCATGGCCCTGCCAGGGATCTTGCAGTATCAGGTCGCATTCACGCGCGATCCGGAGACTGCGAGCGTCGTAGCGGAGATCCCAGCGCTTCAGATCGCCGACTTCGGGGCAGACGTCCCGGAGGCGTTGGATCGTTTGCAATCTATGGCGACCTTCCACCTGGATTGCCTGATTCAAGAGGGCAAGCCCGTTCCCACGGAAGAAAGGGAGGAAGCGGGGTTCTACCTTCGCGTCAAGCTTCCTCCCCATGCCGCTTAGGCCGCTCCGAGCCCGGGACATCGTCCGAAAACGTGAACGGGCGGGCTTTGTGTAGCGCCGGCAGAGTGGCAGCCACGCCTCCAAGGGGCCCGGCGGTCTCGGCAAGTCCGCGATTTTTCGAGATCCCGTTCCGCGGCACCGTCCCGGCTCCACCTGAGCGCCGCGCGGTCACTCCGGAGGCGGACACGCCCAGCAGGGCTCGCCGACGCGCTCCAGTGCGCCGCCAGGAGAGCGTAGTGACGGCCCAGAGCTTGACATTGACAAGCGCGACAGGGGGCGGGTACTCTACGGGTATCCTGACAGCGAAAAGGTACCTCCCCGCCGAAAGGACCCCAAGGGGGTCGGCCGCAAGGCTAGGCGGGGAGGTCGCTTTTTAGGGCCTCCCGCGTGCCGACCCTGCATGTCCATCTCGACGAGTCGGGGAACCTCACCTTCAAGCCCACCGGCAGCCAGTACTACGTCTTCACGGCCGCCTGGACCTACGAACCCGCGCCGCTCGGCAGCGAGCTCACAGCCCTCCGCTTCGCCCTGCTGAAGCGGGGGCACGACCTCCACCGCTTTCACGCGACCGAGGACAAGCAGGTGAACCGGGACGCGGTGGTGGACGCCCTCGCGCGCCACGAGAGCTGGCGGTTCGCCGCCGTGGTGATCGAGAAGGCCAAGGTGTACCCCGACCTGCGCGTGCCCCACCGTTTCTACCCGGAGTTCGCGTCGAGCGTGCTCAAGCACGTCTTCCGCCGCCACCTCGCGCCCGGCACCGACACGGTCCTGGTCTTCACCGACACCCTGCCGATGCACGAGCGGCGCGAAGCGGCCGAGAAGGCAATCAAGACGGCCTGCCGGCGCGAGTTACCGAAGGCCACGCGGTTCGAGTCCTACCACCACCCGAGCGCGAGCAACCCGTGGCTCCAGGTCGCCGACTACTGCTCCTGGGCGGTCTTCAAGAAGTGGGAGCAGGGCAACACGCGCACCTACGACCTCCTCAGTCATCGGCTCGCCGACCCGGAGCTCGACGCGCTCCGGCACGGCACGGTCAAGCACTACTGAAGGCTGGCGGACCCGCGGCGGCCAGCCGCGCCGCCGAGCGCCCCTAGGGCCACCCGCGGCGGTAGAAGGCGACCAGGGCCGCGCGCGCCCGCTCGGCCTGCCGGGTGGCTGACTTCTCCTCGTCGCTGATGTTCTGGTCGGTAGACTTCCTCGCGTAAATGGCTATTCGCTTCGCTCCTCCGGCCGCTATCTGCTGTGGTCATGGCCGATTCGCCACCTGCCCAGCCTCGACCCGGCATCGACTACCCCCGCACCCTCATAGAGTTCGGAGAGTGCTTCCCCGACGAGAAGGCGTGCGTAGCGTACTTGGAGCGCCTGCGGTGGGCCGATGGCTTCGTTTGCCCGGAGGGCCATGTGGCCACCGCGGCCTGGGGCTCGGGGCGTGGCCTCAGCGTGCGCCCGACGTGTCGACGCCAGGTCTCTGCCACCGCGGGCACGATCTTCGAGGGCACACGCAAGCTGCGCCATTGGTTCCTCGCCACCTGGGAGGTGACCAG
>MGBT01000228.1 GCA_001788395.1 Candidatus Rokubacteria bacterium GWA2_70_23
TCCGAAGATGTTCATCGTCCGCACGTACCACTTGCCCAGCGTCGCCTGTGCCTCCGGACGCGTCACCGGATCGGCGCCCAGGCGCTGCACCCATAGCTCGCCGTGCCGGATGTGCATCTTCTCTTCCTTGAAGATGCCCTCGATGGCGCGCGCCCACGGCCCGTAGGAGCACTGCCGCACGTCCTCGAGCTGATGTCCCGCCCCGCGGTCCATGCAGAAATTGAAGAATACGAAGTCGGCCCAGCGGTCGATGGGGTAGTAGAAGATGTTCACGCGTTTGTCGTCGGCCACTCGCTGGGTGCCGATGTCGGCGGCCGCGTCGTCGAGCCGGAGGGTGAAGTCGTGCCGAGCGATGTGGGCCCCCACGTCAACTCCCAGATCCTCCAGCAGCCCGTACATCACGTGCGCGTGGCGGACCTCGTCCTTGACGATCTGCGCCACCACGCGTTTCTCCTCGATGGTCGGCGCCTTCATGATCCACGGCACGTAGCCGAAGGCGCCGGCGAGCTCGGAGTCGGCCTGCATGGTCATCAGGTGGATCACGTTGCGGCGGTACTCCTCGGTCATCTCGCCGGGAGACTCGATGCGCTCCCCCGCCCGGATCCTCTGCAGCAGCCGCGCCTCCGCGTCCTGCTCGCTCATGTGCGTCTCCTCTCACATCGTCTGTCTCGCCTGAATGTGGATGACTTCACCTTGCGGTTGGGCCTCTTCGCGCAAGCGCTCATCTGTCTCGCCTGAATGTGGATGACTTCACCTTGCGGTTGGGCCTCTTCGCGCAAGCGCTCATCTGGGTGCCGTTGTCACCGCGGCCGTTTCGCTGCCGCCGCTCATCGGACGCTGACGCTCGTCACCAGCCAGGACTGGCGCTCGAGGAAGCGCGTGATGGTCTCCAGCAAGCGAGGATCCGCCGAGGGTTCGAGGCGAATGCGATCGGGCAGGATGTAGCATACCTCCGGATAGGTGACCAGAACCCGCAGAAGCGTGCGCACCCGCTCGTCGCCGGCCAGGAGCCCGCTGCGCCCCGAGGCGCCGGCGCCGCCGTCCCATTCCGACCGCAGCAGCAGTCTCAGCTCCCGGCTACTGACCATCCCGCCTGACTGTGGAGGACCGCACGTTGCGGTGTGGCCTCTTCGCCCTGATCGGGCTCATCGGGGACGCCTGAACGTGGATGACCGCGGTGTTGCGGTCTGGCCTCTTCGCCCTGCGCGGGCTCATCGGGGCGCCCGCGTGCCCGTGCGGCGAGCCAGCAGACGCCTGTACTCGCCGGCCATGGCCGCGACCTGGACGGATGCCGAGAACGACCGCTCCGCCACGAGACGCGCCGCCTGTCCCATCGCCCGGCGCCGCTCGGGCTCCAGCAGAAGCGCGATGGCCGCGTCTGCCAGCTCGCCGGCATCCGGCTTGGTGAGGACGCCCGTCTCCCCGTCCACGACGACCTCGTCGACGCCCGAGGCGCGCACAGCCACGGCGGCGAGCCCGCACGCGTGCGCCTCGGCGAGAACGAGCCCCTGGGTCTCCGTCTCGGACGCGAAGAGGAACAGGTCGGCGGCCTGATAGTAGGGTGGGAGGTCGTCGCGCGCCACCCCCCCGTGGAAGTGGATCTGTTCGCGTGCCGGACTCGCCTCGGCGATCCGTCGAAGCGCCTGCGCGTGACTGCCCTGCCCCACGAGGGAGAGCCGGACCGCCGACACCGCCCCGGCAATCGAGCCGAAGGCGGCGATCACCCGGTCCACGTTCTTCTCCCGGTCCAGCCGCCCCACGTAGAGGCAGAGCGGCCCGTCCGCCGGCAGCCCGAGCCTCCGGCGCGCGGCGACGCGATCTCCCGGCGCGAAGCGGTCCACCGGGACTCCCGTGGGCACCACGGCCACGGGCGCCCCGACGCCGCGTGCGCGGAGCATCTCGGCGATCCCCACCGACGGCGCCACCACGAGGTCCGCCGCGTTCGCGAACCGGCAGGAGAGCCGCACCGCCAGCGCGGCCACCAGGCGCTGGGGCAGAGGCACGTAGTGCGCGTACTTCTCGTAGCGCGTGTGGTAGGTGAAGACGAGCGGGATGCCGTGCCGGCGGGCGAGCCGCCGCGCCGTCACCCCCAGAAGGAACGGGTGCTGCGCGTGGATGACCTCGATGTCGAGTCCGCGCGCCGTCCGCGCGAGACGCGGCGAGAACGGCAGCGGCAGGGCGAAGCCGGGATACGTGGGCGCGGGGATCGACCGGTACCGGAAGACCCGTGGCGGGTCCTCCACTCTGGCCAAGGGGGCCGGCGCGAAGACCCAGGTGCGGTGCCCGAGGACCTCAAGCCCCTCGCGGAGCGTCTCGACGGAGGTGGCGACCCCGCCCCGGAAGGGCAGGTAGTTGTTGGTGAACAGTGCGATCCGCATCCACTACTCGACCGGGCCGCCCGGCTCCTTGCCGCGCTCCAGGAAGTCCCCAGGCTTGATCGAGTCGAGCCACTCCTTCACCTTCTCCTGGTCCTCAGCCTTGGCGGGAGCCGCCTCGCCCTCCCGGACGACCTCCGCGGTCTGCGCCTTGAGGACGACCTCCTCCTCCACGAAGATGGGCGCGGCCACCCGCAGGGCCAGGGCGATGGCGTCGGAGGGGCGCGAGTCCACCGTGATCTCGGTGGAGCCGAGCTGTAGATGGATGACCGCGAAGAAGGTGTTGTCGCGCAGGTCGTTCACCACGACCTTGATCACGCGCGCGCGCAGCGCCTCGAGGATGCTCTTGATCAGGTCGTGGGTCATGGGCCGCGGCGTCGGGATCTTCTCGAGCTCCAGCGCGATGGCGTTGGCCTCCGCGAGCCCCACCCAGATGGGAAGCGAGCGCTTCTCCTCCTCGTCGCGGAGGATCAGGATCGGCAGGTTGGAGAGCGGATCCAGGGCCAGTCCCTTCACCTTCATCTCGAGCCACATCGCGCTCCTCCCTCCTACCCCGGCTGCATCCCCGCGGCCTGGAGCACGGCCTCGCGGCCGGCCAGCGCTCCGCGCAGGCTGTGAGGCAGGGCCTGGGTGATGAGGACGGGAACCACCTCGCCGAAGAGGTCCTGGCCCTCGGGATCGAAGTTCACCACGCGGTTGCACCGGGTGCGGCCCGTCGCCTCTCGCGCGTTCTTCCGGGACAGGCCGTCCGCCAGGATCGGCAGCACGCGCCCCTCCAGGGCGCGGCTGCGCTCGGCTGCCACGCGGGTCGCGACCGTGAGGAGGCGCGTATTCCGGCTCGCCTTGATCGCGTCCGGCACCTGGTCGGGCATCTCGGCGGCGGGCGTGCCCGGCCGGCGCGAGTACCGGAACGCGAAGACGTTGTCGTAGCGCAACCGCTCCACCAGGTCCACGGTCTGCTGGAAGTCTTCGTCCGTCTCCCCCGGAAACCCCACGATGAGGTCGGTGGACAGCGCGATGTCCGGCACGGTCTCCTCGATCTCGGCGATCAGCTCGAGGTAGCGGGCGCGGGTGTAGCCCCGGTTCATGCGCTCGAGGATCCGGTCGGAGCCCGACTGCAGCGGCAGGTGCAGGTACTCCACCACCTTCGGGACCTCGCGGATCGCGCGCATCAGCCGGCGGTTGAGGTTGTACGGGTTGGACGTCGTGAACCGGATCCGCTCGATGCCCGCGATCGCGTTCACCCGCTCGAGGAGGTCGGCCAGGTCGGTGGGCGGCGTGAGATCGCGCCCGTAGGCGTTCACCGTCTGCCCGAGGAGCGTGACCTCGCGGCAGCCGCGCGCGGCGAGGCCGCGGATCTCCTCCAGCACGGACTCCGGCGGGTGGCTTCGCTCCCGGCCCCGCGTCGTCGGCACGACGCAGAAGGTGCAGTGCTTCTCACAGCCCTCCATGATCGTCACGAACGCCTTCAGGCGCCTCGTCCCGTCGGGCGGGGTGGCGATCTTCACAAGGGGCCCTTCCCCCGTCTCGATGACCGGACGCCGCTCGGCGCGGGCGCGCGCCACGAGTTCCCCGACCCGCGCGATCGCGGGGGAGCCGAAGACCAGATCCACGAAGGGCGCGCGCTCCTGGATCCTCCCCTGCTGGAGCTGGGCCATGCACCCCATCACGCCGATCAGGAGATCCGGGTTGGCGCTCTTGAGCCGTCTCAGCGATCCGAGCTGGGAGAAGACCTTCTCCTCGGCTCGCTCGCGGATGGAGCAGGTGTTGAGCAGGATCAGGTCCGCCGCCTCGGGGGATTCGGTGAGCTCGTAGCGCGCATGCTTGAGCAGCCCGGCCACCCGTTCGGAGTCATACTCGTTCATCTGGCAGCCGTAGGTGATGAGATGGAGTTTGGGCATAAATTCCTGGGGCTTACGGTAACACCGGCCCAGCGAGGTGTCAAACTTCGAGGCGTTCAGGCCGGTTCGTCGAAGACGCCGATGCGCCGGAACTTCTCGTAGCGGTCCTGGACCAGCTCGCCGGGGCTCCTGGGCCTGAGCTGCCGCAAGTGCTCGCGGAGCGCCGTGCGAAGGTTGCCGGCCGCCTCCTCCCAGTTCCGGTGGGCGCCTCCCACGGGCTCGGGGACGACGCCGTCGATGATGCCGAGCCGCTGGAGATCCGGGGCCGTGGTGCGCATGAGCCGGGCCGCCTCGGGGGCCTTGGAGGCGTCGCCCCAGAGGATGGCCGCGCACCCCTCGGGCGAGATGACGGAGTAGATGGCGTGCTCGAGCATGAGGACGCGGTTCGCGACCCCGATGGCCAGCGCCCCGCCGCTGCCTCCCTCTCCCGTCACCACGGAGATGATCGGGGTGCGCAGCCCTGCCATCTCCCGGAGGTTGCGCGCGATGGCCTCCGCCTGGCCCCGCTCCTCCGCGCCGAGTCCCGGATACGCGCCGGGCGTATCGATGAAGGTGATCACCGGCTTGCCGAACTTCTCGGCGAGCTGCATGAGCCTCAACGCCTTCCGGTAGCCCTCGGGGTGCGGCATCCCGAAGTTGCGGGCGATGTTCTCCCGCGTGTCACGTCCCTTCTGGTGCCCGACCACGACCACGGGCTCCCCCTCGAAGCCGGCCAGCCCGCCGACGATCGCCATGTCGTCGCCGAAGACACGATCGCCGTGGAGCTCGACGAAGTCGGTCAGGAGCAGGCGGAAGAGGTCCAGCGCGTGCGGGCGCTTCGGGTGCCGGGCCAGCTGCGCCCGCTGCCAGGCAGTGAGGCTCCCGTACACCTTCTGCTGCAGGCGCCGCAGCCGCTCCTCGAGCTTGCCGATCGCGTCGCGAGAGGCCGCCTCGCCCTCGGCGGCGCGGATCTCGGCGATCCGGTTCTCCAGCTCCAGGATCGGTTTCTCGAACTCAAGCTCGTCCGGCATACTCGACGGTGACGGCGTCCGGCCCCAGGAGCCGCTCGATCTTCTCGACGAGCTCGGGATCGGGCTCGACCGGGTACCCGCTCGCCTTGACGACGACCTCGTGCTCCGGCAGGAGGACGTGGACGAAGAGCGGCGTCCCTCCCCGATGCTCCTGGCAGATCTGCCTCAGCGAGCCGAGCAGCGAGTCGACCTCCGGCGCCTCGGCGCGCAGCCGGATCCTGCACGCATGCGCGTGCCGTCGGGTTCCGTCCCCGGCCGTGCCGCGCCCCGCCAGTGACCTTGTGCCACCGCCACCGCCCTGGAGCACCGACGGGAGCGGCGCGATCTCCTCCACCAGGATGACCCTCCCCTTGTCTGTCTCATCGATGCGCCCCTTGACGATCACCGGGCCCGGGGTCCCCAACGCCGCGCCGCAACTCTTGAAAGCCTCCGGGAACACCGTCAGGGACACCGCCCCGTCGGCCACATCGAGCGTGGCGAAGGCCATGCGGTTGCCGCTCTTGGTCGCGCGCTCCCGGACGGCCCCGATCTGCCCGAGGAGCGCGACGCGAGAGGCCACCGGCCGCGAGGCGATGTCAGCCGCAGAGGCTGTCCCCAGGTCTCGGGCCGTCTCACGGTAGCGCTCCAGCGGATGTCCTGACAGGTAGAAGCCCAGCACGTCCTTCTCGTACGCCAGGAGCTGCTCGGCCGGCCACTCATGCATGTCGCGTTGCGGCGCCCCGGGAGTTATCCCCGCGCGCCCTCGGCCGCCGCTGCCGTCCGCCGTCGGCGGCCCCGCCAGGGCGTCGAAGAGGGATGCCTGGCCCTCGTCCCGGTCCCGCTGCCGCCGCTGACCGGCTTCCATCGTCTGGTCGAGCGAGGCCAGCAGGCCAGCCCGAGTCCCGCCCAGCGAGTCGAAGGCGCCGGCCTTGATCAGGCTCTCGATCACACGCCGGTTGATGAGCCGGAGATCCGCCCGGATGCAGAAGTCGGCGAGCGAGGCAAAGGGCCCCTCACCGGCCCGGTTGCGGACGATGGACTCGATGGCGGAGGCCCCCACGTTCTTGATGGCCGCCAGCCCGAAGCGGATCGTCTCCGCCGACACCGCGAACCGCGCGCCCGAGGTGTTCACGTCGGGCGGCGCCACGGTGAGCCCCATGGCCCGGCACTCGTCCATGTGCTGGACGATCTTGTCCGTCTTGTCCATTTCCGAGGTGAGCAGCGCCGCCATGAACTCCACCGGGTAGTTGGCCTTGAGGTACGCGGTCTGGTACGCCACGAAGGCGTAGCACGCGGCGTGTGAGTTGTGGACGGCAATACCATTCGCGATGAAGCTCCTGGCGCCGGGCACCTCGAAGTCGTAGGTCGGCTCCGAGCTCTCGACCACAAACCCTTTCGGCCGTGACCAGCCGACGGAAGCCTCCGCCAGCGCGTCGAGCGCCGGGGCGTCCAGTTGCCGCGCCAGGTGTGCGACTGTGTCCCGCCGGATGCCCCGCCGCCGCTCATCGTCGAAGAACAGGCGCCACGCCACTCCCAGAACCCGGCTGCCGGCCCTCAGGCTCGGAAATCGTTTGCGCACCGCCTCTCTCAGGGGCTCCCGACACAGGACCCAGGGAATCACATCCACAGTTCCCCGAGCCAGAAGGGGCTTGGTCCCGGCGTAGGAAGCGGCCAGCGTCGCGAGGGCGACTCGCTTGGCGCCGACCAGATGAGGGCCCACGAGGTCATGAAATCGAGTGAACGTGCGTCGCCCCCCCGTGAGGCTTACCGTGTAGCCGACGCGCCGGCCGCCGCGGTATTTGAAACTCTTCGTGTGGGTCGTCGACGAGATGCCCAGCTTGAGCAAGAGCCGCTGGACATCTCGAACCAGCCCTTCGGAGGACGTTGCGTAGAAGACCGAGCGCGTCTTTCGATGGACGCATCCGTCCCCCTGGAACAGCTTCCCGACCAGGACCGCCACTGCGTCTCGGTCCCAGCGATCCACCAGCGCCGGCACGCGCTTGTCGAGAGCCCCCTTCCACTGGAGGCCGCATTCCTCGAACAGGAACCGAACCGCCGCCGAGGGCACCTTCCGATCGATACGCACGGGACGCACCGAGGACGCCTTGTCGTGGGAGCGGTACTCGACGCGTGGAAGCGTGTTCGCGAATACCGCGATGGTGCGACGCATGTCCTCGATCTCGTCGGCGACGGTCGAGTACAGGTAGAAGTGGCCGGCGTACCCCATGCACCCTTCCGACAGGGCATAACCCAGCAGCGCGGGGCGCTCGGGCGGAACGCTTTCACGTCCCGACGGCAGCTCGCGCGCCACCGCGATGAAATCCTCCGGCGTCACGTCCTCGGCGTTCACCCAGCCACGCTGGGTGAAGATCGGGTGATCCGGTGTGCACCGGATGGCCATGCCGTTGGTGAGGCGCAGCCGTCCGACGGCGCGGACCCCGCTCGGGCGGACCCCCAGCGCCCTGAACGGCCCGTCCTTCGTCAGCACCATGTCTCCGGACCGCACCTGCGTGATGGGCTTTCGGATCCCATTGCTCATCTCGATCTGGGCATCCGCGGTCAAGCACCGGTTGAAGCCGTACCCCGCGAACTTCTCGATCAGCTCCCAGATGCGCTCCGCCTTCCGCGCGTCCATCTTCTTGCCGCGACAGCCGGCGATGAACTGCTCTCGCTGCTGCGCCATCAGCTCGCGGTCCTTCTTCCCCATGGCCTTGCGGAGCGTGTCGGCCTGGCCCAGGGAAAAGCCGGCCAGCTCGGCGGCGAGGCGCATCACCTGCTCCTGGTAGACCATGATCCCGTAGGTGGCCTTGAGGTGCTCCTCCATCGCCGGGTGCTCGTAAGTGATGGGCGCACGCCCGTGCTTCCGGTTGACGAAGTCCGGGATCAGGTCCATGGGGCCCGGGCGGTAGAGCGCCACCATGGCGATCAGGTCCTCGATGTGCTCGGGGCGGAGCTTCTGGAGCGCGTCCCGCATCCCCGGCGACTCCAGCTGGAACACCCCGAGCGTCCGCGCCTCGCTCAGGAGCTGGTACGTCCGGGCGTCGTCGATGGGAAAGGCGTCGGGATCGAGGGGGACGCCGCGCGATTCCTTCACGAGCTGGACGGCGTCGGTGATCACGGTCAGCGTCTTGAGCCCGAGGAAGTCCATCTTGAGCAGCCCGAGCTTCTCGATGGGGCCCATGGCGAAGCCGGTGATCAGCTCGGGCCGCTTGGGGTCCTTGTAGAGCGGCACCCTGTCCATGAGGGGCTCATCCGAGATGACCACCGCCGAGGCGTGCACCGAGGCGTGCCGCGTGCACCCCTCGAGCGCCTTGGCCACCCCCCACAGCTCCCCCACCCGCGGGTCATGCTTCACCATCTGCGCCAGCTCCGGCGACTTCTCCAGCGAGTCGTCGAGCGTGATGTTGAGCGGGAAGCCGGGCACGAGCTTCGCGAGGCGGTCCGCGTCCCCGTAGGAGAAGCCGAGCACCCGCCCCACGTCGCGGATCACGGCCTTGGCGCCCATGGTGCCGAAGGTGATGATGTGCGCCACGCGGTCGGCCCCGTAGCGCTCCACCACGTACCGGATGACCTCGTCACGCCGGTCGTCGGCGAAGTCGATGTCCATGTCCGGCATGGAGATGCGCTCGGGGTTCAGGAAGCGCTCGAAGAGGAGGCCGTAGCGGATCGGGTCCACGTTCGTGATCCCGAGGCAGTACGCCACCAGGGACCCGGCCGACGAGCCGCGCCCCGGCCCCACCGCGATTCCCTGGCGGCGGGCGTAGGCGATGAAGTCCCACACCACGAGAAAGTAGCCCGAGAAGCCCATGCGGGAGATCACGCCGAGCTCGTAGCGCAGCCGCTCCATCACCGCCTCGGGGGGCGAAGCGCCGTAGCGCTGTGTCATGCCCTCCATCGCCAGGTGCTCGAGGTACGAGTCGAGCGTGTGCCCCCCGGGCACCTGGTACTTCGGCAGGTGGAACGTGCCGAAGGCGAGCTCCAGGTTGCATCGCTCGGCCACGGCCAGGGTGTTGGCGCAGGCCTCGGGCACGTCCTGGAAGACCCGGCGCATCTCCTCGGCCGACTTGAGGTAGAACTCCTCGGTGGAGAAGCGCCACCGGTTCGGATCGCTCATGGTGGTGCCGGTCTGGATGCAGAGGAGCGCCTCGTGGGCGCGGGAGTGCGTGGCCTCGAGGTAGTGCGAGTCGTTGGTCCCGCACACGGGGGCGCCGAGCGCCCGGGCGATGCGGAGCGTGCCCTCGGTCACCCTCTGCTGCTCCTCGATCCCGTGGGACTGCAGCTCCATGAAGTAGTGGTCCCGTCCGAAGACGTCCTGGTACCAGCCGGCCACCTGCCGCGCCTTGGCGTCCTCGCCGCTCGAGAGGAGCTTGCTCACCTCGGAGTTCAGGCATCCCGAGAGCACCAGCAGACCATCCGCGTGCTGGGCCAGGAGCTCCCGGTCCACGCGCGGCTTGTAATAGAAACCCTCGAGGTAGGCCTTGGACACGAGCTTGATCAGGTTGCGGTAGCCCGTCTCGTTACGCACCAGGACCGTGCAGTGACTCGCGCCCTCGTAGCCCCCATCCTGCGGCGAGCGCTCGAACCGGCTGCCCGGCGCCACGTACAGCTCCGAGCCCACGATGGGCTTGATCCCGGCCTTCCGGCAGGCGGCGTAGAAGTCGATGGCGCCGAAGAGGTTGCCGTGGTCCGTCAGCGCGATCGCCGGGAACTCGAGCGCCTTGGCCTTCTCGACGAGCTTCTCGAGCTGGGCGGCCCCGTCCAGCAGGCTGTACTCGGAGTGGACGTGGAGGTGGACGAAGTCGGCACCACCCATGTCGGTCAGGCCCCCCGCGCGGCGTTCATCGGGCTTATTCCCACTCGATGGTGCTGGGGGGCTTCGACGAGATATCGAACACCACCCGGTTGACCCCCTTCACCTCGTTGATGATGCGGCTCGAGATCTTCCCGAGGAGATCGTAGGGCAGGTGCGCCCAGTCCGCCGTCATGGCGTCCTGACTCATCACCGCCCGCAGTGCGATGACCTGGGCATAGGTGCGGAAGTCGCCCATGACCCCCACCGTGCGGATCGGCAGCAGCACGGCGAAGGCCTGCCACAGCTCGCGCTCAAGCCCTGCCGCACACACCTCCTCCTGCACCACCGCATCTGCCTCCCGCAGGAGCACGAGCCGCTCCTCGGTGACCTCGCCCAGCACGCGGATCGCGAGCCCCGGCCCAGGGAAGGGCTGACGCCAGATGATCTCGGGGGGCAGGCCGAGCAGCGCCCCCACCTCCCGCACCTCGTCCTTGAACAGCTCCCGGAGCGGCTCCACGAGCCTGAACTGCATCCGGGTCGGCAGCCCGCCCACGTTGTGGTGGGTCTTGATGGTCGCCGACGGTCCCTTGAAGGACACCGATTCGATCACGTCGGGGTAGAGCGTGCCCTGGGCCAGCCACGGGATGTGCCCGAGCCTCCGCGCCTCTTCCTCGAAGACCGCGATGAACTCGGCCCCGATCCGCTTCCGCTTGGTTTCGGGGTCGATGACACCACGAAGTTGTTCGCGAAACCGGCCCGTTGCATCCACATGGATGAGCTTGATCTTGAAGGCATCACGGAACGTCTCGACAACGCCCTCGGCCTCTCCCTTCCGGAGCAGCCCATTGTCGACGAAGAGGCACGTCAGCTGCTCCCCGATCGCCTTGTGCACCAGGACCGCCACCACCGAGGAGTCCACCCCGCCCGACAGGGCGCACAGCACCTGATCGGCCCCCACCGTCCGGCGTACCGTCTCGATGGCCGAGTCCACGAAGGAGGCCATGGACCAGTCGCGAGCGACGCCGCATGCGCGGAGGAAATTGCTCAGCACCGTCTTGCCCTGCGGGGTGTGGGCCACCTCCGGGTGAAACTGCACCGCGAAGAGCCGGCGCTGCGGATCGGACATGGCCGCCACCGGGCAGTTGGCCGTGGATGCCAGCCGCGTGAACCCCCTGGGCGGCCGCATCACCGTGTCCCCGTGGCTCATCCACACCGTGATGCGGTTGCCGCGCTCCGGGACGATGCCGTCCAGGAGCTCCCCCGTGCCCTCCAGCGTGAGCTCGGCGCCACCGTATTCGCGGCGCTCGGCCGGGACCACGTGGCCGCCCAGGAGATACGCCATGGCCTGCATGCCGTAGCAGATGCCCAGGATCGGGACGCCCGCCTCGAAGAGCTTCCGGTCGGGCAGGGGCGCCCCGTCCTCGTACACGCTGGCCGGGCCGCCAGACAGCACGATCCCCTTGTAGCCGCCGGCCAGCACCTCCTCGACAGGATGGGTGCACGCGATGATCTCCGAGTAGACGCTCATCTCGCGGATCCGGCGGGCAATCAGCTGGGTGTACTGGGCGCCGAAGTCGAGGATTGCGATCTTGTCCATTTATCTCGCTTGAACGTGGATGACTTCGCCTCGCGGTTGGGCCTCTTCGCGCAAGCGCTCATCGGGGCGCCCGGGCAACACGCCAGAGAGACAGAGCGGGCCGGAGGAGCGGACGCGCGGCGCGGGGGTCGCGGTCAGGGCCCCTCCCCGTCAGCGAGGGGAGCCCAGCTTCTGGGCGCGCTGGAACACCTTGCCCTCGGTCTTGATCGAGGGCGCGATGATCAACTCGGTCTGCTGGAGCTCCCGGATCGTGGCCGCACCCACGGAGCCCATGCATGTCCGGATGGCTCCCACGAGGTTGAGCGTGCCGTCCTCGGTGAAGGCGGGCCCGAAGAGGATCTGCTCCAGGGGGCCGGCGACGCCGACACGGATGCGCGTGCCGCGCGGCAGGTTCGAGTGGGGAGTCGCCATCCCCCAGTGGTAGCCCCGGCCCGGCGCCTCATGGGCGCGGGCGAAGGCGGAGCCGATCATCACCGCGTCCGCGCCCGAGGCCAGCGCCTTGCAGATGTCCCCGCCGGTGGTCATGCCGCCGTCCGTGATGATTGGCACGTACCGCCCGGTCCGCTTGTAGTAGAAATCGCGCGCCGCGGCCGAGTCCGCGGTCGCGGTCACCTGCGGCACGCCGAGGCCCAGCACCTCGCGGCTGGTGCATGCCGCCCCCGGCCCCACGCCGATCAGCAGTGCGTCCACGCCGCAGTCCATGAGCTCGAGGCAGGCCTCGTAGGTCACCGTGTTGCCGACGATGAGAGGGATGGAGAGGTTCTTCTTGAGCTTCCGCAGGTCCACCGGGGGGTACTCGGTGGCGATGTGCCGCGCTGTCGTGACCGTGGACTGGACCACGAAGAAGTCCGCGCCCGCGTCCTCGGCGATCTTCGCAAAACGCTCGGCGCGCTGGGGGATGGACGAGACGACGACCGGCCCGCCCCCCTTCTTGATCTCCGTGATGCGTTTGTGGATCAGATCTTCCTTGATGGGCTCGCCGTAGATTCCCTGGATGATCTTGGTGGCCTCTTCC
>MGBT01000229.1 GCA_001788395.1 Candidatus Rokubacteria bacterium GWA2_70_23
GCGGCAGATCTGGAAGAGGTGAATGACCTGGTCGCGCGTGAGCAGCCGGTCGATGCCCTCCTCCACGGAGAGGTCGGCAGCCAGGAGCGAGTTCAGCGCGAGCCCCCGCACGAGCGCGTCCAGGGCGCCGGCCACGTCGCGGTCCTGCAGCTCCTCGGGGTCGAGCCCCACGAGGTAATTCCGGACGTCCCGGATCACGGTGTTGAGGCCCTCGATGGCCTCTTCGAGCCTGGGCTTGACCTCGGGCGAGCCCTCGGCGGCCAGCCGCATGCACTCCTCGAGCCCGAGGCCCGTGGCGTAGATGGACTGGATGACGCCGTCGTGGAGGTCGCGCCCGATCCGATCCCGCTCCTCCAGCCGGGCGAGATCCCGCACCTCACGGTGGAGGCGCGCGTTCTCGATGGCGATGGCCGCCTGGTTGGCAAGCCCCTGGAGGAAGTCCATCTGCTCCCGGTCCACCTCGCGCGGGGCCCGGTAGCCGACGCAGAGATCGCCGACCTCGCGCTCGCCTGTCCGCAGCGGCGCGGCGACATGGGTCGGCAGGAGCCCGCCGTGCGTCACGGGGCACAGGCAGCCCAGCGCCCCCGCCCGGCCGCAGTCAGTGGCGTCCAGCGGAGCGCCGGGGCCGAGACGCAGGGCCTCCCCGGCGCCGCTCGTGGCGCCAACGCGCAGCCCCATGCCCGGCTCCGCCAGGCAGAGGATGGCCACATCGGCCCCGAGCAGCTCCCGCGCCTTGTCCACCACGAGCTGGAGGATCTCCGGCAGCGAGAGGAGACTCGATATCTCGGTGCCGATGCGCAACAGCGCCCCCGCCTCCCGGGCCAACCGCTCGGCGCGCTCCCGCGCCTCGAGGAGCTCCCGCTCGTGCTGCTTCAGGTGCCCGGCCATCCGGTTGAACTGGTGGCTCAGGTCTTCCAGCTCGTCGTTGGTCTCTACGCGGATGATGCGGTCAAAATCCCCCGCCGCGACGGCCTCGGCGGCCTTGGTCAGCGCGGCGATGGGCCGCGTGAAGTGCCGCGCGGCGGCGACGCCCACCACGGCGGCCACCACGAGCACGCCCGCCCCCAGCACCGCCACGAGAAGCTGGAGCGAGCGGATCGTGGAGAGGACCTCGGCCTTGCTGTAGGCGTGGGCCACGACCCACGGGCCCCGCCCAGGTCCCGGGTGGATCGGCGCGAAGGCGAGGATGCGGCCCCTGAGCCCCGGCTCCACGACCGCGCCGGCGGTGCCCGAGAGCACCCTGGCCGTGATCTCGCGCGCGAAATCTCCGTGGAGGCTGTCGCCCGCGGCGGCGAAGCCGCTGGCCTCGGGTGGCATCCGCCGCGAGTCGGCGAGATAGATTCCCTGCGAGTCCACCAGGAAAACCGTGCCGCGCTCGCGCCCCAGGCTCACCACCTGCGAGAGGATCTTCGACGCGTAGAGGTTCACGATCACGATCCCCCGCGCCTCGCCGCGCGGGTCGACCACCCTCGCCGCGTACCGCACCACGGGCTTCGCCGGACGCTCGACCTTCCCCCACTCCTCGTTGAGGTCCATGGGAGAGACGTAGACCGCCCCGACCGGCAGCCGCATAGCCTCGCGGAAGTAGTAGCGGTCGCTCTTGTCCTGGAGCCCGGCGGCGGGGACCACGTAATGGCGCTCCCCGTCGAAGTCCACGCGGGCGACCTCGCGTCCCCGCTCGTCGAGGTAGCGGATCTGGTAATAGGCCTTCCGGGATCGGGAGAAGGCGAGGAAGGCCTGCTGGACGGGGTCGGTCGCCGCGCGCGAGGGAGCCGACCCGGACGCGACCATCGTCTGCAGGGTTGGCAGCCGCGTGAGAAACATCACGTCGTCCCGCACGGTCTCGAGAAACTGCTGGACCTCTCCCGCCTTGAGCGAGACTCCCTCACGCAGGCCGTCGAGGACGGTCTGGTTGAGAAGCGAGAAGGAGAAGACCGCGCCGTAGCCTCCCACGACGGCCACCGGCACCACCCCCAGCAGGACGAAGGCGATGACGAGCTTGGTGCGGATGCTCAGCCGGCGGAACAGCTTGTTGACGTTGATCATGGCCCCGACGCGCTCCGGCGGTGGATTGCCGCGATCATAGCACCGACTGCCGCCCGGAAATCCCGCTGATGCGCGGGGGCTACTCGCCGTCGGAAGGACGGAGCGCCGGCGGCAGCGCCGAGACCACCGCGGCGCGGACCTTCTTGGCCATCTCCTGGGCGGTGCCCTTGACATCATTGCCCCCCGCTGGCCAGATAAGCGGGTGGTACACGATGGTGAGGCGGCCAGGGCGCGGGAGCCAGCGCCCGGGCGGCCACGAGTCGTTGCCCCCGATGATGGTCACGGGGAGCACCGGCACGTTGCGGGAGCACGCCAGCCGGAACGCGCCCGGCCTGAAGCGCTGCAGCCTCCCGTCGGGACTCCGCCCGGCCTCGGGGAAGATCATCACTGCCGCTCCCGTATCGAGCAACCGCACGGCTTCCCGCGTCGCCTTCGGGTCGGCGGACTCGATCTGGACGGGAAAGGCGCGCAGGCGCCGGATGAGCCAGGAGAACAGCGGGATGCGGAAGAGCGCGCTCCAGGCCATGTAGTAAACGGGGCGGCGCACCGGGATGGAGACGAGGGGAGGGTCGGCGTAGGTCACGTGGTTCGGGGTGATGATCAGCCCCCCATCCCGGGGGATGTTCTCGACGCCTTCGAAGCGGATGCCGAAATAGAGGCGCGCCCCGAGCCACACGGCGGGGCGGAAGAGATCCAGGACGGGCGTGCGCACGTCCCGATACTGCCACGGGAGCGATGAGCGAGACAATGCGGCATGACGCCAGCCGGCCACTGGTGATCGCCCACCGGGGCGCATCGGCGGAGGCCCCCGAGAACACCATCGCGGCCTTCGAGCTGGCCCTGGCGCAGGGCGCCGACGCCATCGAGCTCGACGTCCACCTCTCCCGGGACGACCACCCGGTGGTGATCCACGACGGGACGCTCGAGCGGACCACCAATGGTGTCGGGTCCGTCCGGGATCGGACCGTCCAGGAGCTGAAGCGGCTGGACGCCGGAGGCTGGCGCTCCTCGGTGTTCCGGGGGCAGCGCATCCAGACGCTCCAGGAGATGCTCGAGCGTTTCCGCGACCGCACGCGCTTCTGGATCGAGCTGAAGGGGGGATCGGACCTCTACCCCGGCATCGAGGAGCGGGTCGTGGCCTGCCTCGAGATCTACGAGGTCGTCGACCGGGCGCTGGTCCAGTCCTTCGACCACGAGGCGCTCGCGCGCGTCCGGACGCTCAGCCGGGAGGTCACGCTCGGGGCGCTGGTGGCGCAGCCTCCCCTGGACCCGGCGGTGGTGGCGCCCGGCATTGTTCAGGCCATCTGTCCGGGGGCACACCTGCTGACTGAACACGATACGGCGGCGATCCTGGGGGCGGGGCTCGGCTGCTACGTCTGGACAGTCAACGAGCCGGCCCAGATGGACCGGCTCGTCTCATGGGGGGTGAGCGGGATCATCACCGACCGGCCGGCGCTCTTGCGCGCCCGGCTAACAGGCCGCTGAAAAGGGCCCATCTGCGTCGTTGGCACCCTCGGCCGCACGCTCAACGTACGGAAAGTACGCCTCGCGTGCGGCCGTCGGGTGCCGCCTCGCATCTGGACCCTTTTGAGCGGCCTGTGGAGCTGAAAAGGGCCCATCTGCGTCGTTGCCCCAGCCGTCCCCGGCTGGGTGAAGGCTTCTAATCCTCGTCGCCCTCGTCCCCGCCGAAGGCCGCACCTGCGGGCGCGAGTCTCCGGGCGCTCCGCTCCAGCATGTCCTGGCAGCGCACGCAGGTCAGCACCTCGGGCATGGCCCGGAGTCGCGCCGGCGCGATGGGCTCGCCGCACTCCTGACAGATCCCGTACTCCCCTTCGCGCAGCCGCTCGAGCGCCTCCGCGAGCTTGTTGGCGCGCTCGACGAGCAGGCTCCGGGTGGCGAAGCTCATCTCCCGGTCCTCGTTCACGCGGATCAGATCCACCTCATCGGCCATGGCCGTCCTGTCCCCGATCGAGCCCGGAAACTCCTCGAAGACCACCCCACCACCCATCCGCCGGATTCTCTCCACCGTCCGGGCCAGATCCGCCTCGAGTCGCTGCTTGACGTCATCCATCACCAATCTCCTCTTGGGCCAAGGGGTATCCAACCCTTTGAGCTTCGTGGCACACGTAGCTTGCAATCATCATGCCCACGAATTGCCGAGTTGGACGGCACGTAAGGTCTCGATATTCAATATTCAGCCTGAAGGCCCGGGGTCCGGTCGGGCGAAACTCCTACACTCTGCGCGGAAAAAGCGGTACGGCTGTGGCAGGAATTGGCACCCGGTTCCCAGGATGAGAGGGGACCGCACCGAGGCGTGCTGGAGCCAGAACCGTCGCGCCCACCTCCTCGTGAAGCGGCAGGAGGCCGGGTCGAGTCCCCCTGGCTCGGAGCTCCGACCGGCGCCAGTTTGGCGTCGAGGCGACATCATGTCGCTCGCGACCGTGCAGGCGCCGGCGCCGGAGGTCCGGAGGCGGCCGGCATCTCCCCGCGAACACTGCCCTTCGTCGACAGCATTCGCGGAGTGACTGCCTGGCACTGAACTTGCGGGGGGCCCGATGCAACAGGAGCGTGCGGGGGATCAGGTGGCGGACGGTATGGCTCACCGAAGCGTGCTGCTCATTGACGACGACGCCGAGATGGTTGCGGTCCTCCGGGTTGTGCTCGAACAGGAGGGACCCCGCGTCGCCGAGGAGGCCCTGCGCGGAGGCGCGCGCTGCGACCTGGAAAAACCGTTCCGCATGGCCGAGATCGTGGAGGCCATCGCGAACGAGACGCGCCAGGGGCACCTCATGCTGGGGGGCGAGCCGACGGGCCGAGGGGGAACGGAGGCAGAGCGCTCCCCATGAGGGTCACGGCTCGTCTCGTGGGGGCGATCTGGATCTCGGCGCTGGTCATCATGGCCGGATTCGCCTTCCTCCAGGTTCGGGAGGAGCGGGGCCGGCTGGAGCAGGACCTGGCCCGGCGGGCGGCGCTCCTCGGCGAGGGGCTGAAGGAGGCGGTGGAGCCGGCCGTCCGGAAGGGCTCCGCCCCGACCGTTGCGCGCCTGCTCAAGAAATTCGCGCGCCCCGATCGCCGCATCGCGGTCTATGACCAGTTCGGGAGTCTTGTGTCCGTGGCGCCGGACATGCCTCTTGCCCTGCCCCCCGCCCTGCCCGAAGTCACGGAGGCGATCACGCTCGGCGCTGCCCAGAAGGGGTTCCGGACGATCCACGGCGGGAACACGTACGTGTACGCGACGCCGCTCCAGCACGAGGAGCGGTCCGCCGGGGCAGTTGCGGTCTTCCTGGACGCCGCCCATCTCGACGCCGCCGAGAGCGGGCTCTGGCAGGACAACGCCATTCGCTTCCTGGCCCTTGCGCTGGGCATCTCTGTCGTCGCCCTCTTCGTCGTCCGGATCAGCGTGGCGCGTCCGCTGTCGGAGATGGCCGAGTGGGCGAAGCGCCTGAGGAGCAACCCTGCGCCGCCTCCCCGAACTGCGGATCCTGGGCTGTTCGGCGCCTTGAGCGTGGAGGTGGCCGGCCTCGCGAGGAAACTGTACCGCGCCCAGGCCGCAGCGGAGCAGGAAGCGGCCTTGCGCCTTGCGGGCGACGTGATCTGGACCGAGGAGCGGCTCAAGCAGTTCGTTCGCCTCAGATTCGGCACGCGGCCCCTCTTCGTCGTGTCGAATCGGGAGCCGGTCAGCCACCTCTGGAGGGGCAAGGAGATCGTGGCCCAGACTCCTGCGAGCGGGGTCGTGACGGCCATGGAGCCGGTGATGCGGGCCTGCGGCGGCGTGTGGGTGGCGCACGGCAGTGGCGTCGCCGATCGGGAGACGGCGGACGCCAGGGGCCGGCTCGGATTACCCGTGGAGGACCCGCGCTACACGTTGCGGCGCGTGTGGCTCACTCCGGACGAGGACGACGGGTACTACTACGGCTTGTCCAACGAGGGCCTGTGGCCGCTCTGCCATGTCGTCCACGTGCGGCCCGTGTTCCGGCCCGACGACTGGCTGGCATACCGGGCCGTCAACAAGAAGTTCGCGGAGGCCCTCCTCGACGAGATGGCGGGGGTCGACTCCCCGACGGTCGTGATCCACGACTACCACTTCGCGCTGCTCCCCGCGCTCATCAAGGAGGCGCGGCCCGACGCGCGGATCGCGATCTTCTGGCATGTTCCGTGGCCGAACGCCGAGGCCTTTGGCATCTGCCCGTGGCAGCGGGAGATCCTTCTCGGAATGCTGGGGGCGGACCTCATCGGCTTCCACACGCAGTACCATTGCAACAACTTCCTGGATACCGTCGATCGCGCGCTCGAGGCGCGAGTGGACGGAGCGCACTTCTCGGTGGTGCGGGGCGACCACACTGCCTGTATCCGACCGTTTCCGATCAGCGTGGCCCCGGACCTCGTGGAGGACCCCCCGGAGATCTCGCGGAAGGCCCTCCTGGACCAGCTGGGCATCGCGGCGGAGTTCCTGGGGGTGGGAGTGGAGCGGGTGGACTACACGAAGGGGCTGCCGGAGCGCTTCCTGGCGCTCCAGCGGTTCTTCGAGCGCTTCCCCGAATACCGCGAGCGGCTCGTGTTCGTCCAGGTCGGTGCCCCGAGCCGAAGCCGGATCAAGCGGTACCAGGAGCTCCAGGCGGAGGTCGACGCGACCGTGGACGCGGTGAATCGCGCCCTCGGCACGAAGAGCTGGCAGCCCATCGTGTACCTCAGGCACCATCATGACCACCGGGACATCTGGCCCTTCTATCGCCATGCCGACTTCTGCATGGTGACCTCCCTGCATGACGGCATGAACCTCGTCGCCAAGGAGTTCGTCGCGGTTCGCGACGACGGGGAGGCGGCGCTGATCCTGAGCCGCTTCACGGGGGCCTCGCGGGAGCTGGGCGAGGCCTTGCTCGTGAACCCCTACGACCTGGACGAGACGGCCGAGGCGATCCGAGCGGCAGTGGAGATGCCGTCCGAGGAGCGGCGGAGGCGCATGGGACGCATGCACCAGCAGGTGCGCGAGCACAACATCTACCGGTGGGCAGGCCTGCTTCTCGATGAGCTGTCGCGCATCTCCGACCGTTCGACCGGCGGGAGGAGGCCCGGACCCGAGGCGGAGTACGTCACGGCGGGCCGGGCGCGTGCCGGCGGGCCGCCGTAGCGTCGAGGACACCCAGGCAGGACCCGTCCCCCCGTCCCTGGCCTTGCGCTCTCGCGTCCTCAGAACAGGAGGAAGGTCAGCACGACAAACAGCGGGAGCAGAATGGCCGCGCTGTACCCCATGTAGCCGAGAAAGGTCGGCATCTTGACGCCGCTCTGTTCAACCATGGCCTTGATCATGAAGTTGGGCGCGTTTCCGACATACGTGCTGGCTCCCATGAACACCGCCCCCACGCTGATCGCGGCCAGAACCTCATGGGACACCCCGACGACGTCGTTGGTCAGTCCGAGTCCCTGGGCGAGGGCAAGGAAGGCGAGGTACGTCGGCGCATTGTCGAGGAAGGAGGACAGGAGGCCGGTGGCCCAGAAGAACTGCCACGGGGCCTGGACGCTCAGCTCGGGGCCTCGCGCCCGAAGAATCTCCAGCGCCGGGATCATGGTGAGGAAAATGCCGAGGAACAGGACGGCCACTTCGACCATCGGGGCGGCCGTGAACCCGTTGGCGTGCCAGACCCGTCGGGGGGTCAGCCAGACGGATACACCCGCCAGGCCAAGGATGAGTCCCTCGCGCCAGGGCGCGTGCAGAAGGGCGATGGCCGCGACGACCCCGAGGAGCGCGAGGGCATTCACCGCCCCCTCGACCCGCAACGGACGGAGCTCCGAGCGATCGCGCCGGAGCCGCGCGAGGGGCTCACGCGCATGCTGGATGGAGTCCCAGACGAAGTAGGTCACGAGCAACGCCCCGACGGCCACCAGCCAGTGACGCCACAGCCTGAGGGGCCAGAAGAAGGGGACGCCCTTGAGATAGCCCAGGAGGAGCGGCGGATCGCCGATCGGCGTGAGCAGACCGCCGATGTTCGAGACCAGGAAGATGAAGAAGACCACGGTGTGGATGACCCGGCTCCGCTCCCGGTTGGTCTCGAGCAGCGCTCGAATCAGCAGGACCGAGGCTCCCGTAGTCCCGATCAGCGACGCCAGGACGGATCCCACCGCCAGAAAGGCGGTGTTCGTCAGCGGCGTCGCCTCCAGGTCGCCCGTCAGCCGGATGCCGCCGGAGATCGTGTAGAGAGCGGCCAGCAGCAGCATGAAGGACAGATACTCTTCCAGCGTGTGCAGGAGCGCTGGTGGCCGCTGGACGAGGTAGAACCCCGCGACTGGGAGGCCGAGGCCGCAGGACACGAGGAGCTTGTTACGGTTCCGCTCCCACCAATGCGGCACCCACAATGGACAAATGGCGATGGCGACAAGCATTGCCACGAACGGCAGGACCGCATACCACGGCATCGGGTCCCAGTCCTCGTCTACCGGCCGGCTCCGGCCATGGAGCCCTCCTCAGCCCAGGCTGAGCTTGAGCACCAGGATCACAATCCCGGCGACCAGGGCCATCCACAGGCTCACCACGAGACCTTCCCAGCCTTCCTTCATTTTCACGGTGCCGTCCTCCGCGGAGAGAGAGAGGGCGCGCTGCCGCACCAGCGGCAGGCGGGGACGCGAAGGCGCGAGGACGGGTTAGTGGTCTTCTGTGGGCGAGGGGGAACCTGAGGAGGCGTCAGCAGGGCGCCGGACCGGAAGCAGGGCCTGCCGGCTATCGACGGTCACCGGGCGCGAGGGCGGGAGGGTCTGGATAGCGACCTGCGGCCGTTCGAGCGTCGGCAGGCGGGCGAGGAGCGTGGGGGCGACAATGCTCTCGGCTCGGGCGCGATCAGCTTGAATCACCTCGACCGAGCCGTCCACGAACTGGACGGCTCCCGGCATCAAGGGATTGGCCACATCCAGCGAGACATACAGCAAGAGCAAGAGGGAGAAGCGCCGCGCCGACATGGCCCGCATTGTATCCGATCGGCGCCGTGTGAGCGGTAGGCCGACGACGGAAGCCGACGCCGGGATGGCGGGCAGGGACTCTATCGCCTGAGCGCGCGCCGCGCCGCATCCACCAGGGCGCGCATCTCCGGGCTCGGCGCCAGCCCCGTGCCGTGCACGTAGTGGACGCTGAGGCCGCCATCGTCGAGGCGGGCGAGCAGCTCGGTGGGACCTGCGATCAGCAGGAGCCCGCGGTGGGTCCCGCAGGCGCGCTCGATGCATCCGGGGACGGCCACGTACTCTCGACCCGCGATCCGGAGCAGGCGCGGGCGCTCCGACCCACCGAAGAAGTCGTGCGCGGGAAGCGACACGCGCCGCTGCGGGCCCGTGGCCGCCCAGTCCGGCCCGAAGAGCATGCGGAGTCCGTCGCGCAGCGCCGGGTGCTCCAGGACCGCCCTGGCCGTGGTTCCATAGACGATCGCTCGAGCATCGGTCGGGACGACCTGGACCTCCGGGGGCAAGTGCGTGCCGCTCGGGGGCGGGAGCACACAGCCTCCAGCCAGAAGCGTGACCACGACCCCAGCGCACGCGGTCACCCAGCCGCGGCAGGACCGCCACGAGCCTGAGCGGGGAAACCTGGTTCCATATCCTACCCCCGGGTCTTCCATCGCTTCGCCTCCAACCCAGATAGAACCCCTTCGGCCTCGGCCGGTCGCCGCACACCCCCGAGGTCTTGGTCGATCCGCTCACAGGAGCCTGAAGCTCCGAACGCGCGCGCCACGTGAGCAGGACACTGCCAGACTCCCTCGACGTCTGCAACCCGGTGAAGCGCGGCCGTATCCTCCGGGTCGGTGCCCACGCGGATGGTCACACCCTGGCCTCGCGGGACGTGGAAGGCTTCCTCGTCTGCAGCCCCTGGTAGGCAGCGATCCGCGTGCGGCTCGGCACACCCGCCTGGACGAACCGCAACCGGCCCCGCCACTCCGGGTACCGCGTGAGCAGGCGGTACACGGCGAGAGGGACTCGGCGCTCCAGAGCTGCATCGCTCTATCCACGGCTGGCGCTCCGTGGCCCTCGGCCTTCCGTCACCGCCAGAAGCTGCTCGACCAGCGCATTCACCCGGAACGGTTTCTCGACGTAGGCGGTGGCCCCGCGGCGGAGCGCTTCCGCCCTGACGGCCAGCCCGCCGAAGGCGGTGATCACGATGACGGGGACGGCCACGTCGTGCTGGCGGATCAGCCCCAGGACCTCGAAGCCGCTCAACCCCGGCATCTCCTTGTCGAGCACGATGGCGTCCGGGCGGGCCGACTCCAGCGCCTGGAGCACCTGCTCGCCCGAGGCCGCCTCGTGCACCTCGAAGCCGTGGCGCTCGAGCGCCTGGCGGAGCATGGCCCTACCGCCACCGGCCGATGAGGGTTGGCTTCTCCGCCTCGAAGGCTCCGGCGATCTCCTCGACCGCCTGCTCGATCTCGGCCGGGGAGCGGTCGCGCGTCTCCAGCAGGAAGGCCGCGACCCGGCCCAGGTAGAGGGGGGTCAGCGCGCGCAGCAGATGATCGCGGGGCAGCCGCCGGTCGTGGTGAGCGACGGCGAAGCCGCCGACCACCCGGGCCCAGAGCCGAGGCGCGAAGCGGAACTCGTCGGGAGCGAGGAAGGGCAGCGGATAGAGGTCCGTCAGCGTGGTGTCCGGCATGATCTGCTCCCAGACCGGGAGGAGGTCCTTGAGCCCGAGGCGGAACGCGCGGACCATGCGCTCCACGTCCACGCCGCCCTGGTCAGGGAGCATGGTCGCGGGACCTCCGATGAGGGGTACTGCCCGGGCATCGCGCGCCTCCTGCCAGACCTCGCGATGGCGCCCCATGAGCGTGAGCAGGGGCCCCACGGTCTCGGCGACGATGGTCGGCAGGTCGGCCGGCGGTCGCCCCGGGTGCCTGGGCCGCCGCCCGAGATGGACCTGGACAACCGGCCCGTCGGACAGGAGGGCCGTGGTCGTGAGCCAGATCTCCGTGGCGGGCGCCTTCCATCCCTCCGCCTCGGCCGTCCTCGCGAGCAGTCGCTGCAGGAGCGCGCCGGAGAGCGCGGCGCAGCCGCCCACCATCTGCTGGCCCGCCCGGCCGTACAGGGCGCATGTCAGCGGGGCCAGGAGATTGGTGGTGAGGGTGCCTTCCGTCACCGATCGCGTGTAGGCGGGCAGCGCGCAGTCGGCCTGGCCGGCCGCCACGGGCTCGAGCAGAGCGTGGATCGCCTCGGGGGGGAGCCCGGCCAGGGTCGCGTCCAGGAGCACCGCGCCGCGCACCTCGAGCCGGCCCGCCACCGACAGCAGCGTGCGCAGGGCCTGCCCAGCGTCGGCGTCCGGTCTCGACTCGAGGCAGAGCCGGCTCGCCGGCTCGGCGCCCGCCCACGAGCGGATCGCGGGCAGGGCGGCCTGCCGCCATCCAACGGGCAAGGCGAGCACCGCCGCCCGCTGAGCAGGGAAATGCTTCGCCAGCGCCGTCGCCGCGGCGTCGAGCAGGTCGGTGGTCCCGCCGGCCTCCTCGTCGGCGTACACGCCGGCCACCAGGTCCAGCGGCCCGGCCGCCTCCAGGGCCGTGAGGCTCTCCGCCGCGAGAGGGAGATCCCCGAGGCTCGCCATGCCGGGGCGCCTCCTAAGCGGTGAGGCTCGCCAGCAGCGCGAGGTAGTCGCCCAGGTGGCGGGTGACGAGGAAGGTGCGCCGCACGTACTCGCGGGCGGCGCCGCCGAGCCTGGCGATCAGGTCCGGGTCCTCGAGGAGCTGGCGGATGC
>MGBT01000230.1:0-522 GCA_001788395.1 Candidatus Rokubacteria bacterium GWA2_70_23
TGGCGGCGCGTGGACCGGCACGCCGAGGCCCGGGAGGCAAAGCGCCAGCACGCGAGCCGGGCGCTTCATGTCCACCAGGACGAGGACGGCACGGTGGTGCTCCGGGGGCGGCTCACGCCGGAGGTGGGGGCCCTGCTCCTGCGGGCGCTGGACGCGGCCCGCGAGGCGCTGTACCAGCGGACCCGAGGTATGGAGGCGGCCACCCGCCTGGCTGACCCGATCGAGGATCGCCCGACCACGGCCCAGCAGCAGGCGGACGCGCTGGCGCTGCTCGCGGAGACGGCCCTCCACCACGAGCTCGATCCCGGCGCCCCGGGAGAGCGGTACCAGGTGGTGGTCCATGTCGATGCATCGGCGCTGGCGGACCCGGAGCAGCCCGGCCAATCCGTCCTCGAGGACGGACCGCACGTTCCCGCGGAAACGTCGCGACGGCTGGCCTGCGACGCGAGCCGGGTGATGATGCGGCACGACCCGGACGGGCGCCTCCTGGAGATCGGGGCCCGGACCCGGACCATCCCCCCG
>MGBT01000230.1:584-828 GCA_001788395.1 Candidatus Rokubacteria bacterium GWA2_70_23
GTTCGGGCAGGGGCATCACCTCCGCCACTGGGCGCAAGGCGGCCCGACCACGCTCTCGAACCTCGCGCTTCTCTGTCGCCGGCACCACCGGGCGGTCCACGAGGAGGGGTACCAGGTCGATCGGCAGCCTGACGGCGCGCTCCGGTTCCGGCGGCCGGACGGCCGGCCGCTGGCCGAGGTGCCGCCGCCGGCCGTGGTGCCCGTCGATCCGGTGCGGGCCCTCCGGGCGCGGCACGAGGCGCAG
>MGBT01000231.1:0-274 GCA_001788395.1 Candidatus Rokubacteria bacterium GWA2_70_23
CTGTGCCATCGGCATCGGTGGGAGCATTGGTAGCGATCCATCACGCGCTCCTGTCCTACCTGAGCGCGCAGGTCGGCGAGGTGCGGATCCGCTTCGGCGACTGAGCGCGGGCGCTACGGGGCGAGGCGGGCCCGGAGCGCGGCCACGCGCTCGATGGCAGCCCGCACGGTCTTGCGGGACAGCCGCCACTCCTCGAGCGCCTGCTCGATGGCCGCCACCACGCGGGCGGCCGCGCGGGGCTCGTTCTTCACGCTGTTCTGGGAGATGAGCAGCA
>MGBT01000231.1:311-15050 GCA_001788395.1 Candidatus Rokubacteria bacterium GWA2_70_23
CAGGGGTCCAGGGTCCGGTTGAAGACGTGGCCGGGCATGACGCTGTCGGCGAGCCCTTCCTTGATGAGCCTCCGGTAGGGCAGGAGCTCCACGTCGAGATCGGCCGTGTCCGTCACGTCGGTGAAGCCGAGATGGGAGTCCACGCGGCTCGATCCGTGTCCCGGGAAGTGCTTGAGTGTTGTCAGGATCCCGGCCGCGCGCATCCCGGTGATGAAGGCGCGGGCGTGCGCGGTGACCTGCTCCGGATCGCTGCCGAAGGTCCGGCCCAGCGTGACCACCGCCGGGTTGGTCGGGTTCACCGCCACGTCCACGACGGGGGCGAGATTCCAGTTGATCCCGGCCTCCCTGAGCCGCGCCCCGAGGCGCCGGGCCTCGAGCTCGGTCTGCGCCACGTCGCCGCCGTCCCCCAGCTCCTGGGGCGAGAGGGTCGGCAGGTAGCCGGCGCGTGCCGAGAGGCGCATGACGAGTCCGCCCTCGGCATCCGCCGCGATCAGGAGCGGCCGGCCGGCGCAGCTCCGGGCCAGCGCCTGCAGATCGGCCGTGAGCCGGGCGACCTGCTCGGGGCTCACGATGTTGCGCGGGGTGCCGGCGGCCACGTCGCGCTCGAAGAGGATCACGCCGCCGACCTTCACGTCGCAGACGAGCGCCCGCAGCTCCTCATTGCCGGCCACCTCGGTCCCGGAGAAGCCCACGAGGAGGAGATCGGCGATCCGGGGCGGCGGCTGGGCCTTGCGCGGGCCGGCGGTGTCCGCCGTCGACGCGCATCCGCCGAACAGCAGCGCCGCGGCCGCTGCGGCGAGGACGACGCGCATCAGCGGGCCGCGCCGCGCGCCGCCGCGGCGAGGATCGAGGGCAAAGGCATGGCGGAAGGATAGCACGCGGAGTAAAATCCCCTCGCGATGACACCCCATGACCGGGCGACCGCCGGGCGCATCTATTACGGCTGGTGGGTCGCCGGGGCCTTCGCGCTCATCATCTTCCTCTCCACCGGGATCCGCTTCACCGTTGGCCCTTTCCTCAAGCCCGTGGCTGCCGAGCTGGGCGTGGACCGCGGCACCTTCTCCCTCGTCGTCTCGCTCTCGCTCTTCCTCTACGGCGCCTTCATGCCGATGGTCGGCCGCCTCGTGGACCGCTTCGGCTCCCGCGTGGTCTGCTCGGCGGGCGGCGTCCTGGTCGCGGTCTCTCTCGCGCTCACGGGGACGATGACCGCCTACTGGGAGTTCGTCCTCTACTACGGCGTGCTCGTGGCGCTGGGGCTGTCGGCGACGGGCCACGTGGTCGCCTCGGCCACGCTGTCGCGCTGGTTCATCAGGCGGCGCGGGACGGCGGTCAGCGTGCTGTCGGCGGCCTCCATGGCGGGCATGTCCTTCCTGGTTCCGATCTCGATGTGGTGCATCCTCACGTTCGGCTGGCGCGCGACCTACGTGATCCTCGGCGTCGGGTCGCTGCTCATCACGCTGCCGCTCTCGCTCTGGATCCTCCGCGACGATCCGGCCGATGTCGGCCTGCACCCCGATGGCGTCGCCCCCGAGCCCCTCGCCGAGGGGATGGCGCCGGCGCTGGAGCGGACCACGGTGGCTGCCGCGCTCCAGGTCCCGGCCTTCTGGCAGCTTGCGGGTGGACTGTTCAATTGCGGCTTTTCCATGAGCCTGCTCTCGGCCCACGGCGTGCCCATGCTCACCGACCACGGCTTCCACGCCATGACCGCCTCGTCGGCCATGGGCTTCCTCGGACTGACGAGCATCGGGGGCGGCATGGCGCTGGGGGTGATCTCCGACCGCTGGGGGCGCAAGCCCGTGCTGGCCTCCGTGTATCTCCTAAGGGCGGGAGCCTTCAGCCTGCTCTTCCTCGTGCAGGATCCCGTGACGCTCATGATCGTGGCGGCCATCGGCGGGCTCGGCCTGTCCGGGAGTCTGGCCATGTCCTCCGCCATGACGGCGGACATCTTCGGGCGTTTCTCCGTGGGCTCCATCTTCGGGTTGATCTTCCTCTCCCACCAGGTGGGCGCAGCGCTGGGCTCCTGGCTCGGGGGCTTCCTCTTCGATCTGACCGGCGGCTACGGTATGGCGTTCGGGTCCGCGTGCGCACTCCTCCTGGTGGCCGCGGGACTGGCCGCCACCATCCAGGAGAGCAGGCGGCCGGTGGCGACCCTCCAGGCCCAGCTGGTGGCCGGAGGACAGTAGCCGCATGAAAATCGCGCGGATCGTCGGCACGGGCATGGCGGTGCCCGAGTGCGTCGTGGACAACGCGCTCCTGTCCCGCTGCATGAGCACGAGCGACGAGTGGATCGTCCAGCGCACGGGCATCCGGGAGCGCCGGATGTCCCCGGACACCTACCGGATGCTGCTGAGGCTCGCGGAGGCCCCCGACAAGACGGCCTTCATGCGCGAGGTGCGCGACAACGGGCTCGACGGCAGCATCGACTCCACGCTCATGGTCTCGGACCTGGCGCTGGAGGCCTCCCGCATGGCGCTCAAGCACGCGGAGCTCTCTGCCGAGGACCTGGACTGCATCATCGACTCCTCCACGCTGCCGGACTACTCCTACCCGCACACGGGCTGCGTGCTCCAGGGCAAGCTCGGGCTCACGACCACGCCGGTCTTCAACCTCCAGCAGGGCTGCGCGGGCTTCGTCTACGGCCTCGCCATGGCCGACCAGTTCATCCGGAGCGGCATGTACGATCGCGTGCTCGTGGTGGGGGCGGAGCTGCTGTCCACCATGTTCGACTACACCGACATCGGGCGCGACATGGCCATCCTCTTCGCCGATGGGGCGGGCGCGGCGGTGCTCCAGGCCGAGGAGGCGCCGGCCGCCGGGCCCCGTCGCGGCGTCCTCTCCCATCACCTCCACTCCGACGGGACCCATCTCGATGCGCTGGCCGGCGAGCTGTGGGGCTCCTCGACCTTCCCGCCGATCTCGAAGAAGAAGATCGACGACGGGCGCACGCTCCCCCGGATGAACGGGCGCACCGTCTTCGTGCAGGCCGTGCGCCGGCTGCGCGAGGTGGTGCAGGAATCCCTCGACGCCAACGGCCTGCAGGCCTCCGACGTGGATCTGTTCCTCTTCCACCAGGCCAACCTGCGCATCATCGAGGCCGTGTCGGAGACCTTCAAGATCCCCGCGGACCGCATCTACAACAACGTCGAGCGCTATGGCAACACGGCCGCCGCCTCCGTCCCCATCTGCCTGCACGAGGCGCTCATGCAGGGACGGATCAAGGAGGGAGACCTGATCCTGCTGGCAGCCTTCGGGACCGGATTCTCCTGGGGAGCGACGCTGCTCCGCTGGTGAGGGAGGGCCTGGTGCTCCGGGAGCTGCTGACCCGCCTGCCGTGGCGCCGCGCGCCCGCCAAGCGCGCCCTAGCGCTGGCAGGCGGGGGCGTGATCGGCGGCATGTACGAGGTGGGCGTGCTCGCCGCGCTGGACGAGGACCTCCCGCAATTCCGCGCCAACGACTTCGACGTCTACGTGGGTTCGAGCTCCGGCTCCGTCGTCGCCGCGCTCATGGCCAACGGCGTCCCCCCGCTCACCCTCTACCGGATCCTCGAGGAGGGGCGGGACGACCCGCTCAACTTCCACAGCGGCTCCGTCTTCCATCGGGGCGCCTTCACGGGGGCGGCGCGCAACTTCGCCCAGCTGGTCTGGGCGGTGGGCAAGAACCTGGTCACGAGCCCGAGCCTCGACTGGCCCGATCTCCTGGCGCGCAGCCAGGACAGCATGCCGGAGGGGTTCTTCTCCGTCAGCCAGCTCGAGGAATTCATGCGCCGCGCCTTCTCCCTCAAGGGGCTCTCCAACGACTTCCGCGCCTGCCCGCGGCCGCTCATGATCCCCGCGGTGGATCTCGATCGGGCCGAGCGCGTGGTCTTCGGCGTGGGCGCCTTCGTCGAGACGCCGATCTCCGAGGCCATCGCCGCGTCCTCCGCCATCCCCGGTTTCTTCGCGCCCTTCAGCGCGGGCGGGCGGGACTACGTGGACGGCGATGTCGGGCACACCGGGCACGCGGACCTCGCCGTGGACGCGGGCGCCACGCTGGTCGTCGTCGTGAACCCGCTGATACCGCTCCGCTCCCGGGGCGACGAGCCGCCGCCGCTCAAGCAGCACGGCCTCTACGGCATCCTGGAGCAGGTGGGGCGCATCAACAGTCAGAACCTGCTGGAGCTGGGCCTGCGCGAGCTGGCGCTGCGCCGGCCGGACGTGGAGATCCACCTGATCCAGCCGCCTCCAGGCGAGTCGCCCCTCTTCGGGCCCTCCATGGGCTTCGAGGCGAGCCGGCTGGCGCTGCAGTTCGGCTACACGTCGATCAAGCGCTGGCTGGCCGGCCCGGGGGCGGGTTTCGGCGACCGGCTCGCTCGCGGGGAGCGGCGGGGCGGATTCCATCTTGACGCGTTGCGTAACTCCTGATACGGTGCCCCGCAACTCCGGCCCAAGGCCGGATCAAGGGAGGAACGACCCATGAGAGCGAGATGGATGGTGGTCATCGGCGCAGGGCTTCTGGCGGTGGCGCTTGTGTCGCCGGGCTCGGCCCAGGCGCAGGGGCCGATCAAGATCGGCCTGGTGCAGGGAATCAGCGGCCCGTTCGAGGTGTACGCCAAGCAGATCGTCACCGGCTTCAAGCTGGGGCTCGAGTACGCGACGGGCGGCAAGCTGGAAGTGCTGGGGCGGAAGATCGAGGTGCTGGTGGAGGACGACCAGCTCAAGCCCGACGTGGCCAAGCGGCTCGTCACCAAGCTCTACGCCGACGACAAGGTGGACCTCGTGGTGGCCACCACCAGCAGCGCCGCGGCGCTGGCCGTGCTGCCGGTGGCGGCGGAGTTCAAGAAGGTGTTGATCGTCGAGCCCGCGGTGGCCGACAGCATCACCGGCGAGCACTGGAACCGCTACATCTTCCGCACCGGCCGCAACTCGGGGCAGGACGCCATCGCCAACGCCCTCGCGGTGGCCAAGCCCGGCGTATCCATCGCCACCATCGCCCAGGACTACGCCTTCGGCAAGGACGGCGTGGCGGCCTACAAGGCCGCGGTGGAGAAGCTCGGCGGCAAGGTCGTCCACGAGGAGTACGCCCCTATCCAGGCCACGGACTTCACCGCGCCGATCCAGAAGATCATCGGGGCGCTGAAGGACAAGCAGGGGCCGAAGTACGTCTTCGTGATCTGGGCGGGGAAGGGCGGGCCGTACCCGCAGCTGGTCGCCAACCGGCTCGACAAGTACGGCATCACGCTCTCGGCCAGCGGCAACCTGCTCGACGTGATGAAGGGCATGAAGGCCATGAACCTGGACGGCAGCGTGGGCGGCACCTACTACTATTACGAGCTGCCGAAGAACGCCGTGAATGACTGGCTCGTCAAGGAGCACCAGGCCCGCTTCAAGGAGCCGCCCGACTTCTTCACCAGCGGCGGCTTCGCGGCGGCCATGGCGGCGGTGACGGCCATCCAGAAGGCGGGCGGCACCGACGCCGAGAAGCTCATCGCGGCCATGGAGGGCATGGAGTTCACGACGCCCAAGGGCAAGATGATCTTCCGCAAGGACGACCATCAGGCGCTCCAGACGATGTACTCCATCAAGCTGCTGGCGAAACCCGACGTGGCGTGGCTCGTGCCGACCCTGCTGAAGGAGCTCTCTCCGCAGGAGACGGCGCCCCCCATCCTCAACAAGCGGTAGCGGAGAGGCGCGCCATGGTCCGCATGACCGTCAACGGCGTTGCTCTGGCCGTGCGCGAGTGGCCGGGCAAGGGCCCGGCCCTCGTGTGCGTGCACGGCCTCACGGCCAACCACAGCTGCTGGGCCAGCATGGCGGACGCGCTCGCTCCCGACTTCCGGCTCATCGGCTATGACCTGCGCGGGCGCGGGGAGAGCGGCAAGCCCGAGTCGGGCTACAGCCTCGAGCACCACTGCAAGGACCTCCTCGGCCTGCTCGACGCCTTCGGGCTCAGGAAGGCCGTCATCATGGGGCACTCGCTGGGCGCCCACATCGGCCTTCGCTTCGCGGCGCTTCACCCGGCGCGCGTCTCGAAGCTCGTGCTGGTGGACGGCGGCCTCGACGTCAGGGCGGAGGTGCTCGACTCCCTCGCCCCGGCCATCAACCGGCTGGGGATGGAGTTCCCGTCGCTGGAGATGTTCCTCCAGCTGATCCGCAGCCTGCCGATGTTCGAGGGCCGCTGGAACGACTATCTCGAGCGCTACTTCCGCTACGACGTGGAGACGCTTCCGTCAGGGGCGGTGCGCTCCAAGGTGGCCAAGCACGCCATCGAGGAGGAGCTGCGCAATCTCCAGCGCGAGCGGCTCTGGGCGCTCCATCACCGGGTGAAGTGCCCGACGCTGATCTTCCGCGCGCCCGACGGCCTCCTGACGCCCACCGACTGTCTCATGACCCAGGAAGAGGGCCGGGCCATGGCCGCGGGCATCCCGAAGTCGAAGCTCGTGGTGGTGCCGCGCACCAACCACTACACGGTGCTGCTGGGGCAGAACCCCCGCGTCAGGACCGCCCTCCGCGCCTTCCTCAAGGGACGATAGCTCCTGAGCGTGGCGTAGCAGGGCGAGCTGAGCCGTGCCTCACGGCGAGGCGAGCGGACATGGTGATCCCCCGAGCGGAGCGAGGCGGCGAGCTGAGCCGTGCCTCACGGCGAGGCGAGCGGACATGGTGATCCCCCGAGCGGAGCGAGGCGGCGAGCCGCCGGTCATCTCGACGCGGGATCTCACCATCCGCTTCGGCGGCCACGTGGCGGTGGACCACGTGACGCTGGACATCGCCCCCCGCACGCTGAAATCCATCATCGGCCCCAACGGCGCCGGCAAGACCACCTTCTTCAACCTGCTGAGCGGCCAGTACCGCCCCACCGAGGGGCGCGTCCACTTCAACGGGCGGGACGTGACCGGGCTGCCGGCCTCGGCGCGGACGAGGCTCGGCATCGGTCGCTCGTTCCAGCTCACCAACATCTTCGCCACGCTCTCCGTGCTCGAGAACGTGCGGATGGCCGTTCAGGCCCGCGCGGGGCTCGGGTTCAACGTGTGGCGCCACTACCGGAGCTTCCCGGAGCTGGAGGACCGCGCCTACGCGATCCTGGAGAGCGTGCTCCTCGAGTCCAAGTGGCGGGCGCCGGCCTCGGACCTGGCCCATGGCGAGAAGCGGAAGCTCGAGATGGCCATCCTCCTCGCGCTCGAGCCCGAGGTGCTGCTGCTCGACGAGCCCACGGCCGGGATGTCGCTCGAGGAGGTGCCCGCCATCATCGGCCTCATCGAGCGGATCAAGGAGCGGCGCGACCGCACCGTCCTCCTGGTGGAGCACAAGATCGACATGGTCATGGCGCTGTCGGACTCCATCGCCGTGCTCAAGGATGGCCGGCTCATCGCCGACGGCACGCCCGAGGCCGTGAGCGGCGACCCCGCGGTGCAGGCCGCGTACTTCGGCGGAGGGACGGCGGGTGGCTGAGCGCGGGGCGGCCGGCGCCGAGCCCATCCTGGAGCTGGACGACGTCCACACCTTCATCGGCCAGCACCACATCTTGCAGGGCGTGTCGCTCCGGATCCGCCCTGACGCGGTCACGGTGCTCCTCGGGCGCAACGGGGCGGGCAAGACCACCACGATGCGCACCATCGTCGGCCTCTTGCACCCCTCGCGCGGGACGATCCGGTACGAGGGGCGGCCGATCCACCGCCTGCCCCCGTACGAGATCGTCAGGCTCGGCGTGGGCTATGTGCCGGAGGGGCAGGGGATCTTCGCGGGCCTCACCGTGGACGAGAACCTGCGCGTCGCCACGCTGTCTGACGGGCCCGCTAGTCGCGAGCGTCTCGAGCAGATCTTCGCGCTCTTCCCGGACCTCCAGCGCTTCCGGCGGGCGCCTGCGGGCACGCTGAGCGGAGGGCAGAAGCAGATGCTCTCCATCGCGCGGGCCTTCGTGAACCCGAACCGGCTGCTCCTCATCGACGAGCCGTCCAAAGGGCTCGCGCCCATCATCGTCGAGCACCTGGTCGAGGCGCTCCGGACCATGAAGGAGCACGCCACCGTGCTGCTGGTGGAGCAGAACTTCGCCATGGCGCGGGCGCTGGGCGACTGGTTCTACCTGATCGACGATGGCCGGACCGTGCACTCGGGGCCCATGGAGGCCCTCGTGGATGATGCCGCGCTCAAGAAGAGGTACCTCGGCATATGAGGACCTTTGCCCCGGTTCTGGCCGCGGCGACCTTCCTGCTCCTGCCGCTCGCCTTCATCGAGCCCAACACCTACGTGACCCTCACGGTGGGCGGCCTCGCCATGGGCATGCTGATCTTCCTGGTGGCCTCCGGCCTCACGCTCATCTTCGGCCTCATGGACGTGCTGAACTTCGCCCACGGCGCGCTCTTCTCCTGGGGCGCCTACGTGGGCTTCAGCGTGGTGCTGGCGCTGGACCGGCGCTGGGGGTGGGCCGCCTCGCCCTCGCTCGCGCTGAACCTCCTCCTGCTCCTCCTGGCCATCGTCGCGGCCACGCTCGTGGCGCTCGTCCTGGGTGTCATCCTCGAGCGCGTGATCGTGAGGCCGGTGTACGGGAAGCACATGTTCCAGATCCTGATCACGCTGGGCGCGACCATCGTGCTGGAGGAGATGCTCCGCATCGTCTGGGGCCCCAACGACCAGGTCATGCCGCTGCCGCTGTCCTTCCAGGGCTCCTGGGATGTGGCCGACGTCATCGTGCTGCGCTTCCCCGTGGTCGCCATCGTGCTCGGCGCCCTCGTCTACGTGGCGATGGTCCTCGTGCTCACCCGGACCAAGATCGGGCTCATCGTCCGGGCCGGGGTCGAGAGCGGCGAGATGATCCAGGTGATGGGCTACAACATCCACCGCTACTTCACGGGCGTCTTCGCCGCCGGCTCCGCGCTCGCCGCGCTGGGCGGGCTCATGTGGGCCATGTTCGGCCAGTCGGTCCGCTCGACGATGGGCGCCGAGCAGCTCATCTTCGCCTTCATCGTGGTGATCATCGGCGGCCTCGGCAGCGTCACGGGCTCCCTCGTGGGCGCCCTCCTGGTGGGGCTCTCGTACAACTACGTCGCCTTCCTCGTGCCCAAGGCCGCCATCGGCGTCAACATGGCCCTCATGGTCGTGATCCTCCTGATCCGTCCCAGCGGCCTCTTCAAGGCGGGCAAGTGACGGCCTCGGATCGGGTCACGCCGGTCCAGGCCGCGCGGGAGGCCGAGCGCCGGTTGCGCTTCACCGGCGCCTCTCTCTACGTCCGCCTGGCGCTCCTGCTGGCGTGGCTCCTCGTCCCGGTCGTCGTGCCCTCCTTCCAGGTCATGGACCTGGTGCTCAAGATCGCCCTCTTCGCGACACTCGTGGCCAGCTACGACGTTGTCATCGGCTACACTGGGATCGTCTCCTTCGGCCACGCCATGTACTTCGGCTTCGGGGCCTATGCGGTAGCGATGGCCGTGGGCAAGTTCGGGGCGCCCACCTACGGCTTCCTGGCCCTGGGCTTCGCGGCCGGGATCGTGGCCGGGGCGGTCATCGCCGTGCTCATCGGCGCCTTCTCCCTGCGCGTGAAGGCCATCTTCTTCGCCATGGTGACGCTGGCCTTCGCCGAGTTCGCGCTGATCGTGGCCGTGCAGTGGAGCGCGATCACGGGCGGCGAGGACGGGCTCTCCCCGAAGTTCCCCGGAATCTTCTCGGTGGCTTTCGACGGGGGACGGTGGCTGGGGCTGCCGGTCACCGGGCGAGTGGTGACCTACTACGTGGTGCTGGCGGTCTGCGTGGGGCTCTTCCTCGTGATGAGTCGCTTCGTGCACTCGCCGCTGGGCCGGACGCTCCAGGCCATCCGCGACAACGAGCTGCGCGCCGAGGCGCTGGGCTTCCGGACCTTCGTCTTCCAGCTCATCTCGTCGTCCTTCGCGAGCGTCGTGGCGACGATCCTCGGCGGCTGCTACGCCATGTGGGTGGCCTACGTGAATCCCGAGTCGGCGCTGGGCATCCCCATCATGCTGGACATCCTGCTCATGGTGATCATCGGCGGCATCGGCACGCTCTGGGGTGGAGTGATCGGCGCCGCCGTCCTCCTCACGGCCCGCACGGTGCTGCCGGACCTGCGGGTCGTGAGCGCCACGCTCTTCGCGGGGTCCGAGATCGCTCAGCGGCTGGGCGAGCGCTGGCTCCTCTACTTCGGGATCCTGTTCATCCTGGTGGTGTTCTTCTTCCCCAAGGGCGTGCTCGGCACGCTCCGCGAGCGGGCGGCGCGGCGCGCGGCCCGCTGAGCCGCCGCGCGGCCGGGGGCGCTCCGGCGCCCGCCGAGCGATCCGGGGCGCCCCGAGGGCGGGTACAATGTACCCGCCGCGCGGGTATAATATACCCATGCTCCAGCGCTGGATCAGGCGCCCCCTCGACGCTGCCCTGGCCGACACTCCGGTCGTGCTCCTCACGGGCCCGCGTCAGGCCGGCAAGAGCACGCTCGCCCGGACGCTCGTCTCCGAGGACCGGTACCTGACCCTCGACGACGCCACGCTCCTGGCCGCGGCACAGGCCGATCCGCAGGCCTTCATCGGGCGCGCGCGGGAGCGGCTGGTGGTCATCGACGAAGTCCAGCGGGCGCCCGATCTCCTGCTGGGGATCAAGGCGGCGGTGGACCGGGACCGCCGCCCGGGACGCTTCCTCCTCACCGGCTCGACCAATGTCAGGTTCATCCCCAGCGTGGCCGACGCTCTGGTGGGCCGGATGGAGATCCTCACGCTCTGGCCCCTGTCGCAGGGGGAGATCGAGGGCCACCGGGAAGGATTCCTCGACAGCGTGCGGCGGGGACGGTTGCCCGACGATCCGCCGCCTGTACGGATGGACGAAATGGCCGAGCGGGTCGTCCGTGGGGGCCTCCCCGCCGTACACGACTGGCCCGAACGACGGCGGGCGGCCTGGCTCCGCTCCTACGTGATGGCCGTGCTCGATCGGGACGTCAGGGAGCTCGCCAGCCTCGAAGCCCTGGCCATGCTGCCGCGGCTGGTGACGCTCCTGGCCACGCGTGTGGGCACGCTCGTCAACCTCGCCGATATCTCCCGCAACCTCGGGGTCCCCCATTCAACGCTCCAGCGACACATGGCGCTGCTCGAGCGGACGTACCTGATCCGGCCCATTCCCGGGTGGGGAGCCCGACTCGGGGCGCGGGTGCTCAAGTCCGGCAAGCTGCTCCTTGCCGACAGCGGCCTGGCCACGGCCCTGCTCCGCCTCACCGCGGCCCGCCTGCCGGCCGAGACCGTGTGCGGGCCCATGCTCGAGAACTTCGTGATCATGGAGCTGGCCAAGCAGGTCTCCTGGCACGAGGAGCAGCCCGAGCTCTATCACTTCCGCACGCCGAAGGGACACGAGGTGGACGCCGTCGTCGAGCTCGAGGGCGGAGAGGTGATCGGGATCGAGGTCACGCGAAGTCAGACCGTGACGGCGGCGGACTTCCGGGGGCTCAACGAGCTCGCGCGGCTGGCCGGCCGGCGCTTCCGTTCCGGGGTGGTCCTCTACCTCGGCCGCCGGGTCGTGCCCTTCGCGAAGAACCTCCACGCCGTGCCCATGGCCGCGCTGTGGACGTGGTGAGCTTCAGCTCACCCCTCGGCCGGGAGGTGGCTCACAGGCGGGGTGTGGCGCGAGGCGGGCACGGGCACATGTCGACCTTCTTGACAGTTCCACCGATCGCTCCCCGCCGTTCCCGCTCACATCTTGCTTCTCCTGGGCTTGCGCCACAGGGGCCGTGGCACCCCTCCTGCTGCGGCACGTCAGGATGTCCCCGTGGATTCGAGAGGAGCGCACTCCGACGGCTGACGCACGCCATGTGAAGTCTGTCGTGGCGATGTGGCCCATGTCGGGGTTTTCCCGACTGCCCAACAATCAGAGGAAAGTGACTCGTTGACAAGGGTTGTAGGTAGGTAATGGACTTGGCCCGGTTTGGTGGACACCTATCCTCTGAGGGAGGAAGGAGGTCACCATGCCCAGGACACGCCGACCATATTCCGCTGAGTTCCGGCGCCGGCTCGTCGAGCTGGTACGCGGAGGCGAGGCGCCCGAGGATCTGGCGCGCAAGTTCGAGCCCTCGGCCAACGCCATCCGTAACTGGGTCGTGCAGGCTGCTCGGGACGAAGGGCGCCGGCCGGACGGCCTGACTACCGACGAGAAGGAGGAGGTGCGGCGCCTCCGCCGGGAGGTGCGGGTGCTGCGCGAAGAGCGGGAGATCCTGAGAAAAGCCGCGGCCTGGTTCGCCAGGGAGACCACGTCGATCCCGTCGCGGGATTCGAGTTCGTGAAAGGTCACCGGGCCGCCTATGGCATCGCCACCATGTGCCGGGTGCTGGGGGTCTCCACCAGCGGGTACTATGCGTGGCAGCACCGCGTCCCGTCGGTGCGGGCGCAGCACGACGCCGAGCTGACGATGAAGATCCACACCATCCACCTCGAGTCCCGGGGGACGTACGGGGCGCCCCGGGTGCATGCCGAGCTGGCCGCCCAGGGGGTCCACGTGGGCCGCAAGCGGGTGGCCCGGCTCATGCGGGCGGCCCGCGTGCAGGGGGTGAGCCGGCGCAAGTGGGTCACCACCACGACGGGGGATCCCGAGGCCCGGCCCGCTCCCGACCTCGTGCAGCGGGACTTCACGGTCGACGGCCCGGACCGGCTCTGGGTCGCGGACATCACCTACGTGCCCACCGGGACCGGGTTCCTCTACCTCGCGGTCGTGCTCGATGCCTGGAGCCGGCGGGTGGTCGGCTGGGCGATGGCGACCCACCTGCGGACCGAGCTTGTACTGGCCGCGCTGGACATGGCCCTCGGGCAGCGCCGCCCCCGGGGGGTCATCCATCACTCGGATCACGGCTGTCAGTACACCTCGATCGCCCACGGGCAGCGGTGCCTGGCGTTCGGGGTGCGCCCCTCGATGGGCTCGGTCGGCGACGCCTACGACAATGCCCTGTGCGAGAGCGTCTTCGCGACCCTGGAATGCGAACTGCTCGACCGGGAGCGGTTCCGGACCCCGGCCGAGGCGCGCCGGGCGCTGTTCGACTTCATCGAAGGTCGGAACAACCCGCATCGGCGGCACTCCGCACTCGGCTACGAGTCGCCGCTGCGCTACGAGCGGCTTCACGCGGCCGGGGCCCTCCGCACGACCGCTCCTGAGACATCGGCCGCCGTATTGCCCCTACAAGCCACGATCGCCCAGGGAGGGCTATCTCCCTATCCCCCCAAAACGGCCCTACCGCCGCTCCCACCAACCGTGGTAGAGCATGAGCCAACGGTGTCCACCTCACCCGGTGCGCACCTCAGCTGTTCACCGTCCACCAAACCGGGGCAAGTCCAGATCCCCGCCGGTGAATCTCCGAAACTCCTTACTGGTGAACGGGAACAGCACACGGGCGAGGTCGGCGGCCGGGGCGTGACCCTGCGCCGGAAGTGACACCACGACCGCGGTTCGGCCCACCGTCCACCGCATCGCACCAGGTACGCTTCTTGCCGTCGAGCCCGCCGCGCGCGGCGAGGCTCGTTCACTTGCTCCTCAGCGATGCAGTGCCTTACCGGATACGTTGCGGAGTAAGGCGATCCGCGATACGCTCCGTGCGTGCACGTCGTGACCATCACCACCAAGCGCCAAGCCACACTTCCGGCCGCTCTCTGCAAGGATCTCGGCCTCGCCCCCGGGGCGAAGGTTGCGGTGGAGCGCCGGCTCGTCGGGAAGGAGACCGTGTGGGTCCTGAAGGGGCCGGGATTCGACTGGTCCTGGGTCGGTTCCCTTCGCCGCTACGCCAAGGGGAAATCGCATCGGTTGACCGACATCCGTCGGAGCATCGCCCGGGGATGGGCCAGTGGCCATCGGCCTTGACACCTCGGTGGTTCTCCGCCTGCTGATCGGTGAGCCACGCGTGCAGATGGAGGTCGCGCGTCGGCGGATCGAACGCGCGCTGATCGTCGGTGAAAAGGTGGTCGTGACCGATCTGGTGGTCGCCGAGGCGTTTCACGCCCTCCGGCATCACTACGGTGTTCCGGAGACGGTGGCGCTGGGACGGCTCCGGGAGTTCCTCGGCTCCGGCATCATCCACGTGGATCCTGCCGGTGCTGGGGAAGCCCTGGGGCCAGGAACGAGGGGACAGGCAGGCGTCGTGGATCGGCTCATCGTCGCCCGCCATCACGCCCTCGGAGCGACCACGGCGACGTTCGATCGCCGGCAGGCGCGTCTGGAGGGAGGGGTGCTGTTGCGGGTCTGAGGACGGAAGGATCCTCTCCCGACGCACGCCCTCGCGTCGGGTGAGGACGCGGCACCGCGCGTGAAGATTCGTTGGCGGGACGCGCTTCTGGGACACCGTGAGCCGCGAGCCGTTCGAGCAGCTCCAGCGGATCGTGCCGTAGCCGGGGCGGGCCAGGCGGCGTAAGCGTGCGTCAGGAAATAACGTATACAACTCTACTGGTCGGGGTCGGATGAGACGGCTCCATTCACCATGAAAGGCCTGACGGATAATGCGGAAGATCTTCATCTCCTCGTCCGTCACTGTTCGCCCTGATGGTGTAAAGGTTATTCAGTGACGCCCGCTAAGGAGGTCAGGGAGAGGGCGGGCGGGGCGCCTGCTTCACCGACTCCTGGATCTCGGGCGTGACCCGCCGCATCTCGTTCGTGATGCGGGCTGCGTCGAGCGCGGTGCCGACCACGCGCGGGGTGATCAGGAGGAGCAGCTCCGTCTTCTCGATCCGCTCCCCGGTGGAGCCGAAGAGGAGGCCCAGGATCGGGATCCTGTTGAGGAACGGGATCCCGGTCCGCGTGACGGTGCGCTTGT
>MGBT01000232.1 GCA_001788395.1 Candidatus Rokubacteria bacterium GWA2_70_23
ATGCGGCGGGGACAGGCGAGCGAGCCGAAATGATACGCGACAGTTCGCGTCGCGAGGTGCCAAGGATCAGCAGCGATCTGATCAGGAGATCCAGCGACACTGAGGGATCGCCAGCCTCGATCTTGGCGATGCGCGATTGGCTCGATTGGAGGCGCTTGGCGAGGTCTCCCTGCGTGAGACTGCGCCGCCGCCGCCGTTCGCGCAGCCCTGTGGCCAGTCGCGCCTTGAGATCGATGTACGCAGCCTCCTCGGTGCTCAGGTGCAGAAAATCCTGGGCCGTCCCGACCTTCCAGCCCTTTGCCTCCAGCCGCCGTCGCTTGTCTTCACGCACGATCGTACTCCTTCAGTCTGCGAGTGCACGCGTCAATGACTGTCTTCGGTGTGGCCCGGGTGTTCTTTGCGAAAACCTCCAAGATCACCACGGCATCGGCGTCGAGCCGATAGGCGATTCTCCAGTCAGCCCCTGTGTCACGGACTCGCAGTTCGTGACACCGCGGCCCCAGGACGGGCATCGGCCTCGACTGAGGCATGCCAAGCGCCTGCCCCTTCTGCAGCAGACGAAGTAGGTAACCGACCTCGATCCTGGCCGCCTGAGAGAGGGGCGGAGTCTTGATCTCTCCGTGAAGCCAGACGAGAGGCTTGTCGCTCGGGCTCACAGCCGGTACTCTATGTCAGATCCGACATGTCGTCAAACCCTGGCCCCACATACCCCGTCCTGCACCGCAGCACCAGCCGCGCTCTCATCCAGCAGCGTGTTCCGTATCCGTGACGTAGCCGCCAGGCTCTGCGAAGCGCAGCAGGTTCAGGTGGCGCCGGAGGGCATCGCGGACACGGTCGCTTCGGCTCCGGGCGGTCTGCTTGCGGAGCCGCTCGAGGAGCTTCTGCAGGTCGGGGTCCCGGCGCATCGTGATGGAGTGCGCCATCGCCGCGCACGAGCTGGCGATCTCTGCTTGAGCTTGTATAGAGCGGAGTCTAGACTGACGCCATGAAAGGCACTCGCGCCAAGCTATTCCAGAACGGTGGCAGCCAGGCGGTCCGGCTCCCGAAGGGTTGGCGGTTCACTGCTCAGTGTGAGGTTCTGGTGCGGCGAGAGGGACGGCGCCTCATCCTCGAGGTGGCGGACGAGTGGCCGGACGAGTTCCGCGCTTGCCTGGGCGCGTGGTCCGGGGCAATTCCACGGCCGAAACAGCAGCAGATTCGGCAGCTGCGTGACCCGTTTGCGTGATGGCGCAGTACATGCTCGACACGGACACGGTGAGCTTTGTGTGCAACTTGAGTATCTCTCCGAGGCTCGGCGCCGCGGAGGGGGCGTCGAGCGCCGCTGAGGCCCGCCGGTGCTGACATTTGACCAGCTGGTGCCGGGCCGGGAGTTCGGCCGGCAACCCTTCGACTGCAGCGCCGAGGTGCTCGAGCGCTGGCGCGCCATCTACCCGGAGCTGCCGCCGCCGGCTGGGGGCCTCGTGCCACCGGGGCTGGCCGCGGTGATCGCCATCACGGCCTATGGCCGGCTCACCTCGCCCCGTCCCGAGGGCAACGTGCACGGCTCGCAGCGCTTCCGCTGGCGAAGGCTGCCGCGCGTCGGCGAGCGGCTCGAGACGACGGTGCGCCTGAAGAGCGCCGAGCTGAGGCAGGAGCGGCGCTGGGTGACCATCGAGACCCTGACCTCGGACGCCGAGGGCCAGCCCGTCCTCGAGGGCGAGATGGTCATCCTCTGGGCCCGCTGAGATGCCTGGACCCGTGGAGGGGAGCGGGAGGCCGATCACGATCACGCAGGAGCGGATCGGCCGCTACGCGGAGATCACGGAAGACTGGAACCCGCTGCACGTGGACGAGGCCTTCGCGCGGACGACGGCCTTCGGCGGCGTCATCGCCCATGGCATGCTCTCGCTCAACCTGGCCTGGGAGCTGCTGCGCGAGATCCACGGCGACGACGGCATCGCGGATATCGAGCTGACGGTGCGCTTCAAGAAGCCCGTGAGGCCCGGCGACACGGTGCGGGCGCGCGTCCGGCGCGAGGCGGACGCGGCCGGCGGCTGGGAGGTGTGGATCGAGAACCAGGCCGGCGACGCGGTCATCGCCGGCCACGCGCGGCCGGCCCCATGACGGAACCGCGGGTCTCGTCCATCGGCGATCTCGACCTCAGCGCGGAGCAGAAACAGCTCATCGCCAGCGTCGAGCGGCTCACGCGTCGCTTCACACGCGCGGAGTTCCTGCGCTGCCACCGCGAGGGGCGCTTCCCCGAAGAGATCTGGCAGGAGCTCGGGAGGCTGGGGGTCCTCGGCATCACCGTGCCCGAGGCCTATGGCGGCGCCGGGCTCGGCATCCAGGAGCTGGCCCTGGTGGAGGAGACGCTGGCCCGCGCCGGCGTGCCCATCGTGCTCCTGGTGGTGAGCCCGGGGCTCGGCGCGATCGTCGTCTCCCGCCACGGCTCCGAGGAGCAGAAGCGCCGCTGGCTGCCGGGCACGGCCACCGGTGCCACCAAGTTCTGCTTCGCCATCACCGAGCCCGATGCCGGGACCAACACGTTCAGGATCCGCACCATGGCGCGGAAGGTGCCGGGCGGCTACCGAGTGAGCGGCCAGAAGACCTTCATCACCGGGATCGACGTGAGCGACCACATGCTGCTGGTGGCGCGCACGAGCCCGCTGGACCTCGCGCACCGCACGCGCGGACTGTCGCTCCTGGTGGTGGACACCAAAGCTCCCGGCATCTCGCGCACCCGCATCGACACCCAGGTGTGCAAGGTGGAGACGCAGTGGGCGGTGTTCCTCGACGACGTCTTCGTGCCGGAGGGCGACCTGATCGGCGAGGAGGGGCGGGGGATCCGCGCTCTCTTCGACGGGCTCAACCCGGAGCGCATCCTGGTGGCCTCCATGTGCGTCGGGCTGGGCGAGTACGTGCTGGACAAGGGCGTGGAGTACGCGAAGGGCCGCCAGGTCTTCGACGGGCCCATCGCCGCCTACCAGGCCATCCAGCACCCGATGGCGCTGGCCAAGGCGCATCTCGAGCTGGCACTCCTGATGAACCGGCGCGCCGCCCGCCTCTTCGACGGCGGCGAGGCCGCCGGCCCCGCGGCCAACATCGCCAAGCTGGCCGCCGCCGACGCCGCGCTCGAGGCCTTCGACATCTCGCTCCAGGCCCATGGCGGCAACGGCTTCACGAGCGACTACGACCTGCTGGACATCTACTCCTTCCTCAGGCTCCAGCGCACCGCGCCCGTGTCCCGCGAGATGATCCTCAACTACATCGGCGAGCACCTGCTCGGCATGCCCAAGTCGTATTGAGCCCCCGCCTCGAGGGAAGCCGGCGCGGCTCCGTCAGCACGCCGGCTTCCCCAGGCAGCACTTCTTGTACTTGCGGCCGCTACCGCAGGGGCAGAGGGCGTTGCGCCCCGCCTGCTGCGCGGCGAGCTGACCCGCCGCCCGCACCTCCCGCATGAGGCGCTCCATGGGCTGGCCGGCCCGCCAGACGGCGGCGAGGCGGTCGAGATGGGGCCGGCTGTGGGTGAAGAAGCGCTTGAAGCCGGCGCAGAGGTAGTTGAGCCCCGGCTCGCCGTCGGGCGTCCTGATGAAGCGGTCCTTCGGGCAGCCGCCATTGCACAGGGCCAGCACGTCGCACTCCCGGCAGTAGCGCGGCAGGGCCTGACGCTTGGCGCGGCCGAAGTCGAGCTGAGGGGCGCTGTCCACGAGATCCACGAGCCGCGTCTCGCGGAGATTGCCCAGGCGATGGGCCGGGTCCACGAAGTGGTCGCAGGAGTAGAAGTCGCCATTGTGCTCGACCACCGGCACATCCCCGCACTCCTCCCGGAAGTGGCAGAGCGCATGGGGCAGGCCGCAGGCCGGACGCGCCGCCTCGTCGAAGATCTGCACAGTGACGCGCCCCACGTCCTGGCGCACCCACTCGTCGAAGATCGCGCAGAGGAACGCGCCGTAGGCCTCGGCGGGTACGGAGTGCGGCGTGACCCCGCCCGATCCGTCCCGCAGCGGCTCGACGAAGGGCAGGAACTGCAGATGCTGGGCGCCGATCTCCTTGAAGAAGCGGTACACGGCCATGGGGGAGCCGGCGTTGTCGGCGTGGACCACGCAGAGGATGTCCGAGCGCACCCGGTGCTGCTGCAGCAGGCGGAAGGCGCGCATCACCTGCTTGTGGGTCGGCTTCTGCCCCTTGGTCACGCGGTGCCGGTCGTGGAGCGCCTGCGGGCCGTCGAGGGAGAGCCCCACGAAGAAGCCCTCGGCGGCGAGGAAGCGGCACCACTCCTCGTCGAGGAGCGTCCCGTTGGTCTGCAGCCCGTTGGTGATCCGCCGTCCCGCAGGCTGGTGTGCGCGCTCGAGCGCCACGATCTTCTGGAAGTAGTCGAGCCCCAGGAGGGTCGGCTCGCCGCCATGCCATTGGAAGTTGATGAGCGGGCGCGGGGAGGCGGCGATGTACTGGACGATGTACGCCTCCAGCAGGTCGTCCGGCATGCGGGGGGCGGGGGTGTCGGGGTAGAGGCGCTGCTTGTCGAGGTAGTAGCAGTAGTCGCAGCCCAGGTTGCAGAGGGCGCCGATGGGCTTGGCCATCACCTGGAACTCCCGCGAGGCCGCCGGCATCATCCGTCTCTCCCGTTCAGGGTCACCATGGGACTCGATAGCGCCAGATGGAGGCCCGTGCTGTCAAGCGCGGCGGCGGCCCGCCGCCCGCGCCGCCTACGCGCGCGCGATCGCGGCAGCCCCGCGGTCCGCCTCGGCTGAGGCGCCCCTCAGCCGAGCGCGCCCGCCTGCCTGAGCTGCGCGATGTCGGCCGCGGAGAAGCCCCAGTCGGCGAGGGCCTCGTCCGTGTGCTCGCCGGGACGGGCGGGCGGCCGCTGGATGGCGGGCGGCGTGCGCGAGAAGCGCGGCGCGGGGGCCGGTTGCTCGATGCCGTCCACCTCGACGAAGGTGCCGCGCGCGCGGTTGTGCGGGTGCTGCAGGGCCTCCGTGTACGAGAGCACCGGGGCGAAGCAGACGTCGCTGCCCTCCATGATGGCGCACCATTCGTCGCGGGTCTTCGCCTTGAACACCGCGGTGAGCCGGGCGCGCAGCTCCGGCCACTGCGTCTTGTCCCACTGCGTCGGCGGGTTGTCGGCCGTGAGACCGGTGAGCCGCATCAGCTCGCTGTAGAAGCGCCGCTCGAGCGACCCGATGGCCACGTACTTGCCGTCCTTCGCCTCGTACACGTCGTACCAGGGTGCGCCCGAGTCCAGGAGATTGTCGCCGCGCTCCTCGCTCCAGATCCCCATGGCGCGGAGCCCGAAGATGGCCGTGGAGAGCGAGGCCGAGCCGTCCACCATGGAGGCGTCCACCACCTGGCCGCGCCCGGAGCGGCCGGCCTCGAGGAGCGCGCAGGCGACGCCGAACGCGAGATACATGCCGCCGCCGCCGAAGTCGCCCACGAGGTTGAGCGGCGGCACCGGCGGCCCGCCGTGACGCCCGATGGCGTGGAGCACGCCCGAGAGCGCGATGTAGTTGATGTCGTGGCCGGCGGCATGCGCGATGGGGCCGTCCTGCCCCCAGCCCGTCATGCGACCGTAGACGAGTCGCGGGTTCGCGGCCAGGCACTCGTCGGGCCCGAGGCCGAGACGCTCCATCACGCCCGGGCGGAAGCCCTCGATCAGCGCGTCCGCGCCCGCGACCAGTCGCTTCACGGCGCCGATGCCCGCCGCGTTCTTGAGGTCCACGGCCACCGAGCGGCGGCCGCGGTTGAGGAGGCTCTTGCGGGGGTCGCCGGCGAAGCCGATGTCCGCCTCGGCCGTCCGGTCCACGCGGAGCACCTCCGCCCCCATGTCCGCCAGCATCATCGCGCAGAACGGCCCCGGCCCGATGCCGGCGATCTCGACGACCTTGATTCCTGCCAGCGGTCCCGTGCTCATTGCTCCTCCTCAAACCATTCTACCAGGATGCGGAAAAACTCCGCAGGCCGCTCAAAAAGGTCCAGATGCAAGGCGGCGAGGGATGCGACGAGCGAGGCGTACTCGCTGTACGTTGAGCAAGGAGCGACCGAGCCAACGAAGCAGATGGGCCTTTTTCAGCGGCCTGCTAGTGCGGGGAATGGGCTGCCGACGATGGCCCGCATGATAGACGACCCCAGTCCTCTGGAGCAACCGCGCGGTGCGTGCTAGGGTGTTCGGGTCCACACACGAGGAGGACAACTCATGGACCCTCAGCGGCTTGCGATGCCCATCGGCGAAGCGATGTTCACCCAGCGCGCCATCCGGCGCTTCCGGCCGGACCCGATCCCCATGGAGGACATCCGATTGATTCTGGAGGCGGCCTCCAAGGCGCCGAATGGCGGCAATCAGCAGATCGCCCGGTTCCTGGTCGTCACGGACCGTGTGCTCATCCGGGAGTTCGGCGCGCTCTACCGCGAGGCGTGGTGGGCCAAGCGCTGGGACGATCACCGCTGGACGGGGCCCGCGGACATCCCGGGAGAGGACCGCACCCACCGCTCCGCCATGGGCTTGGCGGACGACATGAAGGACGTCCCGTGCGTCGTCTTCGCGCTGGCGGAGCCGCCGGGCGTCGCCAACTCGGTGATCCCCGCTTGCCAGAACCTCATGCTGGCGGCGCGCGCGCTCGGCATCGGCTCCGTCCCCACGACGCTGCACGCCAAGGTGATGGAGCGCTTCCGCGCGCTCTTCGGGATCCCCGAGGGGATGGTGTTTCACTTCTGCATTCCGCTGGGCTACCCGCGGGGCTCGTTCGGGCCCAACGTGCGCCGGCCCACCTCCGAGACCACCTCTCTCGACCGGTGGGGCGCACCGGTGCCCTGGGCGTAGCCGCGCGCGACGTCTGGCGCCCGCTACCCGACGTGCTGGCGGAGGAAGTCGAGCGTGCGCGTGCGGGCCAGCGTCGCGCTGGGCTCGTGGTAGCTGGCCCGCTCGTCGCAGCTGAAGCCGTGGCCCGCGGGATAGGTGTGCACGGGGACCGTGGGGTGCGCGGCCATCACGCGCTGGTAGTGGTCGGGCGGGATCGACGCGTCGGTCTCGCCGAAGTGGAGCAGCACCGGGCAGCGCGGCCGCTCGTCCACCGCCGCGGCGATGCCGCCGCCGTAGTAGCCCACCGCGGCGGCCACGCCGTCGATGCGCGTGGCGGCGAGCCAGGCGACCGTCCCGCCCATGCAGTAGCCCACCACGCCCACCGTGAGCCCCGCATCCGCCAGCTCCCGCACGGCGGCGTGCACGTCCTTGACCATGTCGGTCATGTCGATCTTGCCGCGGATGCTCCGGCCGCGGTCGATGTCCTCCGGGCCATAGCCCAGCATGATGCCGCGCTCCACGCGGTCGAAGAGCGCCGGGGCCAGCGCCACGTAGCCGTCGGCGGCGAAGCCGTCACAGAGCTTCTTGATGTGGGAGTTGACGCCGAAGATCTCCTGGATGATCACGAGGCCGCCGCGGGGCTGCTGTGCCGGTGCGGCCCGGTAGGCGGAGAGGGAGTGGCCGTCGGCGGCGGTGAGCGTCAAGGTCTCGCGCATGTTCGAGGCTCCTGTGTTGGACCGGGGTTGCGTCTCAGACCGGGAGGCGGACCGTCATCTTCAGGCCTGCGCCCTTGCCGCTGACGTGGCGAACCTCGCCGAGGGCCACGAGGGTATTGCCCTTGTCCGCGACGAGCTCCACCCAGTAGGAGTGGCCGACCTTGAGCGGCGCCGTGGGCGCCGTGACCACGAGGACGCCGTATGCGCTCACGTCCACGGTGCGCGCGACGACGGTCTCCTCGTCCACCTGCAGGCGGACGGGCCAGGCTGCGGGAATGCGCGGGTGACGCCGACGGTCGTCCATCGCCTGCCTCCCTGATCCCATATGGGCACCCCAGGAAACCACGGCGCCTGCCTCAACGCAAGCCGGCGCGCTCCCCCATAACTCCGCTCTAAGGTCGGTTCCCACGAGGGAGAGCGACTCGCCTAGCGGGCGAATCATGCTACCTCGGGCGGGGAGCCCTTAGAGCGGAGTTATGGCTCCCCCGAAACCCCGGCGAGGGGTGTGGGGCCGCAGATCCCCCGGTAGCAGCGGTCGGAGAGCGCCTCGAGGTCCACGCTGGCTACGAGCAGGCCATCGGCTCGCCGAGACGAGAGTGGGTGCAGGACATCCTGCGGCAAGGGATGCCGCGGGACGTCACTGCCGCTGCCCGGAGGCTGGAGGGCCGGTCTCCATCGAGTCAGCCACTTAGCGAATGTCTTCTCCCTTCTCTCCCCGAGGAGCTGCAGCGGCGCCTCGATGAGCGCATCGGCATGGGGATCGTGGGGGATCTCGGCCGCTACACCCAGTTCCAGGTGGCGCAGTCGATTCCCCTTGCCGCCGAGCAGGGCGGCGGCGCCGCCGGCGCGGGCGTGGGCGTGGGGGCGGGCATCGCCATGGGACAAGCCATGGCCCAGGCCATCGGCGCGACCAAACCCGCAGAGCCCGCTTCCCGGGACGCCGCGGCCGCCGCGCCGCCGACGGGTGCGGCGACGCCAGCCGCCGCGGCCACGCTGATCTGCGGGCGCTGCCAGGCGCGGCTCGACCGGCCCAGCAAGTTCTGCCCGGAGTGCGGGGCCCCGCTCGCCTGACGCCGTCCATGCAGTGCCCGGGCTGCAACCACGAGATGGCCTCCCAGACTCTGGAGGGCCACTACGACCGCCCCGTGGGACTCGACTGGTGCGCGGGATGCGGCGCGTTCTGGTTCGACACCAATGAGAGCATCGTCCTCACGCCGGGCTCGGTCCTGCGCCTCTTCACCCTGATCCATGAGAATCGGGCGGAGCCGCGCCCCCCGCTGCCCGACACGCTGGCCTGTCCGCGGTGCCGTGTGCGCCTGGTGCGGACCGCCGACAGCCAGCGCGGCACGCGCTTCCACTACTGGAGATGCCCGGGCGAACACGGACGCTTCATCACCTTCGCCGAGTTCCTCCGGGAGAAGGACTTCGTCCGCCCGCTCGCGCCCGCCGAGCTGGCCGAGCTCCGACGACACGTCCAGATGATCCAGTGCTCGAGCTGCGGGGCGCCCGTGGACCTCGCGGAGGGGTCCATCTGCGGCCACTGCCGCGCGCCCGTCTCGATGCTCGATCCGAAGCAGATCGAGACCGTCGTCCGCGAGCTCAAGCAGGCGGAGATTCGGCGGACGACCGAGGACCCGGCGCTGGCCGCGCGGCTGCTCATGGACCGGCTGAAAGTCGACCGCCTGTTCCGGGACCGCGAGTCGGGCTGGCTCGGCGTCTCCGGCCCCATCGGCCTCGTCGAGGCCGGGATCCGCGCGGTGGCCGGCCTGCTCGCCACTCTCGACAGGTGAGGGGCCGGGGCGAGCTCGCGCGAGAGGGCCCGCCGGGGCTGATCAGGCGAAGCGCCAGCCGTCGAGGGCTGCGGGGTCCGCGGGTAGGATGACGAGCGGCAGGTCGCGCAAAGCCAGGACGCCGTGCTCGACGAGCGAGTCGCGACCCAAGGCACGCGCGTCTCCCGGCAAGAGGCTCGGCATGAGGGCGAGCCGGCGCGCGAGCTCGGCGGCCTCGACCGGCAGCCAGACGACGGCTCCGTCGGGCAGCCAGACGGGCAGGCGGTGCCGCGCGCGATCCACGGGCCCCGCGAGGGCCGGCACCTGGGTCCACAGGCGTTCGCGACTCGCGCGCGGGATGCGTTCCACGCGCCCCGAGACCACGTCCCAGGTCGTGAGGCCCGCGGCCCGGCGTCGAGTGAAGGAAGCCGAGGGCGTCCACGCGGTTCTGGCCCCGCGCCTGCGCTTCCAGGTGAGCGAGATCGCCAGTGACCTGCCGCGGCAGATCACGTCGTGCGGGGTCCGCGGCTGCAGGTACAGGAGCGTGCCGGGCTCGAGGGCGCCTGTCCACCAGCCGCTGCGGCGCGCGCCGCCGCTGCGCGTGGGCCAGCCGGCAGGCAGATCCTCGGGCGTGCCCGGCGGCACGGGTGGGCCGATGGTGACGGTCCTGCGCCCCTCGATCTGGAGCCAGAAGGACTCCACGTCGCCGTCGTGGTGGAGCCCCATGGCCGGACGCCCCCGACCCTCGACCATGAAGAGGAAGGAGCACTCCTCCTGCGCGGGGCCGATGAAGGCGATGCGGAGGGTCACCATGAGCCGCATGAGACGCGGCAGCACCTGGTGGATCTGGGGCAGGAAGATCGTCTTTCCCTCAGCTGATCCACTGTGCAGGTATGTGAGAGGATACCGCGGGAGCCCACATGCGCGTGCCCTTCTTCTATGGCTGGATCGTCGTGGCCGTGGCCTTCGTCACCATGGCCATCGGTGTGAACACGCGCACGGCCTTCTCGCTCCTCTTTCCGCCCATCCTGGACGAGTTCGGCTGGGCGCGCGGCGTCACCGCGGGGACCATCTCCGTGGGCTTCCTGATCTCCATGCTCTTCACCCCGTTCCTCGGCCGGCTCATGGACCGGTGGGGCCCGCGCCGGGTGATTCCCCTGGGCGTGGGGCTCATCTGTGCCGGCCTCGTCCTGGGCACGCTGGCGCGCGAGCCCTGGCACCTCTACCTGACCCTCGGCGTGCTCGTCGTGGGCGGGAGCGTCTGTGTCGGTTACACGGGACATGCGCTCTTCCTGCCCCACTGGTTCATCAGGCGCCGCGGCGCGGCCATGGGGCTCGCCTTCGCGGGGGTCGGAATCGGCTCCATCATCCTCTTCCCATGGCTGCAGGGGCTCATTCTCCGCTCGGGATGGCGGCAGGCGTGCTGGGCGATGGCCGCGCTGCTCGCCGTGACCCTCGTGCCGCTCAACGCCGTCTTCCAGCGGCGCCACCCGGAGGATCTGCATCTCGTCGCGGACGGCGATCTCGCGCCTGCCTCGATCTCGGCCGGCCGCTCGCATCCGGACAACGTGGTGGACCAGGCCTGGGCCTCGGTGGACTGGACCCTCGCCCGCGCCATGGGAACGGCGCGCTTCTGGTGGGTCTTCCTCGGATTCTTCTCCGGGCTCTTCGCCTGGTATGCCGTCCAGGTGCATCAGACGAAGTACCTGATCGAGATCGGCTTCACGCCTGCGGTGGCCGCGTATGCCCTGGGTTTCGTGGGGGTGGGCGGCGTCGTGGGGCAGATCGGCCTCGGCCATCTGTCGGACCGCGTGGGCCGCGAGTGGGTGTGGACGCTCGCCAGCGCGGGCTTCATCCTCTGCTACGTCCTGCTGATCCTGATGCGGCAACATCCGACGCCGACCCTGCTCTACCTGATGGTGGCCTCCCAGGGCATGCTCGGCTACGGTCTGGCCTCCGTGTTCGGCGCGATCCCCGCCGAGCTCTTCCAGGGGCGGCACTACGGCACGGTCTTCGGCACGCTCGGCCTCGCTGCGGGCGCGGGCTCCGGGATGGGCCCGTGGGTCGCGGGCGCAATCTACGACCGCGCCGGCTCCTACGCGCCCGCGTTCTGGCTGGCCATGGGCGCGAGCGCCGTCTCCATCGTCGCGATCTGGCTGGCGGCGCCGCGCAAGGTGCGGGCCGTCGCCGGCCGCATCCCAAAGCCCCCGCGGTAGCGTCCGCGTGACGGCGGTCAAGCCCTATCCGCCTCGTGACACTTCACAGCTAACAGGAAGGAGGCGTTCCATGGCGACCGTGAATCCGATCCCGGCGGAGCAGGCTGCGGAGGACGTGAAGCCGATCTACGACGGCCTCACGAAGGCCTACGGAAAGATGCCCAACATGTTTGCCGTGATGGCCCATCGGCCTTCCGTGCTCAAGCACTTCATGCCCTTCTACGCCGCCGTCATGCGCGAGGGAACGGTGGAGCCCCGGTACAAGGAGCTCGCCTACCTCAAGGCCTCGACGGTCAATGGGTGCGAGTACTGAACCCGCGCGCACACCGCTTCGTCGAAGCGGGCGGGGATCAGCGACGAGCATATCCGGGCGCTCGGGTTCTACCAGCGGAGCCCGTTCTTCGACGCGAAGGACAAGGCGACGCTGCTCTACGCAGAGCGGGTGACGAGGGGAGCGTCGGCGCTCCGCGAGGGCGCGCTCCGGGAGCTGCGGGAACACTTCACGGAGGACCAGATCGTGGAGCTGACCCTGGTGATCTGCGCCGCCAACTTCACGAACCGGTTCAACGACGCGCTCCAACTCGAGCCCGACCTCGGCTGAGCCTTGCGGGCGCGGCCGCGCGGCCGCGGCCGCGCCTCCTTTCAGCGGTCAGCGGCCGAACGTGGCGGTGAGGGGGGCGTAGCGGTCCAGCAGCGAGAGCACCGCGTCGCGGCCCTCCGATGGCAGCCGGAGGATGGCGCGGGTGACGCCGGCCGCGGCGTAGCGGTCCAGCAGCCCCTGGTCCGGGGCGGCGCCGAAGACGGACACCGAGATCGTCTTCATGTCGCGCCCGGCGCGCGAAGCCCGCGCGCGCAGGTCCTCGAGCCCCCCGAGGACGCGCTCGCCGGCGCGCCCCCGCGGGAACCACCCGTCGCAGAAGTCCACCACGCGCTGCAGCGTGTGGCCGCTCTCGCCGCCCATGAGGATGGGCGGGTGCGGCTTCTGCGCGGGCTTCGGCCACGCCCAGATGGGGTCGAACCGCACGATCTCGCCGTGGAACTCGGCCTCGTCCTTGGTCCAGATCTCCTTCATGGCGAGCACCTGCTCCGTGAGCCGCCTGAAGCGTGTCTTGAAGATTGTGCCGTGATTCTCCATCTCCTCGGCGTTCCAGCCGCCGCCGATCCCGAAGAGGAAGCGCCCGCCCGAGAGCAGATCGAGGCTCGCCACCTCCTTGGCCGTCGTGATCGTGTCGCGCTCGATGAGGAGGCAGATCCCCGTGCCGACGAGGAGCGTCCGGGTCGCCGCCGCGGCGGCCATGAGCGCCACGAAGGGGTCCAGCGTGTGCGAGTACTCGCGGGGCAGCTCGCCGCCGCCGGGGAAGGGGGTGCGGCGGCTCGCGGGGATATGGGTGTGCTCGGTGAGGAAGAGCGACTCGAAGCCGCGCTCCTCCGCGGCGCGCGCCAGCTCGTCCACGCGGATCGAATAGTCCGTGGCGAAGATGCAGAGGCCGATGTGCATGAGATCCTCCGGGGGGTGAAGGGTGAGTCCACGGAACCGCGCCAACCGCGTCGAGCGTAAACGCCCGCTGGTGTCCCGTCAAGCGGCCTGCCGCAAGTCCGGTTGCGCGGCGGCGTGCATCTCTGGTATTGAAGGGGGGCATGGCGTCCAGCGAAGCGTTCGCGGCACTCCCGGTGGGACGCAGGGTCACCGTGCGCCGGACGGTGTCGGAGTCCGACGTCTACCTCTTCGCCGGCCTCACGGGGGACCACTCGCCGAACCACACGGACGAGGAGTACATGCGCGGGACGCGCTACGGCCGGCGCATCGCCCACGGCGCGCTGGCGATCGGGCTCATGTCGGCCGCCTCCACCAAGATCATCGAGGGGCTGCCCGGCACCATCGTCTCCTACGGTTACGACCGGGTGCGCTTCCCGGCGCCGCTCTTCATGGGCGACACGGTGACCGTCGCCTACGAGATCGTCGAGCGCGATGAGGCGGCGCTCAAGACCTTCGCGCGGGTGACCTGCACCACTCAGCGGGGCGACGTGGTCGCCGCGGCGACCCACATCCTCAAGATCGTCGAGTGAGCGCCGACGGCCGCCCGCCGCTGTCCGTTCTCGCCGGCGTCCGTGTGCTGTCCTTCACCCAGTTCCTGCTGGGGCCCTCGGGCGTCCAGTTCCTGGCCGACCTCGGCGCCGACGTGGTCAAGATCGAGCCGCCCGGGGGGACGTTGTGGGAGCGCAACTGGGCGGGCTGCGACCTCTACCTCAACGGCGTGAGCGCGTTCTTTCTGCTCGCGCACCGGAACCAGCGGAGCCTCACCCTCGACCTCAAGACGGATGATGGCCGGGCCGTCGCGCGCCGGCTCGTGGAGGGGGCGGACGTGCTGGTCCAGAATTTCAGGCCGGGCGTGCTCGAGCGCTGGGGGCTCGGCTGGGAGGACGCCAGCGCCATCAACCCGCGGCTCATTTACGTCGCGGCTTCCGGCTACGGCCAGACGAGCCCGTACCGCGACCGCCCGGGTCAGGACCTCCTCATGCAGGGCATCTCGGGGCTCGCCTCCATCTCGGGGCGCGCCGGCCAGCCGCCGACCCCGGTGGGTACGGCCGTCATCGACCAGCACGGGGCGGCGCTGCTGGCCATGGGGGTGCTGGCGGCGCTCATCGAGCGCGGCCGCACCGGGCGGGGGCTCCAGGTCGAGGTGAGCATGCTGCGGGCGGCGCTGGATCTGCAGATCGAGCCCGTCTCCTACTTCCTCAATGGGGCGCGGCTCGAGAAGAGCGACACGCCGCTGGCCGGCATGTTCCACCCGGCGCCCTATGGCGTCTACGAGACGCGGGACGGTCATGTCATCGTCTCCATCTCGCCGTTCCAGGCCCTTGCCGACGCGCTCGGGCTGCCCGAGCTGGCGCGTCATGCCGCCACCCCGCGACTCTTCCACGCCCGGGAGGAGATCGCGCGAGCGCTCGTGCCGGTGCTCAGGACGCGGACCACCGCCGAGTGGCTGGCCTTCCTGGAAGAGCGCGGGGTCTGGGCGGCGCCCGTCCTGGCTTACCCGGAGACCTTTGCTCATCCGGCCGTGCAGGCGGCGGACGTCGTGGAGGAGGCGCTCCACCCCGTGGCGGGGCCGGTCAAGTTCCTCCGCTTCCCGGTGGAGCTGTCCACGGGAAGGGCCTGCGTGCGCCGGCCGCCGCCCATGGCCGGCCAGCACTCGGAGGAGATCCTGCGCGAGGCGGGCTACGCTGACGCCGACATCGCCCGCTTCCGCGCGGCCGGCGTCATCTGATCCGCGCGCTGACGCGCGAGGCCGCGGGGGGCATAAGCTACTGGAGCTCGGGGATCACCCACTCGGGGGGGCGGCCGGCCGCCACGCGCAGGATATTGTCGAAGCCGTTGCGGAACGCCTTCGTCCAGTTCTCCCAGGTGGGGCCGGCCGTGTGCGGCGTGATGATCACGTTGTCGAGGGCGAAAAGCGGGTGATCGGCCCCCGGCGGCTCCTGCACCATCACGTCGAGCCCCGCCCCCGCGATCTGCCCCGAGGTCAGCGCCTTGTGGAGCGCCGCCTCGTCCACCACCGGCCCCCGGCAGGTGTTGATGAGGATCGCCGTGTCCTTCATGGCGTTGAGCTCCGCCGTGCTCATCATGTTGCGCGTCTCGGCATTGAGCGGCACGTGCAGGCTCACCACATCCGAGGTGCGCAGGAGCTCCGGAAAGAGCACGAAGCGTACCCCGAGGGCGTCCTCCTGGTCCTCGCTGAGGCGCACGATGTCGTGGTACACCACGGCCATGTCGAAGGCTTGGGCCCGCCGCGCCACCCGCTTGCCGATGCGGCCGAGCCCCACGATGCCCAGCGTCTTGCCCTCGAGCTCGACGAGGCGCGTCTGGGAGAAGTCGCCCACCCGCCACTTCCCCGCCACCACGTTCTGATGCTGCCAGACGAGCCGCTTGTAGACGGCCAGGATGAGCATGAGTGTGTGCTCGGCCACGGCCACCGAGTTGGCGCCCCCGTTGTTGGCGATGGGGACCCGCGCCTGGCGCGCGGCCTCGACGTCGAGGCGGTCGTAGCCCGCGCTGATGAGCTGCACCAGCTTGAGGCGCGGGGCCGCGCGGTAGAAGTCCCGGCCCAGCGCCTCGCGGGCGAAGCCCAGGTAGAACTCCGCGTCGTGGAGCGACGGCAGGAACTCCGGCGAGGGCTGCTTCACCACGTGGAGCTCGTAGCCCGCCGGGACCATGGCGCGGGCGACGTTCATGATGGCGGCCGGCAGCGGGGGCGAGAACACGATCTTGATGGCCACGGGATCCTCCTCCGGGAGCGCGCTCAGGAGCGCGGCGCGATGAGCATGTAGGTGGCCCGGCCGACGGCCACGAGCCGGCCGGCCGAGTCGGTGATGGTCGCCTCGCCGACGGCGATGGTCCGGCCGCGGCGCAGAATGCGCCCCTCGGCGACGATCTCGCCCTCGCTGGCGGCGGCGAGGAAGCTCACGTTGAGGTCCAGCGTCGTCTGCCCCACGCCCCCCGCGGCCGTCTCGTGCAGTGTGCTCAGCGCCCCGCCCACGGCCATGTCCACCAGCGCGCTGTGGACGCCGCCGTGGACGGGGGCGCCGGGGGCGTTGCGGAGGGCGTCGCGGATGGGCACGCGGAGGCGCACCCACCCCTCCCGGGCGTCGTCCACCTCGATGCCGAGGTGGCGCCAGAAGGCGTTGGCCTGGGCGCGCTCGCGGACGGCAGTCAGGAGATCGTCGGGCATGGGTCGCGCCGCGCGGCTCGCGCGCGACCCCCGCATCATCGGCGACGACGCGGCTCTCGTCAACCGGAAGCCCCTGCTGATATCATGCTGGTCTCATGGAGTACCTCGTCACGGTCCGGCTGGCCGATCCCGGAGGGAGGCGCAGGATGGAGAAGCAGATCGACAAGCTCACGGGACACGTGATCCTCGCGGGGCTGGGGCGCGTCGGGGGGCAGGCGGCGCTGGAGATCAAGGAGGCGGGGGTCCCGTTCGTCGTCGTGGATCCGGGCCGGGCCGCCGCGCGGAAGACCGAGGAGCGCGGGTACCCCCTCGCCTCGGGCGATCGGCTCCTGGCCCTCGGGACCACCGACCAGCTCGAGCGGCTCGAGCGCCTGATCGCGAACGGCCAGGCTCGCCCGTGATCGCGGAGGCCTTGCCCGCGGAGCTGGAGGCCGTCCGACTGCGGCTGCGCGCCTTTCTCCACGAGGAGCTCCTGCCCGCCGAGCGCGAGCAGGGGTTGCGCGAGGAGGCGGACGCGCCGCCGGCCCTGAGGCGGTGGGTGCGCACCCGCTCTGACGCGCGCGGGCTCTTCCGCCAGCTCCAGCCGGCCGATCTCGGCGGGGGCGGCCTCGGTCCGCTGGGCCAGGTGGCGCTTCACGAGGAGGTCGCGGCGGCCGGCTCCGTGCTGGGCCGCTTCGCGCTCGGCGGCGACGGCGGGCTCCTGCGCCACGGCACGGCCGATCAGTGCCGGCGCTTCCTCGCCCCCGTGCTGTCGGGCGAGCTGGCGGCCGCCTTCGCCTTCACCGACCCACCCGAGGGGCCGCGCACGACGGCCGTGCGCCGGGGAGACGTCTTCGTGCTGACGGGCGTGAAGGCCTTCGTCACCGACGGGCCCCGCGCCGACCTCCTCCTCACCGTGGCGCGCGTCACCGAGAACACGGGCGGCCTCACCGGGACGGGGCTTTTCGTCCTGCGACGCGAGGCGCCGGGAGTGCGACTCTCCCGCGAGCTGCGCACGCTGGACGGCGGGCTGCACGGCGAGTTCGCGCTCGAGGAGGCGCCCGTGCCCCAGGCGGACGTGCTGGGGGAGATCGGTCAGGGCCTTCCGCGGGCCCTGGAGAGCATCACGGCGCTCCGGCTGCGGGCGGCCGCTCACGCCTGCGGGACGGGGCGCTGGGCGCTCGACTACACGCTCCGCCAGACGGCGCGCCCCCACCGGAGCGGCACGCCGCTCGGCGAGCGCGAGCAGGTGCAGGCCATGATCGCCGATAGCGCGACGGACCTCTTCGCCGCGCGCTCGGCGCTCTACGCCTGCGCCCGGATGGCCGAGTCAGGCGGGGATGTGGAGATCGAGGTGGCGATGGCCAAGACGCTCGCCACCGAGGCCGTGGCGCGCATCGTGGACCGCGCGATGCAGCTCACGGGGGGCGCCTCCGTGGTCGAGGGCCACCCGCTGGCGCGGCTCTACCGCCTGATCCGCGCCTGGCGGATTGCCGAGGGCACGACGGAAGTGCTGAGGCTCGTCATTGCGCGAGGGCTGATCAAAAACAGTTGCCCGGCGGACGGGACCGGTACTCCGTCCACCGGGCGGTGACATGTGCGGCAGGACTCTGCCTGCGCGCGTCCCGGCGTGCGCCGGGATCTAGGTCCTGCGGTGCTGCTGCTGCGCGGCGCCGTCAGACGACCAAGCCCTGGCGACGCTTCTCGTAGCCGGGTGGTGTGTCTTCCATTCACCCTCCTTGACGGTTGTCGCCACGACAGGAGATCGATCGCCTCCCCCGTCACACTCATTCAATCCCTCGAGGTCTCGGGTGTCAATACGCGCAATGCACTAGCGCATGTTTTTCGGCGCAACTTCGTCGCCGCAACGCGGCACGAGCGCATCGCCCGAGGGGCGGCTGGGGCGCAGCGGCCACATCTGAGGCGCTCCCGGGTCACCTCCCGTGCGGCTGGCCCCCAGGCCCCATCGCCAAGCGGCCGAGATTGAATCGTTCTGCCCTTGTGCCCTCCGGCACCCGGCTTGCACATGTACCCGGCAAAGTCCGCTGCGGGTAGGCCCGGCCGCAGGAGGTGGTGTCATGGAATGGCCCATCGAGTGGTCGACCCCGGGTGTCTCTGACGCCGTGATCCGGCGCGTCACGAACGCCCTCGGCTGGGCCGTGCTGGTCGCCTTCCTGATCCTGCGTCCCCTTGCTGTCCTCTTCTTCTCTGCCACGACGCGTCGTCGGCGATTCTGGTGCGCCCAGAGCCGGCGGGACGTGGAGGTGGAGCTCGAGCTGGGGGGTATTCCGGGGTTCAGGCGGCCGGCCGCGGTGAGGCACCGCAGCGTGTTCGATCCTCCGACGGCCGTGCGGTGCCGACGGCTCTGCCTGGACTCGAGCTACCGGCGCCGCTGGGAGAGCTCGGCGCCCCTGGGTGCCACGGGCCGCGGGTAGGGCGGGATGCCGCGCTCGGGGACGGTGCGGGAGGGCTGCGTGGAACACCGTTCAGGGAGGTGACGATCATGGAATGGGGTGGCGCATTGATGGCAAGCCTCGTGGTCCTGCTCCTGCTGGGTCCGCTGTTCGTGATGGTCGCCGGGGCGCTGGTGCTGACGCTCTTCGCCCAGTTTCTCCCGGCGAGTCCGTCGCTGACGCAGGCGTCGTTCGCGTGCCCGTTCTCCCGCCGGCACGTGACGGCGGCATTCCTCTCCTGGCCGGGCGTCGATCACCCGGGCGATGTCGTCTCGTGCTCGGCCTTCTCGGATCCGGAGCGCATCCGCTGCAAGAAGGGTTGCCTTGCGCTGGCGCACACCGCCGCCGTGGGGACGCCCATCGTGCCACGCTTCTCGCTGGTCTCCGGCGGCGTGGCCTACCGGGGTTGACCATGGAGCGGAGCGCCAGGCCGACGCCGCTGGACGGTTGCCCCTTCCTTGTGCCCGTCACGGCAGATCGCCTCTGGATCTACCCGGTCGGGGCGTTCTGCCGCCGGCCGGGGCTCCGGGTGCGCGTCCCGGCGCCGGCGACGCTCGCCTCCACCTGCACCACCCCGGACCACCGAGCCTGCCCGGGGTACGGCATAGCCTCCGACGGGCCGACGGGGTAAGCGTCAGCCGGACCCGCCCGCTCGCACCTCGGCCGGGGGCGACCGCCCGCCTTGGTGTACTCTGTCCCGGTGCTGCCGCGCGCCGCCGCTGGGGCCGCCGGCGCCAATCAACCACCGGGAGGACACCATGGCGCGCATCCCCTTGATCGAGCAGCGCAACCAGGTCGAGCCGGGCGGCGAGGCCGCGTTCGATCTCATCGCCGAGAGCCGGGGCAAGGTGTTGGGGCCCTTCGCCGCCCTCCTGCACAGCCCCGAGTTGGCGGGCCGCACGGCCCACCTCGGCGCCTATATCCGGTTCGAGTCGGGGCTCTCCGGCGAGATTCGCGAGCTCGCCATCCTCACCGTGGCCCGGCAGATGGACTGTCGCTACGAGTGGGCCATGCACGTGCCGCTGGCGCGGAAGGCCGGGGTGAGGGAAGAGGCCATCATCGCCATCCGTGCCCACCGCGCGCCCGCCGGCCTCACGGACGACGAGGCGCAGATCGTGGGGTACGTGAGCCAGCTCCTGGCCTCCCACCGCGTGGACGAGGAGACGTACCGCGCGCTCGAGGCGCGCCTCGGGTTGCGCGCCCTGGTGGAGCTGACCGCCACGGCGGGCTATTACGGGATGATCGCCTGCACCCTCAACGCCTTCGACGTGATGCCGGGGCCCGCGGACGAGCGGCTCCCGGTCTGAGCGGGACACAAGGAGAAGCCATGCGGGGCGTCGTGTTCCTCGGCGAGCGGGAGATCACGCTACGGGACTTCCCCGATCCCAACCCGGGGCCGGGGGAGGTGGTCATCGCCATGAAGGCCTCCGGCATGTGCGGCAGCGACCTGCACCTGTACCGGGCGGCGCGGGAAGGGGGCACCGCGGCCTCCCTGGGGCTGGGAGGCAGCGGCGAGCCGGTGATCGGGGGCCACGAGCCTTGCGGCGTGGTGGCCGCGCGCGGGGCTGGCGTGAGCGACAGCGAGGCGCCCGCGGGGATGCGGGCGATGATCCACCACTACTGCGGCTGCGGGCGCTGCCGGCACTGCCGCACGGGCTGGTCCCAGCTCTGCCCCCACGGCATCGTCGTCTACGGGGTGACGGGGCATGGCGGGCATGCGCCCTTCATGAAGGTGCCGGCCGGCACGCTGGTGCCGCTGCCCGACGAGCTCACCTTCGAGGAGGGCGCGGCGATCTCCTGCGGCACGGGCACCGCCTACGGCGCGCTCAGGCGGCTCGGTGTCTCGGGGCGCGACACGCTGGCGGTGTTCGGCCAGGGGCCGGTGGGGTTGAGCGCCACGCTTCTCGGCACGGCCATGGGCGCGCGGGTGATCGCGGTGGATCCCGTGCCCGAGCGCCGGCGGCTCGCCGAGGACTTCGGCGCCGCGGTTGCTCTCGACCCCCGCGCCGTGGATCCCGTGGTGGCGCTGCGCGATCTCACCGACGGCGAGGGCGTGGACTGCGCCATCGAGTGCGCGGGGAGCCCCGAGGCGCGCATCGCGACGGTACGCTGCGTGCGGACATGGGGACAGGCCTGCTTCGTCGGCGAGGGCGGCACGGTCACGCTGGACGTGAGCCAGCACCTGCTGCGGCGCCAGGTCACGCTACACGCCTCGTGGACCTTCTCCACGGTGGGCCAGGAGGAGTGCGCGCGCTTCGTCGCCCGGCGGCGGCTCCCGCTGCACCGCCTGCTCACGCACCGCTTCGCCCTCGAGCAGGCCGCCGAGGCCTACCGCCTCTTCGACACGCAGACCACGGGCAAGGGCGTCTTCGTCACCGGCCCTTGAAGCGGGGCTCGCGCTTCTCCAGGAAGGCCTTGATGGCCTCGCCCGTGTCCTCGGTGGCGAGGTTCACGCTCTGGGCCATGGCCTCGTGCTCGAGCGCCTCGTCGAGCGTCACGGAGAAGGCGTTGGTGAGCAGGCGCTTGGTCATGCTCAGCGCGATGGGCGGGCCTGCGGCCAGGCGGTCGGCCCAGCCGCGGACGAAGGCGTCCAGCTCGGCCGCGGGCACCACGCGGTTGACCAGCCCCATCCGCGCCGCCTCCTGGGCCGAGATGACGTCGGCGAAGAAGGCCAGCTCCTTCGCCCGGTGCATGCCGATGAGCCGCGGGAGCAGCCACGTGCCGCCGACATCCACGCTGAGCCCGCGGCGGCTGAAGATCTCCGAGAAGCGAGCGGTCTCGGAGGCGAGGATGAGGTCGCAGCCCAGCGCCAGGTTGCAGCCGCCGCCCGCCGCCACGCCGTTGACCTTGGCGATGACGGGCTTCGGGATGTGGTGCAGCGCCAGCGCGACCTCCGCCACGTGCCGCATGAACGTCAGCAGGTCGCCCTGGACGGCCGGGCCCGCGGACAGATCGGCGCCCGAGCAGAAGGCATCACCGGCGCCTCCGATGACGAGCACGCGGTCGGTGGGGCTGGCCGCCACCTCCCGGAAGACGGCGAGCAGCTCGTTCCACATGGGGCCGTTGATGGCGTTCTTCTTCTCGGGACGGTTGAGCGTGAGCGTGACGACTCCGTTGGGCGTTCGGTCGAGCAGCAGGGTTTCCATGGACGTCCTTTCTAGCGTTCGTCGGACAGGACCAGGGTGCCGGCGGCCGACAGCATCCCACCCATGCCGTTGACGAGCGAGCGCCTCACGGCCGGGACCTGGCGGGCCCCGCACTCGCCGCGGAGCTGGCGCGTGGCCTCGATGATCGGGAAGATGCCGTGATGATGAAGGAGCAGCCGCCCACGGAGGTGCCGTCCACGTAGCGGGGGGTGATCCCCAGCGCCTCGCCGAGGAGGGCGGGGGAGTGCTGGCCGGCGGTGAAGATCCCGTCCACGTCCGCCATGCGAAGCCCCGCGTCGCGGACGGCGTTGGTGACGGCCTCGAGGTGCAGCGAGAGCTGGCTCTTGTGCGGGAGCGTGCCGATCTCGTCGCTCTCGTCCACGCCGACGATGCAGGCCGCATTGGAGAGCGCTCTCATCGCCCGCCTCCCGCCGCCCGCGCGGGCTGGAACAAGGGCAGCGTGATCTCGTCGGTGAGGCGCTCGAAGACCACCTCCACCGGCATGTCGCACCGGATCGCGCGCGGGTCGGGCTCCACGTTGATCAGGTTGGACATCATCCGCGGCCCCTCCTCGAGCTCGATCATCGCCAGCACGTAGGGCGGCTTCACCGTGAAGGCGCGGCCCATGGGCTGGTAGGCGATCTCGAAGGCGTGCAGCCGCCCCCGGCCGCTGGCCTGCGTCCAGACGATCTGTCGCGAGTGGCAGTAGGGGCAGACGATGCGCGGGTAGAAGAAGGAGCGGCCGCAGTCGAGGCAACCCGGCAGCATGAGCCTGTGCTCCCGCAAGCCCTCCCAGTACGGGCGGGCCTCGGGGGTGATCGGATGAGGCAGCGGGCGCTCGAGCTCCATCGGGCTCCTTTCCGTTTGACCGGTCTCTGCTGCGCCGGTAGCATACCCGCCTG
>MGBT01000233.1:0-1116 GCA_001788395.1 Candidatus Rokubacteria bacterium GWA2_70_23
AACCCGCACGTGAGCGAGAGGACCTGACCCGCATGGACGAGAGCGAGATCATCTGGCGCCCTGATCCCGAGGCGGCCGCGCGCACCCGCATCGCCCGCTTCATGAAGCAGCACGGCCTCGCGTCGCTCGAGGCGCTCCAGCGGAGATCCATCGCGGAGCCCGAGTGGTACTGGGATGCCGTCGCGCGCGACCTCGGCTGGGCGTGGTCGGCGCCCTACGCCAAGGTGCTGGACACCCAGCGGGGCATCCAGTGGCCGCGCTGGTTCGCCGGCGGTCGGATGAATCTGGCCGCCAACTGCGTGGACCGGCATCTCGCCGCCCGCGGCGACGAGCTTGCCGTCATCTCCGAGGCCGAGGACGGCGATGTGCGCACGCTGACCTATGCCCAGCTCGGCCGGGAGGTGGCGCGGCTGGCCAACGGCCTCAAGCGGCTGGGGGTGGGTCGGGGCGATCGGGTCGGCATCTTCCTGCCCATGAGCCAGGAGGCCGCCATCGCCGTGGTGGCCGTCTCGCGCATCGGCGCCGTCTACGTGCCCTGCTTCTCGGGCTACGGCGCCGGCGCAGTGGCCGCGCGCCTCGAGGGATGCGAGGCCAGGGTGCTGATCACCGCGGATGCCTTCATGCGCCGGGGCCATGTCGTGGCCATGAAGCAGACGGCCGACGAGGCCGTGGCCCAGTCGCCGAGCGTCGAGCACGTGATCGTCCACCGCCGCACCGGCGCCGGCATCCCGTGGAAGGCCGGCCGGGACCTCTGGTGGCACGACGTCATCGCCCGCGAGCCCCCCGACTGCCCCGCCGAGCCCGTCGAGCACGACCACCCGGCCCTCATCATCTACACCTCGGGCACGACGGGCCGGCCCAAGGGCACCGTCCTCACCCAGGGCGGCTTCGGGATGAAGAACGCGCATGACTGGGCCTACTGCTTCGACATGGACGCAGAGGCCCGCATGTTCTGGGTCACCGACCTCGGCTGGCTCATGGGGCCCATGCTCATCACGGGCACGCTCCTCATGGGGGCCACGGTGGTGCTCTTCGAGGGCACGCCGGATTACCCGAAGCCCGATCGCCTCTGGGCGCTCTGCGAGCGCCACCGCGTGACCCATCTCGGCATCTCGC
>MGBT01000233.1:1198-1962 GCA_001788395.1 Candidatus Rokubacteria bacterium GWA2_70_23
TTCCCCATCGCGCCCATCAAGCCCTGCGGTTTCACGGGCCCCATCCCGGGCATCGCGGCCGAGGTCTTCGGGGACGACGGCAAGCCCGTGCGCGAGGAGGTGGGCGAGCTGGTGATCACGCGGCCCTGGCCGGGCATGACCCAGGGCTTCTGGAAGGATCCCGACCGCTACCTCGAGACGTACTGGTCACGCTGGAAGGACGTCTGGGTGCACGGGGACTGGGCCTACGTGGACAAGGACGGCACCTGGTTCATCCACGGCCGCTCCGACGACACGCTCAAGATCGCCGGCAAGCGCGTGGGCCCGGCCGAGGTGGAATCGGTGCTGGTCGGTCACCCCGCCGTGAACGAGGCCGCCGCCGTCGGCGTGCCCCACGAGGTCAAGGGTGAGACGGTGGTGTGCTTCTGCGTGCTGCGGCCGGGCTTCGAGCCCTCGGAGGCTCTCCGCGGCGAGCTCACCGAGCGCGTCGTCGGCGCCATGGGCAAGGCCCTCAAGCCCGAGCGGTTGCTCTTCGTCCGCGAGCTGCCCAAGACCCGCAGCGCCAAGATCATGCGTCGGGTGATCCGCGCCACCCACCTCGGCCAGGAGCCCGGCGACCTCTCCTCCCTCGACAACCCGGGCGGCGTCAAGGCCATCGCCGAGGCCGTGTAGCCGCCGCCGCCAAGGCCCGCGGCGGCGCAGCCCTCTCCCGACCGCACGGCACACGCTGGCCGTGCCCGGTGGACCCGCGCGCTCAGGGTTATCCGCTCGGACAGGCAGGCGGG
>MGBT01000233.1:1973-15583 GCA_001788395.1 Candidatus Rokubacteria bacterium GWA2_70_23
AGTAACCTGGGGGCATGTTGGACCGAATCGCGGTTGACCCTCGGGTCTGCGACGGCAAGCCCACCATCCGTGGGATGCGCATCACCGTGGACTTCGTGCTGAAGCTGCTCGGTGACGGCTACACGGCCGACGAGATCGTCAAGGAGTATCCCGAGCTGGAGAAGGAGGACGTTTACCAGGCCGCCAAGTACGGCGCCTGGCTGGCGAGTGAGACGACCTCGGCGATTGCATGAGGCTCCTCGCCGACATGCACATCTCGCCGCGCACCGTGCGATCCCTGCAGGCTCGGGGCCATGACGTGGTGCGCATCAATGAGATCATGCCGGTGACCTCCGCGGACGAGGCCATCGTCACCCGCGCCATCCAGGATGACCGTGTCATCCTCCCCCAGGATCTCCGCTTCTCCGCCATCCTGGCCCTGGCAGGCGGACGATCGCCGTCGCTCATCTCATTGCGCCTCTCCTCTTCGCGTATCGAGTTCGTTGACGCCATCCTCGAGCGCGTCCTGTCGAGCATCGAGCAGGACGTCATGGCCGGGGCGATCGTCACCGTCGAGGACACCCGAATCCGGGTCCGTCGCCCGCCGGTCCGGTAGTGCTGCGGTCCGCGACGCTCCCGTGCCCGAGTCGACAACCGGGCGGCGGCCAGGCCATCGCCGAGGCGGTGGAGCCCCCCGCCAGAGGCAGCAAGGGATAACTTGACCTTCGGGGGGCGGGCCCGTGACAATCCCGTCATGCGCCGCAGCGCGCCTACCTATAGGCCATGACTCCGGCCGGTTCCGGCGGCCCCGAGCAGATCGCCCGGAAGCGCATCGACGAAGCCCTGTCCGCAGCGGGCTGGATCCTCCAGGACCGCGACCAGATGGACGTCCAGGCCGCCCGCGGCGTCGCCGTCCGTGAGTTCAGGCTGGCTCCGGGCCATGGCTATGCCGATTACATGCTCTTCGTGGACGGCAAGGCGGTGGGTGTGCTCGAGGCCAAGCCGGCCGGCCACACGCTGATCGGCGTCGAGCCCCAGGCCGAGCGGTACGCTCAGGGTCTTCCGCGGGAGCTGAGCCCGCCAGTCCGGCCGCTTCCCTTCCTCTACCTGAGCACCGGCGAGATCACGCGTTTCACCAACCTCCTCGACCCCGACCCGCGCAGCCGGCACGTCTTCCAGGTTCACCGGCCGGAGACCATCGCCGAGTGGCTGCTGGCCGAGACGCTGGCGGACTGGGTGCGCGGCGGGGCGCAGCATCGGACAGCGGCTGAACCGGCTGTCGTGGGCATGCCCTATACCGACAAGCCGTCCTCCCTGAGGGCGCGGCTCCGCCACATGCCGCCAGCCGAGAGCCCGGGGCTCTGGCCGAACCAGAGCAGGGCGCTGGCCAACCTGGAGCAGTCGCTGCGGGATGACCGGCCCCGCGCGCTCATCCAGATGGCCACGGGCTCGGGCAAGACGCTCCTCGCGGTTGCCTCCATCTACCGGCTGATCAAGCTCGGCGGCGCCCGGCGCGTCCTCTTCCTCGTGGACCGGGGCAATCTGGGCGAGCAGGCCGAGGACGAGTTCGCGGCCTACCGGGCGCCCGACGATGCGCGCAAGTTCACCGAGCTCTACACCGTCCAGCGGCTCGCCTCGAACACGATCGCGGCCTCCGCCAAGGTGGTGATCTGCACCATCCAGCGCATGTACTCGATCCTCAAGGGAGAGCCCGACCTGCCTCCCGACGCGGAGGAGGGCTCCCAGTTCGGGCCCGCCGGCCAGCTCCCGAAGGAGCCGGTGCCCGTCGTCTACAATGCGGCCATCTCGCCCGAGTACTTCGACGTCATCTTCATCGACGAGTGCCACCGGTCGATCTACTCCCTCTGGCGCCAGGTGCTCGAGTACTTCGACGCCTACCTGGTCGGCCTCACCGCGACGCCTGCCGCGCATACCTTTGGCTTCTTCCACCAGAACCTCGTCATGGAGTACACGCACGAGCAGGCCGTGGCCGACGGCGTGAACGTGGACTTCCAGGTCTACCGGATCCGCACCAGGATCACGGAGCAGGGGTCGACCATCGAGGCCAGCGAGCAGCCGGTGCTGGGGATCCGCGACCGCCGCACGCGGAAGCTGCGCTGGGAAGCGCCAGACGAGGACGTGACCTATGCCCCGGACGACCTCGACAGGAACGTGGTCGCTCGGGACCAGATCCGGCTCATCGTGCGGACGTTCAAGGAGAAGCTCTTCACCGAGATCTTCCCTGGCCGCACCGAGGTGCCGAAGACCCTCATCTTCGCCAAGGACGACAGCCACGCCGAGGACATCGTCGAGATCATCCGCGAGGAGTTCGGGAGGGGCAACGACTTCTGCCAGAAGATCACCTACCGCACCACGGGCAAGAAGCCGGCCGACCTGATCCAGGAGTTCCGCATCAGCTACCATCCGCGCATCGCCGTCACCGTGGACATGGTCGCCACCGGCACGGACATCCGGCCCGTCGAGATCGTCGCCTTCATGCGCGCGGTGCAGAGCCGCGTGCTGTTCGAGCAGATGAAGGGCCGCGGCGTCCGCGTGATCGACGCGGACGAGCTCAAGGGGGTCACCCCCGACGCCCAGGCCAAGACCCACTTCGTCATCGTGGACTGCGTGGGCCTCACCGAGACAGGCCTCTCCGACACCCAGCCCCTCGAGCGCAAGCGCCATGTCTCGTTCAAGGCGCTCCTGGAGCACGTGGCCGCCGGCGGCACGGACCCCGACATGCTGTCCTCGCTGGCCAGCCGGCTCGCCCGGCTCGGCCGGCAATGCAGCCCGGACGACGAGCACCTCATCAGGGAGAAGTCGGGGGGCATCAGCCTCGCCGCCATCAACCACGCCATCGTGGACGCCCTCGACCCCGACAGCCAGGCCGACGCGGCCCGGAAGGCCTTCGACCTGGCCGATGACGCGGAGCCCACTGCGGCCCAGATGAAGGCGGCGGCTGACGCGCTCCTGAAGCAGGCCGTCGCCCCGCTGGCCACGCGGCCCACCCTCCGCACCCTCCTCGAGGACCTCAAGCGCAAGTTCGAGCAGATCATCGACGAGGTGAGCAAGGACAGCCTCCTCGAAGCCGGGCACTCCGAGGAAGCCCGGCAGAAGGCCCGCACCCTGGTGACCTCCTTCGAGCAGTGGATCGCCGGCCACCGCGACGAGATCGACGCCCTCCAGGTCTTCTACTCGCAGCCCTATGGCCGCCGGCTCCGCTTCACGGACATCAAGGCCCTCGCCGAGGCCATCAAGGCCCCGCCCCGCTCCTGGACGCCGGACCTCCTCTGGCGCGCCTACGAGATCCTGGAGCGCGACAAGGTCCGCGGCGCCTCCGGCAAGCGCCTCCTGACGGATATCGTCTCCCTGGTGCGCTTCGCCATCCACCGGCAGGACGAGCTGGTGCCCTACGCGGACCGGGTCAGGGAGCGCTTCGGCCAGTGGCTCGGGCAGCAGGCCGGCCAGGGCCGCCACTTCACCGCCGAACAGGCGCGCTGGCTCGATATGATCCGGGACCACCTCGCCACGAGCGTCGAGATCGACACCGACGACTTCAGCTACACGCCGTTCGCTGAGGCGGGCGGCCTGGGCAGGGCGCGCGACGTGTTCGGAGACACGCTGAGGCCTCTGCTGAACGAACTCAATGAGGTGCTCGCGGCGTGAGTGACGAGAGCCGTTTGTCCGGCCGATGGGAGCAGTTAGCCCTGGCGGACATAGCTGTGGTTGTGCAGGGGCAGTCACCCCCGGGGCACACCTACAACACCAGTCGAGTCGGGCTCCCATTCCTTCAGGGCAAGGCCGAGTTTGGGGCCGCCCACCCGGTGCCTGTGAAGTGGTGTTCCCGTCCTCAGAAGACGGCGGCGCCTGGTGACGTTCTGATCTCGATTCGGGCTCCTGTTGGGCCCACGAACCTGGCCGATCAGCACTACTGCATCGGTCGTGGCCTTGCCGCCGTGCGCCCCCTCGCCAGCATCCAAGCTGAGTACCTTCTCCACTATCTCCGCCATACCGTCGGCTTGCTCGTCGAGCGGGCCAAGGGGACGACCTTTGATGCGATCGGAGGCGACCAACTGCGCGAGCATCCGGTCCTCCTACCTCCGCTCGGCGAACAGCGCCGCATCGTTGAGGCGATCGAATCGTACTTGAGCCGACTCGATGAGGCCGCGGCGTTGCTCGAGCGGGTGCGGCGCAACCTCAAGCGCTACCGGGCGGCCGTGCTCAAGGCGGCGGTGGAGGGGCGCCTGGTGCCGACCGAGGCTGAGCTGGCCCGTGCGGAGGGCCGCGACTACGAGCCCGCCGATGTCCTGCTCAAGCGCGTCCTTGCCGAGCGCCGCTCCCGCTGGGAAGAATCCCAAGTCGCTCGGATGCGAACGCGCGGGAAACCTCCTAAGGATGAGCACTGGAAGGCGCGGTACCAGGGGCCACCGTCGCTCGACGGGGGAGGACTTCCGAGACTCCCGGAAGGCTGGTGCTGGGTCACCCTTGATCTGCTGAAGGACTTCTCGCTTTACGGCCCAAGATACCCAAGCGAGGCGTACTCCGACACGGGCCCGCTGGTGCTCCGAACGTCTGACATCTCCGAATCGGGCAAGGTGGACGTCGAATCAGCCCCACGAGTCGACGTCGCCAAGGGGGACTTCGAGCGATACAGGGTGCAGGTCGGCGACCTCCTCATCACTCGGACCGGAAGTATCGGCACCCTGGCCGTCTTCAGCGACTCCGTGGATGCCATCCCGGGGGCTTATCTCATTCAGTACCGCCTCGCTGCTCCGGTAGAGACCTCCTGGTTCTGCTTCTATTTCTTGAAATCCCGCGAAGGCCAACGGCAACTCAAAGGGGGCAGCGCCGGTGTTGGTAGGCCGAATCTCAACGCGCCCACCATCGACGAAATCGCCTTCGGCCTGCCTCCACTGGCAGAGCAACGTCGGATAAGGGAAGAAGTGGGACGGCTCCTTTCGCTCACGGACGATCTCGTCGACACTTCCTTGAGGGCTCTCCGCCGCTGTCGCGCCCTCCGAGAAGCCATCCTCACGTGGGCGTTTGGGGGAAAGCTGGTCGACCAGGACCCGACGGATGAGCCGGCCTCCGTGCTCCTGGAGCGTATCCGGCAGGAGACAGCGGCGACCCGCGCGCCGGATGGTCAGAAGCGAGCGAAACTGCAGAGGCGGCGGGGTAGAATGGGGGGCAAGGAGGCGGGGCGGTGACCACTCAAAGGATTCGACTCTCAGGCGGCGGAGCGCGCGGCATCCGGATCGACGGCGGCCTGCTGCGGGACTTGCTGGACGTCCTGGTGGACGGATGCCAGCAAGCCGTGCGCCTACGGGTCGAGGGGCGCAGTTCGGCCCACGGGAAGCCTCCGGTCTGGCTGACGCGGGCGGCGACCTTCGATGTCGTGGGCGGCCTCAGGGAGGGGTCAACTGTGCTGCTAATCGAGGCGCCGTCCCTCGCGGACGCGGCCCCCGAGAGGTTCAGCCAGGCCGACCTGTTCGAGTTCGTGGAGCCGGCGCGCTCGTGCCTCGACTTGCTCGAGGAGAGCTTGCGCGACGCACTCGAAGGCAAGCCCGACAGCGACGTGTACGACGACGGGCTCATCAAGACGTTCGAGGGGTTCTCCAGGGTCCTGCGCCAGGACGTCGAGGCCCTCGAGTTCATGGACGGCCGCCTCCTCCGGGTGGATCTCCCCGGGATCGAGACCTGCCGGCGGCTCCGCAGCGCAATCCCCCCGGATCAACGCGTGAGGGTAGCTGGAAAGCTCGACGTCCTCCGGCACAGCGACCGCATGTTCATGCTGGTCCTGGAGTCCGGCGTACAGGCGCGAGGGGTCGTGGCTAGTGACGCGATCGAACTGAGGGCCTTGGCTGGCCTGTGGGGAAGGACAGCTGTCGTGTCGGGTCTGGCAAAGTTCCGCCCATCTGGGTCGCTGCTGCGTGTCGAGGCTGAGCGGATCGAGCCCGCCGGCGAGCATGATGTTGCCCTGTGGGGCACCCTGCCGCGGCCGATCTTCGGCCCTCTGGACGAGAGGTCGCTCCGTCAACCCCAGGGGCCGAGAACGGGGGTGGGTGCGATTCTCGGCCAGCTTCCAGGCGAGGAGAGTGACGAGGAGATCATCGAGGCGCTCGAGCGCCTCTCATGAGCATGCCGTCGAGGCTCCTGCTCCTCGACACGAACATCGTCATCCATCTCGTCCGGGGTAGCGCCGTCGGGGAAGCGCTGGATTCGCGTTTCCAGCTCCGAGCGCGCACGGATCGTCCCCTGGTCAGCGTCGTGACGCTGGGGGAGGCACTGGCTTTCGCGCAGGGGTACAACTGGGGGGATCCGAGGATCGGGCGGCTCAAAGACCTCATCCGGGAACTGGTGGCTGTGAACATCGACGCGCAGCCTGTCCTTGATCGTTACGCGGAGATCGCTACGTTTCTGAAGACCAACGGGAAGTCCGTATCGGACAACGACGTCTGGATCGCCGCCTGTGCCTCTGCCGTCGGCGCGACGCTTCTGACGACCGATCGCGACTTCGACGCGCTTGTCGGCCGATACCTCGAGCGTATCTGGGTCGACCCGAGGAATCCGGGCGTCTAGGCATGGCCAACGGGTCTGCCCAGATCGTCCAGAAGCTGTGGTCGTACTGCAATGTCCTGCGGGACGATGGGCTGTCGTACCAGGACTACCTGGAGCAGCTCACCACGCTGCTCTTCCTCAAGATGGCGGACGAACGGGCTTCTCTGGAAGGCCGGGAGAACCCGATTCCCGAGGGCTACCGCTGGGCGGACCTGGCGGCGCCCCAGATGGAGGGCGTCAAGCTCGAGGCGCACTACCGGGAAACACTGGAGGTGCTGGGCAAGCAGGGCGGCATGCTCGGCCTCGTCTTCCGCAAGGCACAGAACAAAATCCAGGACCCGGCCAAGCTGCGCCAGCTCGTCGTGGAGCTGATCGGCAAGGAGACCTGGTCCACGATGTCGGCCGACGTCAAGGGCGACGCATACGAGGGGCTCCTCGAGAAGAACGCCCAGGACACCAAGAGCGGGGCCGGCCAGTACTTCACGCCGCGCGCGCTCATCGCGGCCATCGTGGACTGTCTCCAGCCCAGGCCGGGCGAGGTTATCGTGGACCCGGCATGCGGGACCGGCGGCTTCCTCCTGGCCGCCCACGATTACGTCGCCCACCACTACGAGCTGGACCGGGACCAGAAGCGCCACCTGCGCTACGATGCCCTCCGGGGCGTGGAGCTGGTAGACGGCGTGAGCCGCCTCTGCGCCATGAACCTGTACCTCCACGGCATCGGTCCGGACGATGACGCCCACGAGCCGCCGATCCGGACCGACGACGCGCTCCGCGCCGAGCCCCACGCTCACGCCGACGTGGTGATGACCAATCCTCCGTTCGGGAAGAAGTCGAGCATCACCATCGTGAACGAGGAAGGCCAGGCCGACCGCCAGGCCGTGACCTACAACCGCCCGGACTTCTGGACCACCACCTCGAACAAGCAGCTCAACTTCGTCCAGCACGTCAAGAGCCTGGTGAAGGTGCACGGGCGTGTGGCCATCGTGGCGCCCGACAACGTGCTCTTCGAGGGCGGGGCCGGCGAGACGGTGCGGCGCAGGCTGCTCCACGAGTGCGAGGTGCATATCCTCCTGCGCCTGCCAACCAGGATCTTCTACGCCCAGGGCGTGAAGGCGAACGTGATCTTCTTCGACCGGAGGCTTGGAAGCGAGACCGCGTGGACGAAGACGGTCTGGGTCTACGACCTTCGAACGAACCAGTACTTCACGCTGAAGGAACGCCCGATGACGCGGCGGGACCTCGATGACTTCGTGGCGTGCTACCGGCCCGGCGACCGGCACAATCGCGCGGCCACCTGGTCCGAGCGGACGCCCGACGGCCGGTGGCGCCCTTACGCCTGCGAGGAGATCCTGGCCCGGGACAAGGTGAGCCTCGACCTCTTCTGGCTCCGCGATGAGAGCCTCGAGGACTCGGCGAGCCTCCCCGACCCCCACATCATCGCCGCCGAGATCGCCGATGACCTGCGCGCCGCCCTCGAGCAGATCGAGGACGTGCTGGAAGACTTGCGGCGCCGGGTCAAGACCTGATCACGGCAGGACACTGAAGGAGCGGTCATGGTCAAGCTCGGCTACCAGGTGCTCAACTGGGGTCCGCTGGCCAACACGGCGTTCGCGCTCCAGACGGCGCAGCGCGCGGAGGCGCTCGGCTACGACTCCCTCGTCGTGACGGATCACGTGGTGATGCCCCGCCACGTCGAGTCCCGCTACCCGTACACCGAGAGCGGCCAGCTCGGGGTGCCGCCCGAATGGGACTACCTCGAGCCGCTCGCGCTCCTGGGCTTTCTGGCCGGGGCCACGAAGACCATCCGCCTCGGCCCGAGCGTGCTCGTGCTGCCGTACCGCAACCCCGTGCTCACGGCCAAGATGCTCGCCACCATCGACGTGCTCTCCGGCGGCCGGCTCTTCGTGGGCGTCGGCGTGGGCTGGATGGCCGAGGAGTTCGCGGTGCTGGGCTCGCCTCCCTTCGAGCATCGCGGCGCCGTGACCGACGAGTGGATCCAGATCCTCAAGACGCTCTGGACCGAGGATCACGCTGCTTTCGAGGGACGCTTCTACCGGTTTCCCGACGTGGGCTGCTTTCCCAAGCCCGTGCAGAAGCCGCACCCGCCCATCTCCGTCGGCGGCAACAGCCGGCCGGCGCTCCGCCGCGCCGCCCGCTACGGCCAGGCCTGGCACGCCGTGCGCCTGACGGCCGACGAGCTGCGCGCCTCCTGCGCCTATCTGCGGGAGCAGGTCGCGGCCGCGGGGCGCCCACCCGACGCCTGCGGGCTCCTCGTGCGCTACGGCATCCGGATCGTCGGGCCCGGCGGTGACACGGCGCGGCGCCCGCCCGAGGTGCCCGGCGGCTATCTCGTGGGCACAGCCGCCCGGGTGGCGGAGCAGCTCAAGCCGGTGCTGGACCTCGGTCCGACAGACGCGATCTTCGACTGCCGCACCGGCTCCGCCGCCGAGGTGATGGAGACCATGGAGCGGCTCTCGGGGGAAGTCTGGCCTCGCCTCGTGAAATAGAGAAGGAGAGTCCATGGGCAAGACGGTCCAGCATTCGGCCACGTTCCGGGCTTCCCCGGAGCGGCTGTTCGAGGTCTACGTGGACTCGAAGGCGTATCTGGCTCGCTGAGGGGCCGAACGGTGCCTTGACACTCCCCGAGCCTACCGATAGGCTCGCCTCGATGCCGTACCCGTGCTTTCACTGCGATGTGGAGCTGGTCCCCGGGGCGAAGTTCTGCCATTCGTGCGGGGCGCCGACCTTCGCGGGGGGCACTCCCCGCACGCCCGGGGAGGCCACCGTCGGGGAGCAGGAGCGCGTTCGCATCAAGAAGGACGTGAAGGAGGCGGTGCGCGTCCCGCACTCCACGCGCATGATGCAGACGGTGGCGGTGCGGACTCCCGCGCGGAAGGTGCCGCTCGAGCCGCCGGTCTGGCAGCGGGTCGCCCGCGCCCGGATCTGGCGGAAGCCCTACGTGTGGATCGGGGTGACGTTCCTCGTGGCCGTGGTGGGGGGGAAGATGCTGATCGAGGACATCCAGGACAAGGCCCGGCAGCAGACCGAGGTGTACCAGATCGTCACGCGGCTCACGGCCACGTGCTACAAGGACTCGCGCAGCCAGACCCTGGCGCGCATCACGAAGGTCCAGTCGGCGTCGGGCGGGCAGATGACGCTGCTCGACTCAGCCACGCTCTTCGAGCTGATCGCCCGCGGCGCGTCCGTGCCGTCGGGCGACTGCTCGCGGATCGCCGAGGCGCTCACGCGCCCCGACCGCTTCGAGGTCCTGCTGCGGTGACCGCCGTGGCACGGATCGACTGGAGCTACCACCGCCCCGGCTGACAGACCTGCGCCCGGACGCAAGGGGTCCTTGCGAAGCGCAGGATCGCGGTCGCCATCCAGGTGGACGCGCGGAAGGTGCGCCTCGGTCCCGCCGAGGCGCTGGCCCTCCTGAAGGACGTGGACGACCTCTACGCGGCGAAGGGGAAGCACGTGGTGCACGTGGATCTGCGCCGTGACAAGCCCGACGCCGCCGCGCTCAAGGCTCTGCTCATCGGCCCCTCGGGCAACCTCCGCGCGCCGGCGCTCCGGACGGGGCGCACCCTGATCGTGGGTTTCGACGAGGCGACCTACGCGAAGGTGCTCGGGTAGCCGCGGATGATCCGCTTGCGGCTCACCGCGAAGATCGCCGCCGTCATCATCGTCGTCCTGATCATCGGCTTCGGCGCCTCCACCGTCCTCACCATCCAGCAGGAGTCCGATCTCCTCGTCGAGCAGAGCAAGGCGGCCGCGCGCCGGCTGACCTCCGCCCTCATCGCGAGCGTCGAGGCCGCCATGCTCCAGGAGCGCCCCGACGTCACCCGCGCCATGATCACCGAGCTGCGCGGCTCCTCGCCGGTGGAGGGGTTCGACATCTACCGCCGGAACGGCGTCGAGGCCTTCACCGACCTCGTGACGCTCGAGGAGGTCGAGCACAACGCGGGGCTGCCGAAGGAGGTGTTCGACAACATCAAGCGGATGCGGCGCGAGCCCGGGAAGACCCTGACGGGGCCGTTCTTCCAGCGGGCGCTCCAGACGCTCGAGACCCAGGAGAGCATGGAGTACCAGGACGGCGTGCCGCTGTTCACCTTGCACCGCCCCGTGATCAACCAGGAGAAGTGCCAGGGATGCCACGGCAGCGACCACAAGGTGCGGGCCGTGGTGCGCGTGGTCACCACCATGGAGCCGGTGTTCGCGGCGGTGCGCGCCCAGCGCAACCGGCAGATCCTGATCGCGCTGCTGACGATCGTCGTCGCCGGGGGCGTGCTGGCGGTGGTCATGCGGCAGGTGGTGGTCAAGCCCATCCAGGCGGTCGCCGCCGTCGCGCGCCGCATCGGCTCGGGCGACTTCGAGGCGCGCGTCCCGATCCGCTCAGGTGACGAGATCGGCGTGCTCGGGGGCGCGCTCAACGAGATGACCGGGCACCTCGCCCGGGCGCGCGACGAGGTGGCCGCGCGTAACACGGAGCTGGCCGCGACGCTCGAGAGCCTCCAGGCCTCCCGCCGCCAGGTGGAGCTCCTGGAGCAGCTCAAGGGGGAGCTGTCCAAGTTCGTGCCCGACGCGGTCAAGGCGCTGCTCGAGCGCGATCCCAACGCCACGGAGCTCGAGAAGCGGACGGAAGAGGTCTCGGTGCTCTTCCTCGACATCGCCGGGTACACCAAGCTCTCCGAGCAGATCGACCCCCGCCAGCTCAATCAGCTGGTGCAGACCTACTTCTCCTCCTTCCTCGAGATCATCCGCGCCCACCACGGCGACGTGAACGAGACGGCGGGCGACGGGCTCATGGTGATCTTCCAGCGCGCGCCCCAGGGCGAGCGCGGGGGACCGGTGTGGGACCACGCGCTCAACGCCACGCGCGCCGCTTTCGCCATCCGCCAGCGCACGGGCGCGCTCAACGAGGAGCAGCGCGGCAGGCTCCAGCCCATCGAGCTGCACATGGGGATCAACACCGGCGAGGCGCTGGTGGGCGCGACGAAGCTCAGCGGCGCGGGGGCTCAGCGGTGGACCTTCACCGCCTCCGGGCCCGTCACCAACGTGGCCGCGCGATTCGCGGGTGCCGCCACCGGCGGCGAGATCATCGTGGGGCCCACCACCGCCGAGCGCATCCGCGCCCACTTCGTCCTCGAGAGCCTCGGCGAGAAGCGCTTCAAGAACGTCTCCGAGCCCATCCACGTCTACCGGCTGATCCCGCCCGGAGTCTACGAGAAGATCGTCTGAGCCGGCGCGCGCGCCCATGTGGCGGCGCAGCCGGTCCCCTGTACTGCCAGCGACCCGCTTGCCGGGCCATCCGGCCGCGACGGCAGCCGGGCGGAGACGCGTCAGCTCGATCGCCCTCGCCAGCGATGAAAGATGAACGCCTGAAGAAGAGAGAGGATTGCGAGGGCGGCGTCGTTGACGAGATAGACCGAGACGAACCGGCCGGTGAGGGTGCGTAGGCCCAAGATCAGCGCGATCCCCACGGCAAGGTTGCACAGCAGGAAGGCCACGGCGAGCCCGAGGTAGTCCAGGGCCTCGATGGCCGCCTCCCGCACATGGGTTCGGCGCAGGCCGGCGAACCGCGTCCCCGCGAGGTAGGCCGCCAGCGAGGTCAGACAGACGATGATGACGAGGGTGAGGGAGCGCACGGCTTGGCTTCAGGGGGTGCCCGTGAGGCGGTAGTAGGTCAAGCCGGCCAGCTCGATGACGATGTCGCGCAGGAGGCCGAGCCGCGCTTCGGGCTGCGACGGGCCGGTCGCTGCTGTGGGGGCGGGCAGCACGTCGAAGCCCACCCGTTCCATCGCGGCCCGCGCCCGCGGGATGTCGATGGGATCGGCAACGAGGAGGATGCGCCGACTGCCGCGCGGGAGCAGGAGCCTGCGGAGCTGGTCCGCCTCTTCCCTGGTGGTGTGCGCCGGACCTGCGCTCAGGATTGCTGCGGCGGGGACCCCGAGCCCCTGCGCCAGGGTCGTCCGCGCCTGGATTTCCTCGGCCGAGCCGGAGAGCACCAGCCACGGAGCGAGGGCGTGTCGGTACAGGCCGATTCCGTGGAGCACCCGCCGGAGCGATCGGTTGGCCAAGACGCCATCGGTGTCGGCGCCACCGCGGCCCAGGACGACGATGGCGTCCGCGGGTTCCAACCTGGCCACGCCGGCCATCCAGACGTTGAGGCGGTTGGCGAGGGGCGTGAAGGCCGCGGCGGCGAACAGGAGCAGGGCGACGAGGCCGAGGGGTCGGAGGCCGCGCATCGGTCGGTGGTCAGGCCCAGGTGCGTCAGTGATCCGGAGAAAGTTCACCGTTGGCAGCCCGATGGGCAGAGGCTAGCACGGCGAACGCCCCCGATCCCAGTCATCTGCTCCCGTGCCTGCGTCGCCGCCGGCTGCGCAGGCGCTCCGACCGGAGCCAGCCGGGCGCGGCCACGCCGATGAGGTGCCGGGGATATGGTGGTCACCGCCCCCCGGCCCACCCCTTCCCGCCAGGGGGGATCCTGGTTGCGCCTCGCGCGACGTTCTGCCGCGAGCCGCGAGGTCGCTCTCGCTGACTTCTCGCTACTTCTCCTCCTGTATTGTTCATTGGACATTGACGGTGCGGCGCGCGCGTTCGTAGCATGCCCGCGTGATCGACGGGACGACCCCTCACGCGAGGAGCATGGCGATGATTGCGAGAGCGCAGGCCGGGTGGAGGCACGGGGCCGAGGCGGCGCTGGCCGTGCTGATGGTGGCGGTGCTGCTCTGGGCCGGCGGCATGCTCGACGCCGGCGCGCTGCCCTCCCTCGCGTGGCGCCCGGCGGCCGAGGCGAGAGCCGACGCGCCGCGGCTGGTGAAGATGCTGACCCACGACGGCGAGATCGGGACGATCGCCTGGAGCCCCGACGGCACGCTCATCGCAGGCGGCGGCGGCCTCCACCGGGCCGTCATCGTGTGGGACGTGCGGAGCGGCGCCCGCGTGATGAACCTCGACCGCGAGGCCGGAGGCGTCACCGCGGTCGCCTGGAGCCCTGACGGCAAGTACCTCGCGGCGGGACGGAACTTCGTCAGGATCATGCTCAAGGAGCGCGTGTCCATCAATCTCTG
>MGBT01000234.1 GCA_001788395.1 Candidatus Rokubacteria bacterium GWA2_70_23
TGCTCGAGCGCGTAGGCCTCGCGATAGGCGAGGTAGTGCATGAACTCCAGCTCGACGGTCAGGTGATCGGCGCGCTCGCGCGCGTCCCCGGCCATCTCGAGCCCGAAGGCCCGGTAGAAGCCGGCGAGGTCGGCGAGCGTCTGCGGCTGGAGGAAGGGGTCCCCCATCCCGCAGGCCGTCTCGTACAGCGGGAAGTCGGGCACCGTCACGTGCCCGAACGTCTCGACGTACTGCTCCTGCAGGCTCTCCAGCGTCACGCCCTGGAGCGCCGCCCCCAGATCCGACAGCGCCTCCCGGACCGGCTCCGGCATGCGTCCCTCGGAAGCCCCGGCGAGCGCCGGGGTCACCTCCGCCAGGGCGGCCGCGTTGTCTGCGTCCGGATGGCGGAAGGCCAGCGCGAGCGTCCGGTAGATCTGGCTCCTGACGAGGGCGCGCGCCGCGTCTTCCGCTGGCGCCTGGGTCTCGACCGTCATGGCATGGGCCTCAGATGGAGTTGGCGTACTGCGCCGGCCGGACGTGGACGGGTTCCTCGACGGTGACCCGCACCGCCTCGCGCCCCCTGGCGTCGTAGCCGATGACCGTGTCGTTGTACATGGCCCACGGCTTGCCGTTGACGGTGGTCTCGTACACCTTCGGGCCCTGCGTGATCTCGTAGCGCGACAGCATCTTCTGGGTGGTGCGGAAGAGCTGCATCACGGCCAGCAGCTCGCGAGAGGGCGCCGTGTACTTGTCGATGGCCTCGTCCACGCCCGGGCCGAACATCTGCCGGAGGTAGGGGCGCGGGACCCAGCGCGGCGGGATGTAGTAGCCGTTGGGCTCGGTGCCGAACTGGGGGTAGAGCGGCAGCGCCACCTTCTCGATCTTGACCATGTAGTAGAGCGGATGCTGCCGGTCCTCGACCCAGGAGCCGTCGGGGTTCGTCTTGACAAGCCCCTGCATCCGGATCTTCCCGACGCAGGACGCCATGCAGCGGGTCTCCATGGGGACACCCTCGGAGAGCGGATCCGTCCCCTCGATGCGCGGGTAGCAGGCCACGCACTTCTCGCTGACGCGGGTCGTCGGGCGGTACATGGGCTTCTTGTAGGGACAGGCTTCGACGCAGGCCCGGTAGCCTCGGCAGCGCTCCTGGTCGATGAGGACGATGCCGTCCTCCGGCCGCTTGTAGATGGCCTTGCGCGGGCAGGCGGCGAGGCAGGCGGGGTAGGTGCAGTGGTTGCAGAGTCGCTGGAGGTAGAAGAACCAGCTCTTGTGCTCCGGCAGGCTCGCGCCCTCGGCGCTGATGCCGAGCCGGCCGCCCTGGTAGGCGGTGGAGGTGTCCTCGTAGATGTTGGGGAAGCGCCACTCCTCGTCGGTGGGGAGGTAGCCCAGCACACGCTGATGCCCCTCGGGGCCGTAGCGCTGCCGGGCCGCCTCGAAGAGCGTCATCCCCGAGTACTCGCCGTACGGCTTGGACGGGCCCGGCTTCCCGGTCTCCCAACCCATGGTCGCGCCGGCCTTCTGGTGGGCGTCGTCCAGCAGCTTGAGGGCCTTGATGTCCCAGAACTGCGGGTAGCCGCCGTACGGCTTGGTCTCCACGTTGTTCCACCACATGGCCTCCTGGCCCTTGCCGAAGGTCCAGGTGGACTTGCACGCCATGGTGCAGGTCTGGCAGGCGATGCAGCGGTTGGTGTTGAAGACGAAGGCGAACTGCGACTTCGGGTGGCGCTCCTCGTACGGGTACTCCATCGTCCGGCCGAGCTGCCAGTTGTAGACCTGCGGCATGTTTCAGGCCTCCGTGGATTCAGAGTCAGTGAACGAATCGCGGCGCCGAGGAGCGCCGCGGCTTTGCCGGGGCGCTTCCGAGCGTTGGGGGGCGTGGGGGGCCATGTCGGGGCCCCCCACTTCGGTGGTGGTGAAGCGGGGCCGGCCCCACTGCGCGCGCGCCCGCTCGATCACGGCCTTGAGGTGGTCCTCGCCCCGGGCCCGGTACAGCGCATGCGCCCCGGCGAAGAACGGGTTCTTGAAGATGGCCAGCAGCTGGGCGTCGGAGGTGCCGAGGCGCACGTACTCCTCCACGAGGCACTCCGCCATGAGGTCGGGCTCCCCCTCCGGGACGCCCACCCCGACCAGCCCCATCGGGTCGCCGGGCTCGAAGTCCTTCTCCGCCATGGCTCCTCCTATGCCTTCGGCGCCACGGGCGTGACGTCACCCGCCAGGTAGCGCTTCATGAACTCGCTCTCCTTGCCCGGGGAGAAGCCGGTGGTGGCGGGGGCCCAGACTCCGCGGCCGCCCATGCCCCCGTCCTCGGCCTTGGCGACCTTCACGAGGGTTTCCTTCGGTACGGTGTTGACGCCGTGGTTGTCGCCCTCGAAGCCCCACACGAAGCTCATGTGCGCCTTCTTCTTGTGGAAGAGGCTGTCGAGCTGATGCATGGGCATGAGCCAGGAGCGCGTGATGGACTGCTGGGATCCGTAGCGGAAGGAGGACTGATACCCGGTCCCGGCCGACAGCGCGCGCCCGTCGGGGCGGGTCTCGTGGGCCTTCACGCTCCGCTCCGTGGCGATGAAGGCGCCGTGCTTCATCATCACGACGTTGTAGGGGTAGGCCGGGTTGTACTTCGCCCGCAGCATGAGCCGCGTGACCTTGTAGAAGGCGTCGTTGGGCTTCCAGCCGATATAGGGCCGGTCCGCCGGGTTGGCGTCCACGTAGACGTAGTCGCCGTCGTTGATCCCCAGGTCCCTGGCGGCCTGCGGGTTGATGTGCAGGGTGTGCTCGCCGACGCCGGGGGAGCGCTTGTCCATGCGGTACGGGTCGCCGAACTGGTTGTTCCAGATGAGGTGCCAGTCGGTCACCTGCCAGGACGAGTGCGTCGCATGCCGCGTCTTGGGGGTGAGGCAGAAGAACTTGTAGCCCCTGGCCCAGAGCGGGTTCTGCGTCTGCTTCACCTCCGCCCAGGGCAGCTTCAGGTTGCGGACGGTGCGCTCCTCCCACCCCACGTGGTCCCGGGGGATCCCGTAGTCGTCTGGCCGGATCAGCGGGTTGGTGGAGACGATGGCGTTGGGCAGGTACGGCGTGGCCTCCGGCCCCTCCCGGTGGACGATGAAGTTCTCGCCGTACTGGATGATCTCGGGCTCGTCGTTGTAGGCCTGCAGCCGCCCCGTCGGCGTGTAGAAGGGCAGTGACTCCGTGACCTGCTCCCAGAAGGGCTCGCGCGGGTAGGTGCGGAAGAGCATGAGCGCCACCCCGGGCTCGCCGTACTTGCCGGCCAGGATGTCGGAGACCTTGTAGCCCCGCGCCGTCGTCGAGGAGTCCAGCAGCCGCTGGATGTAGACCTCGGTCTTCCCCTCCAGCGAGAACTTCCAGTAGTCGGCGAAGCGGCGGTCCTTGAGCAGCTCGCCCAGCTTGGCGGCCATCTGGGCCAGGATGAGCTGGTCGTCCCGCGTGTCGTAGACGGGCTTGATCCCGCCCTTCCAGATCTGGAGGAACGGGTTGGAGCAGGACGCCGTCACCTCGTAGCGCTCCATCTCCACCCACGAGTTGGCCGCCAGCACGATGTCCGAGTACTCGCACGAGGCCGTCATCTCGATGTCGGTGGACATGATCATCTCGACGTTCGGGTTGACGTTCTTGATCAGCTCGTATACCCACTTGGCGTTGTTGATGAGGTTCACGTTGGTGACCCACATGACCTTGGTGGGCGTGGGCATGTGGGTCGTGCCCGTGAAGACCTTGCGCCCGTACCTGGGCGTGTCGACGATGAGCGGCTTGTCACCGTGCGCCCAGTAGCCGACCTCCTCTTCGTAGGCGTAGCCGCGCTCCCGGATGGTCTTGCCGTCGGCCGCCGGGTCGAGGTTCGGGTTGAACGGGTCCTCGGCGACCCACCCCTTGAAGCCCGGCCCCGTCTCCTCCGAGCCCTGGAAGAGCGCGGCCTTGTAGTTGCCGGCCCAGGTGTGGCAGCCCGAGCCCATGACGCCCACGTTCCCGGTGAGCATGAGCGGCAGGTAAGCGGCCCGGTTGACCAGGGTGGCGTGGAACCAGTGATTGATCCCCTCGCCGATGTGGATGGCCACCGGCTTGATGGTGGCGATGTCCCTGGCCAGCCGGCGGATCAATTCCTTGGGCGCGTGGGTGATCTCGTGGACCGTGTCGAGGTCGTAGTCCTTGAGGTGGATCTTGTAGGCCTCGAAGAGCGGCATCACCTCCACGCTCTTGCCGTCCACGGTCTTCGCGGTGAAGCGCCCCTCGAGGACCGGGTCGATGCCCTTCTCGGTCAGGCGGTCGCCCACGTCGTCGCGGGTGATGGCCCGGGGCGCGTTCGTCCTCGCGTCCCACACCACGAAGTCCCCCACCCTCTTCCGGTACTCGGGGGTGAGACCGTGGCGGGTCATGCTGGCTCCCCGGCTGATGTCCGGCTGCGTGTAGCCGGGAATGATCTCCTCCGGCTTGAGCCGCTTGAGCGTGTCGGTCCGGACCAGGAGGGACAGGTCGGTGAAGCGCTTAACGTAGGGGGCGTCGTACCACTTCTCGTCGATGAGGATGCGGGAGAGGCCCAGGAGGAGCGCCGTGTCGGAGTTGGGCCGCACCGGGATCCAGTAGTCCGCCTTGCTGGCGGGCGGGCTGTACTCCGGCACGATGCAGACGATCTTGGCGCCGCGCTCCATCAGCTCGATGAAGTAGTGGTTGTCGGGCCGCTTGTTCTCCACGAGGTTCTTGCCCATCCCGATGTGGAGCTTGGCGAAGCGCAGCTCGTTGAAGTCCACATCCGAGGCCTGCAGCCCGTGGACGAAGGGTTGCCCCGGCGCCTGGTCGCCGTGCCAGGTGTAGTTGGACCAGTTCCGTCCGCCCCGGGCCTTGTCCGGCCCCACGCCGCGCACGTGGGTGTCGAGCAGCGCCAGGGTGTTGGCGAAGCGGTACATGCCGTATTTCCCGATGACGCCCAGGAGCCCCATCCCGCCCCGGCACTTGAAGGTGCGGGTGCCGGCCCCGTCCCAGTGGGTGAACATCTCCTCGGGGTAGCCCTGGGCGAGCAGCCGCTTCTTGCCCTCATCGCCGCTGTAGCGCTTGGCGATGGCCATCATCCCCTTGGCGGCATAGGTGTAGGCCTCGTCCCAGGTGGCGCGGAGCAGCTCGTCCTGCCCGCGCGCGTCGAACTTGTACTTGGTCTTGGTCTCGGGGGTCAGCTCCGGGAAGCCGTCGTCCGCCCACTGCTTCCAGCCCTTGCGGATCATCGGGTACCGGAGCCGGTAGGGGCCGTAGACGCGGCGCTGGAAGGTGTAACCGTTGAGGCAGCCGCGGGGGTTCCACGAGGGCGTGGCCGTGTTGCCCATGATGTCGCCGACCTTGTGGGAGTCGTAGTTCTGCTCGCTCCGGAGGAAGACGCCGTTGCGCACGAAGGCCCGCAGCCGGCATTCGTGGGTGCAGTTGGGGGAGCACACCCAGGTGAAGGAGGAATCGTACCGGTACTGGTCGCGGTACACCTTCTCCCAGTCGCGCGCCGGGTAGACCTCGAGGGGGTTGTCCACCTCGACCGCCGGGGCGAGGGCCGCGAGCGCCAGGGTCGGCTGGCTCCACCCCAGCACGGCACCCGCGGTGAGCCCCGTCTTCAGGAAGTCGCGCCGAGTCACGTCCATGAGTGCCTCCTTCAGGCCTGTGTCAGTGATCTGAGCTCGTACATCTCGAAGCAGCGCTCGCAGAGCCCGTGATCGGGCTCCCAGTCGGGCACGTCCAGGTGGATCGCGCGGATCGGCGCATCGTCTGTCACATCCGTCCAGTCGTGAGTCGGGAAGCCGCAGAGCGGGCAGGGCGCCCCGGGCTGATGGGGCTCGCGCGGCCCGCGCCCGACAGCCACAGCCAGGAGCCGCGCGTGGGTCGGCCTCTCGTCGTTCCACAGCCGATCCAGCAGCCCGTCCAGCTCGAGGTCAGACAGGGCCGGGAAGCAGCGGTGGAGCGCCTCGCGGTGCTCCCCTCGCCCGGCGAGCGGGCGCCTCCCGTGCCGGCTGAGCCGCCCGTCCACGCATGTCGCCCACGCGGCGCGGTAGCGCTCCTGGACCAGGCGGCGGCGGTGCGGCGAGATGGCGGTGAGCGACCCGGGGTCGTGGCCGAAGGCCGCGCTCAGCAGATCGCCCACGTGAACGAGCTCGTGATCGAGGAAGCGGCCGAGGTCGTCGAGAGCGAGGAAGCGCGCCGCGCGGATCCTCACCACGGCGGCCCGGCTGGTTGCAGGGGCGACCGGGGCGGCGAGGTCGGCGCCCTCGTCCTCCGGCCTGAGGGTGCGGAGGCACGTGAGTGACTCGAGCTCCGCCAATTCCCCGCGCTGCGCCGAGAGGGCCTCGGTGATGCGCCCCTCGAAGCCCACCTTCCGGAACAGCCGCCGGTGGAGCGCGGCGAACTCGCCGTCCCGGTGCTCCGGGGCCAGCTTGTAGAGGGAGTCGGCCTCGCGATGGTACTCATCGAAGAGACTCGTGTCCCCTCCCTCCTGCCGCCGCCTGAGCTCGAGATGGACGACCTCCTCCAGGAGGCGGGGCTCGAGGCGCAATCGGATCAGCATGCGCGCCGTTCCCTCATCCGTCTCGCCTGAACCTGGAGGACTCCACGCGGCAGCTCGGCTCCTTCGCGCAAGCGCTCATCGGACGGCCCCCTGGAGGTCCTCGCCGCGAGCCAGATCGGCGAGGATCAGGCTCTTGAGCCTCGCCTCGAGGTCGGTCCGGATGGCCGCGCCGATCCCGTGAAGGAAGCAGGTGGGCTCATCGCCGCAGCGCCTGCGGAACATGCAGCGGTGGAAGAAGTCGGCTCCCTCGGTGACCTCCAGGATGTCCCTGACCGTGATCCGTTCGGCAGGGACCGCCAGGGTGTAGCCGCGCTGGCGGCCGCGGGAGGAGCTCACGAGGCCCCCGCGG
>MGBT01000235.1:0-613 GCA_001788395.1 Candidatus Rokubacteria bacterium GWA2_70_23
GGTTTCAACTTGGCGCCGGCGTGTTCGGTGAGGAAGCGATCCACCAGCTCGCCGACCGTCGGCGCCGTGCGCGCCCCGATCTTCACGGCCGCGGGATCTTGGCCGCGCGCCACCTCGCCGAGGAGGCGCAAGGCCTCCGCGCGCGCCGTGTCGGGCGTCCACGGGCTCCCGTGCGTCCCAATGCGGAACCATCGCTGGCGCCCGCCCGCGCGGAACTTCACAGCGTACACGACGGACGCCCCAGCGCGCCGGCGCGCAGCGAAGCCGCGCACGGCGTCATCCCAGAGCGTCGTTCTGCGCTTGAGCGCGTCGACGGCCCGCTTGCTGATGTGTCTCAACATGCGCGTCCTCCTCCCGGTTGCCGAAAAACTTCGGTCACACTGCGTGCGAGCGGGCAACCACCGGGCAACCAACCGGCCGGAAACGCCCGGATACTCCAGGAAGCACTATACTGGTATTATAAGGCCTTAGGTGGGTAGGGGCAACAGGGGGAACCCTAGAGGGAGAAATTCCTAAACTGCGTGCCGGGTGTTCGAGTCACCCCGGGGGCACCATTTTCAAATTGCCGGCTTAGGCTTTCCGTGCCCTGGCTTCGCCCAGTAGCACTGGTTGC
>MGBT01000235.1:697-4853 GCA_001788395.1 Candidatus Rokubacteria bacterium GWA2_70_23
GCCTACGGCTCGAGGAACGACCGTTTGAAATGGCGGGTCGCCGCCTGATCCATGGCGAGGCGAAAGCGCCGGTAGCGTCGCAGGAACGCGCGGCCCTCGCTGGTGAGTCGCGTCCCGCCCTGGGGGCCTGCGCCGCGCCGCCGCTCGAGGAATCTGAACCCGGCGGCGGCCTCGAGCTCGCGGAGGTAGCCCCAGAGGTTCCGGTACGACATGCCGGAGCGCGCCGCCGCCTGGCTGATGGAGCCGAGCGAGTCGATGAGGTCGAGGAGCGCGGCTCGACCGTCGCCGAACTTGACCGCCTCGAAGATGACCCAGACCTTGATCTTCGGTTCCACGCTGGTGGCCCTGGCCCGAGCGGCCCATCGCTGCCGATGGCTCAACACCCCCTCCGGCCCTGCCGATGATACCGTCATTCGACCAACATGGGGACCCGGACGAGGGGGAGCGCCCTCTCGTGGACACCGAGGGCGGGGCGAGATCGGATCCGCCGGATCCTCCCCACACGGGCGCGGTGCCGGGATGCGGGCGGAGGTCTCCGCGCGGCCGGGGGGCGGCCTGACCCGCTACTCCCGGACCTTCACGCCGCGCGTGGCCTCCAGGTTCAGGAGCTGATCGGGAAGCCACGTCGCGATGCTCGGGAAGATAGCCACGCACGTGATGACGAAGACCTGGATCAGCACGAATGGCACGATCCCCCGGTAAAGATGCGCCATGCGGACCCCCGGGGGCGCGGAGCCCCGGACCAGGAACAGGGCGAAGCCGAACGGCGGCGTCAAGAACGAGCTCTGCAGCGTCAGGGCGACCAGGATCGTGATCCAGCCGAATGCCACGTACGGCCGCCCGATGTAGGCGGAGAAGTCCAGGGCGTCCAGCACGGGGCGGAAGATCGTGAACGAGATCAGCACGATCTCGATCCAGTCGAGAAAGCACCCGAGGACGAAGATGACGAGCAGGACCACGATCAGCGTGCCCCAGGGGCCGAGCCGCAGGGCCGCGAGGGCGCCGGTGAACGCCTCGACGCCCCCGAGGAGCCGGAACATCAGCGAGAACGTGGTCGCCCCCACGAAGATGAGGAAGATCATGGCCGTGGTGATGGTCGTCCGCACGACGACCTCGTGCACGCGCTGGAGCGAGAGGGCGCCGCGGAGCCATGTGAGGAGGACCGCGCCCAGGGCGCCGATGGTGGCGGACTCCGACAGCGAGGCCCACCCCCCGATGATGGAGCCGAGGATCAGGGCGACGAGCACGAAGGGGGCGGCCAGGGTCCGGACATGACGAAGAAGCGGCCCTCGGCCAGGCGTTCGTCGAGCGCGCGGGCCTCGGCGGCGATCTCGGGGCAGCCGGCCTCGGGGGCAAGCCGATCGAGCTCGGCCAGCGTCGCGTGCGGGTCGGAACCCGGGCTGGTGCGGATGGAAGGGCCGAGAGCGAGTCTAGCACTGGCGTGGCGTCGGGGCGGAGCGCTCGGCCGGGGAAAACTTGACACGCCGAGCTCCGGTGGCGAGAATGCGGCCACAGGGCGATGGAGTTCGCCCTCCCCAACCGCCTGGCGTCACGGGCTGATAACTCCTACCGAAGCGGGGCTTCGAGGGGAGTTTGCTGTGTCGGCCTCCCGCCGCGCCCCTGAAGGCGGTGACCATGGACAACATCTGGTTCCTTGCGGCCCTCTGGGTCGGTCTGGCGCTCGTGGCGACCCTGCTGGCCATCTGGTTCAGGGTTTCGACCGCGCTATCCGAGATCGTGATCGGCACGGTGGCGCAGCTCATCATCGGCGTGGCGATCGGAGGGGCGGGCCTCGGCTCCCAGACCCCCTGGGTGACGTTCCTCGCGGGGACCGGCGCCATCGTGTTGACCTTCCTGGCCGGGGCCGAGCTGGATCCCACCATCTTCCGCGTGAAGTGGAAGGAGGCCACGGTGGTGGGGCTGGCGGGCTTCTTCGCTCCGTTCCTCGGGTCTGCCGCCATCGCGTACTACGTTCTCGGCTGGGATCCCCGGCCGGCCTGGCTGGCGGGTGTGGCCCTGTCCACGACGTCGGTGGCGGTGGTCTACGCCGTCATGCTCGAGCTGGGGTTCAACGTGACGGAATACGGCAAGACCATCCTGGCCGCATGCTTCATCAACGACCTCGGGACCGTGATCGGCCTCGGGCTGATCTTCGCGCCGTTCACTGTCCGGACCGTCGTCTTCGTCGCGGTGTCCGTGCTCGTGTTCGCGATCCTGCCGTTCATCACGCCACGCTTCTTCCACCGCTATGGCGGGCGGGTTTCGGAGCTCGAAACCAAGTTCATCCTGCTGGCGCTCTTCGGCATGGGGGGGCTCGCCCTGTGGGCGGACAGCGAGCCCGTCCTGCCCGCCTACATCATCGGCATGGTGCTGGCCGGCACGGTGGGCAAGGACCACATGCTGATCCGGCGGCTGCGGACGCTCACCTTCGGCCTGCTGACGCCCTTCTACTTCATCCGGGCCGGATCACTCGTCTCGGTGCCGGCGCTCGTCGCCGCGCCCGGCGTATTCGTGGCGCTCTTCTTCGCGAAGATGATCAGCAAGCTGGCGGGGGTGTTTCCCTCGGTCAGGCTATTCGGCCACCGGCAGGGGGCCGACGTGTACTACACGCTGATGATGTCGACCGGCCTCACGTTCGGGACGATCTCGGCGCTCTTCGGGCTCAACCGGGGCATCATCACGCCCGCGCAGTATTCTCACCTCGTGGCCGCGGTGATCGGGAGCGCCGTGATCCCGACCGTGATCGCGAACGCCTTCTTCATGCCGCGCCACCTGCTTCCCGAGGCAACCCTGAACGGCGAGCCGGCCGGCGTGCCCGTCGGCAGCTCCAACACCACACCGTCCTGACTGGGGGATGCGGCGATGTTCAAGAAGATCCTGGTCGCCTATGACGGCTCTGACGGCGCCAAGGCCGCCCTCCGCATCGGCATCGGGCTGGCGAAGAGCCTCGACGCCGAGCTCCACAGCATCTCGGTGGAGGAGCACCTGCCCCACTATGCGGCGACCATCGGCGAGGTCGAGGACGCGAAGCAACGGATTGACGAGTTCTTCCGCACCCTGACCAAGGAGGCCCGGGATCAGGCCCTGCTGGCCGGGGTCGAGATCCAGACGACGACCCGAAAGGGGCACGAGGTCGAGACGATCGTGACCCATGCGAGGGAGGGCCGGTTCGACCTCCTCCTGGCCGGCTATCACGGCCACAGCCGGATCTTCGAGCGGGTGATGGGGAGCACGGCCCAGAGCATCATTCGACTCTCCCCCTGCTCGGTGCTGCTGGCGAAGTGACATCCTCCGGTGAACGTCGCCGGGTCGCCGTGGGTCTGAGTGGAGGAGCCTGAGCATGCGGAGCACATGGGCGCGCTCGGTGGTGACGAGCCCGCCGGTCATGATGGCGTCGATCGTGGCGAGCGGGGCGAGGCTCAGTCCCTGCCCGAGACTGGGGTACGGGTCAGCGGGGACGATATCGGTCCATCCGGCGGGCACCGAGCGGAGGACGCCGTCCGGGTGCTCGAAGCTGACGCGGTCCTCCCCGAGCCCGGTCACCCCTTCGTCGGTGTGGACGAGCACCCAGGGGAGATTGGGGAACTCCGCCAGCCGGAGCGTTTCCACCTCAGAGGCCTTCACGGGGCTCTCCTTTCAGGTCCGTGTCGAAGCATGGAGGGTACGCCTTCGCCAGAGGGGAGCGCGCAGATGGCCGACCGTGTCATCGCGCGCCGCGCAACCGCTGAGCCGCCCGCAATCCGTGGGGCCGCATTCCCCCCGGTGGTAGACTGCCGCCGGGTCAGGATCGCGGTGTCCCGGGGATCCGGGCACGTCGGGGATCCTTACGGTCGGGGCGGGCGAGGGCCCTGGGGACCCGCATCTACCTGTTTTCACTGAACACAGGCGGCCGGCATCAAATCTGCAAGAACTGCGTACAAGTGTGGTGATGGTGGACATCTCGACGCAGCGACGGATGGAAAAAAGAGGGGACATGGCCCGAGTCCTGTTCGTGGTGGCACGGGAGCGGGCGGAGCTGCTCCGGCATCTCACCCACGAGTTCCCGGAAGGCGACGTCAGCGTTGTGATGGACCGCCGCCACGCGGATCGCCGCAAGAACGGGCGGCGTGGGAACGCCTCCTCCACGCCCACGGAGCGCCGGGGGAGCGAGCGCCGC
>MGBT01000235.1:4872-5137 GCA_001788395.1 Candidatus Rokubacteria bacterium GWA2_70_23
TCCACGCCAGTGCCCACGAGCTCCGGACGATCGGCTACTCCATCATCCGCCTGGAAGAGCCGTTCTCCCTGGGCACGCCCCTGCATCCCCTCGTGAACGCCACGGCACTGGGTCAGGCCGACACCTATCTCCGGGATCATTTCCGCGACTGCACCGTGATCGCGTCCGCGAAGGGCACGCGTTCGTCATCCTGACCGCCTAGCAGGATGCTGAAAAACCCGCAGGCTGCTCAAAAAGGTCCAGATGCGAGGCGGCGCCCGACGGC
>MGBT01000235.1:5164-5523 GCA_001788395.1 Candidatus Rokubacteria bacterium GWA2_70_23
TGAGCGTGCGGCCGAGGGCGCCAACGAAGCAGATGGGCCTTTTTCAGCAGCCTGCTAGGGCCGGATCGTCCACCGTGTCGTCTTCACCAGGGAGTTCCTGGACTCCTACGGCGCCACCATGACGGACCGGATCCCGACGCTGCTCGATGAGTGGAGGCTGTCGCACCACCTCGAGCATGCGGGGCTCCACGCCGTGCTCGTGACCTCGTCTGGAGTGCGCTTGGCCGAGGACTAGACTGGCTTCGAGCCGTGTCCCCGCGTCCGTCCGCCACGCGATCCCGCGCCCCACCGCGCCCTCCCAGCCCCGTGCGACATGTGACACCGCTGTGATAACTTCGCATCCGGTGCGGGTCAGACTG
>MGBT01000236.1:0-1660 GCA_001788395.1 Candidatus Rokubacteria bacterium GWA2_70_23
GTGGCCTCGATTCATGGCGGCATGCACTGGACAGAGCGTGAGGAGCAGGTGGAGTTCTTCCGGCGCCCCGCGGAGGAGGGCGGCGCGACCTACATGGTCTGCACGGACGCGGCGGCGGAGGGCATCAACCTCCAGTTCTGCTGGCTGATGCTGAACTACGACATCCCGTGGAACCCGGCGCGCCTCGAGCAGCGGATGGGCCGTATCCACCGCTACAAGCAAGCGCACGATCCCGTGTACATCGTCAACCTCGTGGCCGGCGGCACCCGGGAGGGGCGGGTACTCAAGATCCTGCTGGAGAAGCTCGAACGGGTCAGGAAGGAGCTCGGATCTGATAAGGTCTTTGACGTGGTGGGCCGGCTCTTCGAGGGCGTCAGCCTGAGGGAGTACATGGAGCGTTCGGTCACGGAGGAAGGGGCCGAGGAAGCTCGACGGACCGTCGATGGCCGTCTCTCGAAGGAGCAGGTGCTGGCCCTCGAGGACCGGGAGCGGCGGCTATTCGGCGACGGCGGCGACGTGAAGATCGAGCTCGAGGACCAGAAGGCCAAGCTTGCGCGGGAGGAGCTCCGCCGTCTCCTGCCCGGCTATGTCCGGCGCTTCATCGAGCGCGCCGCGCCGCTTCTCGATATCGGAATCGAGGGGGATCTCGATCGGGAGTTCGAGCTGAAGCCCCTCAAGCCGTTCGCCCTGGACCCACTCTTACCTGTCCTCGAGGGCGGCAGGCGGCTCACGCTGCGCCGGCGAGAAGGCGGCGACGCGGTGTTCCTCAGGCCGGGCGAGCCCGTGTTCGACCGGCTGCGCTCGCTGGTATTCTCCCGCTTCGCTCGGGAGGCGCTGCGGGGCGGCGTCTTCATCGATCCCTACGCCCGGGGCCCATACCTCTTTCATCTGGCGCTGATCGCGGTATTTCGACGGGTCGATCCTCGTTTCCGCCCATTCGCGAGAGAGGAGTGCCTGGAATATCGGCTGGTGGGGCTCCGGCAGCGAGAGGACGGATCGATTGAGCAGTGTCCCGTGGAAAGTCTGCTCCTGCTCAAGGAAGGACGCGGCATCCCTTCTGGCGCGTGGCACATCGTGCGGCAGGGGCGCGAGGCGCGGGAGGCGGTGCGGGCCTATGCCATGGGCCAGATCGCGCGTCCGCTGGCGGCACAGCGGCAGGCCACGCTACTCGAGACGCTCCCGAGCCGGGAAGCCTTTGTTGTGCGGGGCCACGACTACCAGGCTGCCGAGATGGCCACCCTCAGATCGAAACTTGGCGAGCGGGTCCGAGCCGGCGATCAGCGAGCGCAGGCCGAACTGGCGAGGCTCAGGGAGCGGCAGCGGGACCTGGCCGACCGGCGTGAGGAGGCGCCGGCGGTGCTCCGCCGCGAGCCCGAGCTGATCGAGCCGGAAGAGGTGACATTCCTCGCGCACGCGCTGGTGGTGCCATCCTCCGATCCGGGCGATCGCCGGCGCCATGACGACGAGGTGGAGGCCATCGCAGTCCGGGTGACCGTGGCGTACGAGGAAGCCCGGGGAGCCACCGTTCGCGACGTGTCGATCCCGGCTCGATCGGTTGGCGCCGGGCTCGGCGAGTATCCGGGATTCGACCTGCTCTCGACACGGCCCCAGTCAGAGGAGCGGGCCATCGAAGTCAAAGGGCGGGCCGGGGTGGGCGACG
>MGBT01000236.1:1798-21220 GCA_001788395.1 Candidatus Rokubacteria bacterium GWA2_70_23
GCCGGGGCCCCCGCTCCCGACCTTCCGGCGCTGGCCCTTCGCTCGCCTCCAGCACCTGCTGGGCCATGGGATGACGCCGGCTTCCGTGCTTCGCGGCCCACGACGGGTCGGCAAGACGGTGCTGTTGCGGCAGCTCATCGAGAGTCTCATTGCCGAGGCCGTGAATCCCCAGCGCATCCTGTACATCGCCTTCGACGAGCTGCCGACGCTGCGCGACCTCGACGAGCCCGTGCTGGCCATCGCGCGCTGGTACGAGAGGGAAGTGCTGGCCACGACCTTCAACACGGCGGCGCACGAGGGGCGGCCAGCTTTCCTCTTTTTTGACGAGGTGCAGAACCTGGAGGCATGGGCTCCCCAGATCAAGAGCCTGGTGGACAATCATGCGGTTCGGGTGCTGGTCACGGGCAGCTCATCGCTTCGAATCGAGGCCGGTCGCGATAGCCTGGCGGGACGCATCAGCACGCTCGACCTGGGCCCCCTGCTCCTCCGCGAGATCGCCGAGCTGAGGTTCGGGCACTCCGTCGCCCCCTTCTGGGCGGACAACGGGCTCGACGCGGTTACACACGCGGAGTTCTGGCGCTCGGCGGTGGAGCGGAGCCGCGAAGATCGGGAGATCAGGGGCCGGGCGTATGCCGCGTTCTCCGAACGCGGGGCGTACCCCGTGGCCCAGGAGCGCCCGGACCGCCCCTGGCCCGAGGTCGCGGATTATCTGAACGAGACGGTCATCAAGCGCGCGATCCAGCACGACCTGAGGATGGGCGCGCGCGGCGTCAAGCGCGACGAGAAGCTCCTGGAGGAAGTGTTCCGCCTCTGTTGCCGCTACGCCGGCCAGACGCCCGGCGCGTCGGTCTTCGTGCCCGAGATCCAGCAGGCGCTCGGTGGCAATGTCGGCTGGAACAGAATCCTCAACTACTTGCGATTCCTCGACGGCACGCTGCTGGTACGTCTCATCCCGCCTCTCGAGCTTCGGCTCAAGCGGCGCAAGTCGCCGTCGAAGGTCAGCTTGTGCGATCATGCCCTGCGCGCGAGCTGGCTCCAGGAGGTGGTCCCGTTCGACCCCGACGGGCTGGCCGCGAACCCGCACCTGGCTGACCTGGCCGGCCGGCTGGCCGAGAGCGTGCTCGGCTACTTCCTGGTCGGCATTCCGAATCTGGATGTGGCACACTTCCCGGCCCGGGGCGTGGAGCCCGCGGTCGATTTCGTCCTCACCGTCGGCACGCGGCGCATCCCCGTCGAGGTGAAGTACCGCCAGCGTATCGATCCCCACGAGGACACGCGGGGGTTGCGCGCGTTCCTGGAGAAGACCGTGTACAACGCGCCGCTCGGCCTGCTGGTTACCCTCGCGGACGACGTGGTGGTGCCCGATCCGAGGATCATTCCCATCTCCCTCTCCTCGCTCCTGTGGCTGAGGTGAACATGACTGACGGACCCCGACTGATCGAGCGTGCCTTCCCGCTGAAGCAGGCCTCGCTCGACTCCGTGCACGAGAAGAACGTGCGGCACGGGCACATCTCGACGCTCCATATCTGGCCGGCGCGGCGGCCGCTGGCCGCAGCCCGGGCGGCGCTCATCGCGGCCCTTCTCCCCGATCCGGGCACGCCCGAAGCGCGCAAGCGCCTGGTCGAGAAGATCGGGGGGGTGGTCGTCAAGAAGATCGAGAAGAAGAAGATCGGTGATCGCACGGTGGAGGTCGAGCGCGAGGAGACGGTGGGCGGTGTGCTCCATTGGGGCCGGGAGGCGAGCCCAGACCTCGGGTGGTTCCGCCAGGAGATCCGCAAAGCCTGGGGCGGGCGCGCTCCCCGGGTGCTCGATCCCTTCGCCGGAGGCGGCGCGATCCCGCTGGAGGCCATGCGGCTCGGCTGCGAGGTGACCGCCATCGACATCAACCCGGTGGCCTGGTTCATCTTGAAGTGCACGCTCGAGTACCCCCAGCGGCTGGCCGGCCAGCACCGGCCATTGCCGGGCTTCGCGCTCGAGTCCGTGGAGTTCATGGAGGGCTTCTTCAAGGGCACGGGCAAGCTCACGAAGAAGCAGATGGATCGCAACCTCCAGGCTGTCCAGCGAAACCTACTCCCGCCGCCTGACGTGGACCTGGCCTGGCACGTGCGGGCCTGGGGCTGGTGGGTGCTGGAGCGCGCGAAGGCGGATCTCGAGCGCTTCTACCCCACCGTGGACGGCAAGCCCGCTGTGGCCTATCTCTGGGCCCGCACTGTCGCCTGCAAGAACTGCCGCGCGCCCATCCCGCTCCTCAAGACCCGCTGGCTCTGCAAGAAGGACAGCAAGCGCGCGCTCCTCACCATGGAGCCCAACGCCGACCGGACCGGTGTCGTCTTCGGCGTACAGTCCGCCGTGCCTGTGGCGAGCGGCAATCCCGCCCAGCGGCGCGAGCACGACCGGCGCCTGGGCCAGGGCACAATGAGCCGCAACGGCGCCTGGTGCCGGTGCTGTGGCAAGCCCGGCACCGTGGCCATGAAGCTGGCGGACATCCGCCAGGAGGGCCTGGCCGGCCGCCTCAGCGCCGTGATGACCACCGTCGCGGTCGATGGCGAGCGAGGCAAGGAGTACCGCCTTCCCACCCCGGCGGAGATCGAAACCGCCGCGGACGCGGAGAAGGAGATCGAACGCGTTTTCGCCGAGATTCCCTTCGGCCTGCCGACTGAGCCGCTTCCCAGCAAGGAGGCGCTCGGATTCCGCGTGCCGCTGTACGGCATCGACCAGTGGTACAAGCTCTTCACCCCGCGCCAGCTCCTCGCGCTGGGGACGTTCGTGAAGCATACGCGGACTGCGCGTGACGAGATGCGACGCATCGGTTATCCGGGAGTGTGGGTCGAGGCGATCACAACCTACCTTGCGTGTGTTTTGGATCGGCTGGTTGATTTCTGCAACGTCAACACTCAATGGAAGATTGACGTGCCTACGATCAATCACGCGCTTGTCAGGTTCGCGCTTCCTATCGTCTGGGATTTTGCTGAAGGCAACCCGGTTGGCGAGCTCGCCGGTTCGTATTCGATGTGCCTTGAGCGTGTGTCGGTCGGACTGGCGACCGTGTTGGCGCTTCCACGTGACGTGCTCAGCCCGACGGTGGGGTGTCGGTCAGCGACAACCCTTTCGTACAAAGCAGATCTCGTCTTGACCGATCCGCCGTATTATGACGCGATTCCCTACTCTGACCTGATGGATTGGTTCTATGTGTGGTTGCGACGCACCGTGTGGGACTTGTCTGAGGAGCACTCAAGAGTGATGAGTGATCCGCTCGGGCCGAAGTGGCACGCTGGTGAGCACGATGGTGAGCTCATTGATGATGCGAGCCGCCATGGGGGTGACGCTAGTGCTTCCCGGCACGCATATGAAGAAGGCATGGCCGAAGCGTTCATCCGGTGTAGGGAGGCTCTGGGCGATGGTGGGAGGTTAGTCGTGGTGTTCGCGAACAAACAGCCCGAGGCTTGGGAGAGTCTCGTGTCGTCGGTGGTTCGAGCGGGCTTTGTTGTCGAGGGTAGTTGGCCGATTCAGACTGAGCAACCGAGCCGATCACGGGGGCAATCCTCGGCTGCGCTCGCGTCGTCTGTTTGGCTCGTGGCGAAGCCACGTGCAGCCGCGGCTAGGCCGGGGTGGGATAACCGTGTCCTGGAGGAGATGAGGGAAAACATCTACCGGTGTCTGCGTGACTTTTGGGACGCGGGGATCCGCGGGCCGGACTTCGTGTGGGCGGCGACGGGCCCGGCCCTGGAGGCCTACAGCAAGCACCCGGCGGTGAAGAAGGCCAATGAGCCGGGGCAGGTGATGGACGTGTCGGAGTTCCTGCGAGCGGTGCGCCGCATGGTGGTGGAGTTCGTCGTGGGGCGGGTGCTGAGCGGAAACGGGGACGGGGCCGTGGTGAGCGGGCTCGACGACGTGACGACGTACTACTTGCTGCATCGCCATGATTTCGGGATGGGCGAAGCGCCGGCCGGGGCGTGCATCCTCTACGCCATGTCGTGCGGCCTGTCGGACCGGGAACTGGCGGAGGACTACGACGTCCTGATGCGGACCGGCGGGGCCGCCGCCGAGGAGGAGGAGGAGGAGGAGGACGAAAAGGCGAAGTCTGAAGACGCGGAGATGGCGGGGGAGGACAGCGGCGGGGCGGGCAGCGCCTTCAAGCTCAGGCCCTGGGCTCAGCGGACGCGCAAGAGCCTGGGCCAGGATGCCGACGGCCGCCCCGCGCCCATGATCGACCAGGTGCACCGGCTCATGCATCTCTGGAAGGCGGGAGACGCGGCCAAAGTTGACGAGTATCTGGACGCTCGGGGACTCAGGCGGAACGCGCTCTTCCACCAGCTTCTTCAAGCCTTGATCGAGCTGGCCGAGCCGAGGTCGGACGAGCGGGGGCTCCTCGAGAGCCTGAGCAACCACGTGGCCGCACGCGGTGCCGCGATCGAGGACAAGCAGGTCTCCATCACGGTGGACGGATAGAGGCGGGGAGGGGAGAATGGCGAAGCTGGCGTGGAAGCCATGGCACAAGGTAGTCGCCCTGCGCGACGATCTGCGGTCGGGTGAGCTGTCGCTTGCAGCTTTCGCCGCTGACCTTCATGCCGTGGCCGTGGGCACAGCCCGCCCCGTCTACCAGGACCCGCGGGAGTTCTTCGCGCTCACCTATCCCACCTTCAACCTGCGCGAGCTGGCCAAGGACGTGGTGCTCCGCCTGGCCGGCCGGAACGACAAGGCCGTCCGCCAGCTCGAGCTGACCTATGGGGGCGGAAAGACCCACGCGCTCATCACGCTGTTTCACTTGGTCCGCGACCCCGCCTCGCTCCCCGACCTGCCGGCTGTCCAGGAGTTCGTCCAGCATATCGGGATGACGCCGCCCAAGACGCGGGTGGCGGTGCTGTCCTTCGATCAGCTCGACCCGGTCACGGGGATGGACGTCCAGGCCCCGGACGGAAGCCGGGGCCGCTTCCGCTACCCGTGGTCAGTGCTGGCGTGGGCTCTTGGCGGCCACGAGGGTCTGGCGACGCTTGGTGCCAAGGGGGATACCGAGCGTGAAGAGCCACCTTTCGTCAACGTGATGGGCGATCTCCTCCGGCTACCCGCGCGAGACGGACTGGCCACCCTGGTGCTGATCGACGAGGTCCTCATGTGGGCGCGGACCAAGATCGGGTCGGACCCGATCTGGCGCCACCGCGTGCAGGATTTCTTCCAGTGCCTCACTCAGGCCGCCACTGGCGTGAGTACATGTGCCGTGGTGGCCTCGCTGCTGGCGACCGATCCTCGTAAGAGCGACGCCCTCGGCAAGGAGATCGCTCAGGAGCTCTACGCCATCTTCCGCCGCGAGCGCGAGGAAGGCGTCCAGCCCGTGGTAAAGGAGGACGTGGCCGAGGTGCTGAGACGCCGGTTCTTCAAGCCCGAGTCCATCCGAGACCGAGAGGCGTTCCGGCCCCACGTGGTGGCCGCCCTCAAGGGCATCGGGGAGCTGGACGACCAGACGCGGAAGGACGGCGCGGTGGCCGAAAATCGCTACCTCCGTAGCTATCCCTTCCACCCGGACCTGACCGAGGTCCTCTACGGCAAGTGGACCAGCCTCGAAGGGTTCCAGCGGACACGCGGGGTGCTTCGGACATTCGCGCTCGCGCTTCGCGACTCCGAGCGGTGGGACGAGTGCCCCCTGGTGACGGCCAACGTGTTCCTCGGCGAGTCGGGCAAGGCCACGCTGTCCGAGGCCGCTCGCGAGCTGACCACCACCGCCTCGATGGAGGAATACGACGGCAAGAAGTACGACTGGTCGGCCATCCTGGACGGAGAGCTGACCAAGGCGCAGGAGGTCCAGAGCCAGGCGCCAGGGCTCCGCTTCCGTGAGGTGGAGCAGGCGGTGGTCGCGACGTTCTTGCATTCCCAGCCCATCGGGCAGAAGGCCATGACGCGGGAGTTGCTGGTGCTCCTCGGCCATTGCCGGCCCGACCGGATCGAGCTGGAGAAGGGCCTGCTGCGCTGGATCGACGCGTCGTGGTACCTGGACGAGGCGGCCGTGAGCGAGGCAGCCCCGGGTTCGGACGGCCGGCGCCAGCTCCCGAAGATATGGCGCCTTGGGCCCACGCCCAATCTCACCCAGATGCACCACGAGGCCTGCCTCCGCGTTGCGCCCGAGGTGGTAGACAGCCGGTTGCTGGACGATATCCAGCGGACGAAGAGCCTTACCGCCGCGGCCGCAGCCGCCGGGGCGCGGGTCCACAATCTCCCCCCCAGGCCCAGTGACATCGAGGATAGCGGGGAGTTTCACTACGCGGTGCTTGGCCCGAAGGCCGCCTCGGACCCCGGCAAACCCAGTTCCGAAGCGCGCCGCTTCCTCGACGAGACCACAGGGGCTGACCGGCCCCGCGTGTATCGCAACGCCGTCGTGCTTGCCGTCCCCTCACGGGATGGCCTCGATGCTGCAAGGTCGCGGATCAAGGAACATCTCGGCTGGGAGGAAGTGCGCCACCAGCTACGGGACAAGGAGCTGGATCCGATCCGCGAAGCCATGCTGACGGCCACCCTTGAAGGGGCCCGGAAGAAGATCCCGGAGGCCGTCCAGCAAGCCTACTGCCTCGCGGTCACCGTGTCGGAGAAGAACGAGGTTCAGGCGTTCAAGGTGGCGGTGGGGAGCGAGGCGCTCTTCGTCGCCATCAAGGCCGACAAGCGGGCACGCATCCAGGATACCGCCATCAGCGCCGAAGCCCTGCTGCCGGGCGGTCCCTACGACCTCTGGCGGGGCGGGGAGACGTCCCGGCGCGTCCGAGACCTCGTGGGCGCCTTCGCTCAGTTCCCCCATCTGCCCAAGATGCTCAATGCGCGAGCGATTCTGGACACCCTCGTCGGCGGGTGCCTCGACGGGTCACTCGTGCTGCGTCTCGCCCGTCCGGACCGGTCGGTGCGCACGTTCTGGCGCGAGACCCCGGATGATCCCGCGCTCCGGGATGCGGGCCTCGAAGCGGTGCTGCCCGAAGTTGCACGCCTAGCCTCGATCGAGCCCGCGCTGCTGATCCCGGGCGCGCTCCCCGGATTGTGGCAGCGCGCCGAGCTATCCGTTGGCGCGCTGCGGACCTACTTCTCCGGTGGCCACGTCGTCCAGGTCAAGAAAGGCGGTTACGAGGAGCCTCGGGTCATCCCCGGGGCAGAGCCCTCGGTGGTCGATGCGGCGATCCGTGTCGCTGTCCAGACGGGCAAGCTCTGGCTCACCTCCGGCCCGGCTAGCATCCTGGCCGAGGAGATTCCGCCCGGGCTCCTGAGCGACGATGCCGAGCTCCATGCGCCGCCTGGTCCCATCTCTCCGACCGATCTCGTGCCCACTGCGCTGCCCGACGCGTGGGCAGATGATGCGACTACCGGCCTCTCGTTGGCCGTCGCGCTATCGACGCGGGCTGGCAGGAACCTGCCATGGGTGACGATACGCGACGCGGTGGATGGAGCGTTACGCGTCAGGATTCTCGAGTTGACGCTGGACTCGGCTCCATGGCCCTCAAGCTTCGCCGGCGCGCAGGCGATCAAGCTGCGTCAGTCGAAGGACGCACCCCGGCCTACCCCACTGTCTCCAAAGGGAGTGCTGGTGGCCGAGTCCGAGGTTCGGCCCAACGAGATCCAGGACCTGGCAGATCAAGTGGGGGAGCTGGTCAAGCTCGCCATCGGCCTCGAGCTGAAATTCGCGCTTCGCGTGGAGCTGGGCGGCGCCGCCCGCCCGTCCACCGAGCTGCTGGCCAAGATCAACGAGATCCTGCGCGCGATCCGGAGCGACCTGGAGCTGCGGTAGCTCCCGTCCTCCGATCGCTGAAGGGCACCACTGGCCCGCGCTGACCTCGCGCCCCCGCATCCACCTGATCCTCTCCCACGCCGTGCTGCCCCGCATGCCCCGTGGCGGCCCCGCATCGACCCCGCGCCCGTCGTGGACACGCGAGAGGTGGCGCCGGTCCCCCCCACGGCCGCTCGCGGCGCCCCTGGGGCCGCCGCGCCTTCCGCGCCGCGGCCGCCGCGGTCACGGTGGGCCGACCTGCTGCGGCGGGCCTTCGCCCTCGACGGGCTCGCCTGTCCCCGCTGCGGGAGTCGGATGCGGGGGCTGGCGACGATCGAGGACCCCGGGGTGATCCGGCGCATCCTCACCCCCCGTGGGTTCCCGAGCGAGCCCGTGCCGCCCGCCCTCGCTCAGCCGCCTCCCGAGTGCGTCACCGATCCCGTCGCTGACACCGGCGCCTGACCGGCGGCGTCGCTCGGAACGCAGCCCGTCAGCTGGCCGTGACACGCCGAACGCGGGCGCGCTCTGTCCTGGTGCGCGGGGGGGAGCGTCTTCATCTGCCGCTGTGGGGTGTCGCCTGGGGCGGGCGGTCGTCCATGCCGCCAAGGGCGGGCGGCGTCCCCCCAAGAACAGCCCGGAAGGGGGATAGCCCCGGATATGGCTCGCCTCCTCCGCGTCGATCCTGGAACCTCTCCGGCCCTGGCCGCACCACTCCAGGCCTTCGAAAACCGCCGCCAACGAGAAACGATCTTGCACGGAGTGCTCCGACTGCCGTAGACAGAGAACAGCCGCCGGCCCTCCGGGTGGTGGAATCGTTTTGAGAACGCCTGGGGGAAAGCTTTCGGGAAATGACAAAAGACCGGGAACCAACGGCGGAAGACTCTATGCTCTCGTCCCGGTGCACGCTCGATGGTTGTGCCACAGGTCTGACCCAGCGGTTGGAGTCCTTGACCCCAAGCCTTCTTGCGACTACTCTCGCCCCACGCTCCCCGAGATTCACCGGCCCGGCCCGCTGGAGGACCGCGGATGCAGTGTCCCGGGTGCCAGCACGAGAACCCGCCCCGGGCGAAGTTCTGCCTGGAGTGTGGCGATTTCCTTGGCGGTCGACCGGCTGGATCGACCAACGTCTGACCCAACGTTGTCTCCTCACCGACGAAGGAGCCGGTCTATGCTGCTCTACCTCATCAACCCGGACAACCCGGTCGTCAGCATCACCAAGGTCAGGTCCAGCCGCTTGAACAAGTACCGGACCTGGAAACCGCTCAGCCTCATGGTCCTTGCACGCCTGACGCCGGCGGAATGGTCGATCGAGGTGATCGATGAGAATCTCGGTCCCGTCGACCATCAGCGCTATCCGCGCCCGGATCTGGTGGGGATTACCGCGTTCACGTCGCAGGCCCCGCGAGCCTACGAGATCGCGTCCACGTTCAGAGAGCTGAACGTGCCGGTGGTCATGGGGGGCATCCACGCCACCATGCGGCTCGAGGAAGCCCTGCAGTACGCCGACGCAGTCGTCACCGGTGAGGCCGAGGCCGTGTGGCAGCAGCTGTTGGAGGACTTCCAGCGGGGAGCTCTCCACCGAGTCTACCGGGGCGGCATGGGGCCGCCCTCGCGCATTGCGCCCGCGCGCCACGACATGCTGGCCGGCCGCTATTACCTGGGTTCCATCCAGACCACCCGCGGCTGCCCGTTGAGCTGCGTGTTTTGCAGTGTCACCGCCTTCAACGGGGGAAAGTTTCGTCACCGCTGCGTCGACGACGTCGTGGCCGAGCTCGGAGAGATCCGCGAAAAGAAGATCCTCTTCGTGGACGATAATCTCATCGGCACCCGGCGCGATCACCTCGCGCGCTCGAAGGAGCTGTTTCGAGCGATGATCAGCGCGGGGCGGACCCGGCCCTGGATCTGCCAGGCCACCGTCAATTTCGCCGATGACGACGAGCTCCTTGCCCTGGCCGCGAAGGCCGGCTGCGAGGGGGTCTATATCGGCTTCGAATCGCCGACGCCGGAGGGGCTGGCCGCCGTCCACAAGATGTTCAACATCAAAGACAACCGTGACCTTGCCGCCTCGGTCAGGCGCATCCAGCGCCACGGCATTCAGGTGGTGGGCTCGTTCATCATGGGCCTCGACACCGACCGGCGGGGGATCGGAGAGCTCATCGCACAAGCGGCCGACCGGTACGGCATCGACATGGCCAGCGTGCTGATCCTCACGCCTCTGCCGGGAACACAGCTCTACGCTGACATGGAGCGCGACGGACGGATCATCGCGAACAACTATCCCGAAGACTGGCAATACTACACGCTCGGGTATCCGGTCGCGCAGTATCACAACTTCACGTGGGCAGAGCTGGTCGAGGAAATGACCCGGTTCGGCAACCTCTTTTATTCTTACCCGAAGATTGCCCGCCGCGTGGTGCGGATCGCCCGTCACACGCGGAGCCCCATGAAAGTGCTCGTCGGTTTCGTGATGAACCTGACCCAGCGATCGAGCCATCGCTTCCACGAGCGGATCTACGCCAGGCGGATTCGCTCGACGGCCGGGGCGGGTCTGCCACTCGCGGACACGGGTGAGAGGACGCGTCGGCCCCTTCTCGCCGGTCAGCCGTGAGCCGAGGCGGATACGATCGGTCACGGTGGGCCGACCTGCTGCGGCGGGCCTTCGACTTCCACGGGCTCGCCTGTCCCCGCTGCGGGAGTCAGATACGGGGGCTGGCGACGATCGAGGATCCAGGGGGGATCCGGCGCATCCTCACCCCCCGGGGGCTCCCGAGCGAGCCCGTGCCGCCCGCCCTCGCTCAGCCGCCTGCCGAGTGCGTCACCGATCCCGTCGCGGACACCGGCGCCCGACCGCCGGCGCCGCTCGGAACGCCGCCCGTCAGCTGGCCGTGATACGCCGAGCGCGGGCGCGGTCTGTCCTGGGGCGCGGGGGGGAGCGTCTTCATCTGCCGCTATGGGGTGTCGCCTGGGGCGGGCGGGCGTCCATCGGGTCGCGGGAGCCTGGCCCGGGTTGCGTTCGGGCCGGCGGGGCGGTAGGCCGGGCGCCGGCCCGGTGGCGAGAAGAGCGTCATGGCGCCTATCCTCCCCCCGCAAAGACGTGCTAGACTCGGCGCGCCCGATGCGACCCTCGCCTCGGGAACGAGCCTCCCGGACATGCAAGCGCTCTCGGGAATCCGCGTCCTCGACATCTCCCAGATGTGGGCGGCGCCCGCAACCGCCATGTACCTGGCCGATCACGGCGCCGACGTCATCAAGGTCGAACCCCTGGGCGGAGACGAGGGGCGGCGCACCCTCACGCAGCCGCCCGTCGCCGGCGGCGAGAGCCGCGCCTTCCTCGGGCTGAACCGCAACAAGCGGAGCCTCGCCCTCGACATCCGGCACCCCCGGGGCCGCGAGGTCATCCGCGACCTCGTCCGGCGGGCCGACGTCCTCATCCACAACTTCCGGCCCGGCGTGGCCGAGCGGCTCGGCTACGACTACCCGACGCTCCGGGCCCTCAACGAGCGGCTCGTCTACGCGTGGCTCACCGCCTACGGGTCCGAGGGGCCGCTGGCCGCGCGGCCGGGCTACGACATGCTGCTCCAGGGGCTGGCCGGGATTCTCGCCCGGCGCCGTCTGCCCGATGGCATGCCGGTCAGCGCCGGCGTCTGGGTGGCGGACCTGTCGGCCCCGATGGAGCTGGCCTATGGGATCGCGCTGGGGCTCCTCGCGCGCGAGCGCACGGGCCAGGGGCAGCTCGTGACGACGTCTCTCCTGCACGCGGCGCTCGCGATGCAGCTCGGCGACCTCGTGCGGGTCGAGCACGAGATGGAGCGCGCCGAGACGGGAGCCGATTACTCGGCCCAGGCCATGTACGCGCCCTACCGGTGCGGGGACGACGGGTTTCTCGTCATCGTGGTGGTCCAGGACGAGCAGTGGCGTCGCCTCTGCCTGGCGCTCGGCCGCCCGGACCTGGCCGAGGATCCCCGCTATGCCACCCCGCACGGCCGGGCCCGCCAGAGCGCGGATCTGTCGCGCATCCTGAGCGACATCTTCCCGACCCGGGATCGCGACGCGTGGGTGACGGCGCTGGCCGAGGCCGACGTGCCCTGCGCCCCGATCCTCGAGCCCGACGAGGTCCTCGACCAGCCACAGGTGGTGGCCAACGGCATGCTGGCCGTGACGGCGCATCCCGCCGCGGGGCGCACGGTGATGGTGAGCCAGCCCGTGCGCCTCCACGGAGGCGACGCCCCGGGCGTCCGCCCCGCTCCGCGGCTCGGCGAGCACACCGAGGAGATCCTTCGCGAGCTGGGCTACTCGCCGGCCGCCATCCAGGAGCTCGACGCGCAACAGGTGATCGGGCGCCTGTCTTCGGCAGGCCCGATCCATTCCACCTAGATCCTCGAGAGACGGAGGAGCAGCCATGAGAGGGAACCGGTTGTGGGTCGGGATGTCGCTGGTCATGATGGCGGGGTGGGCGGTCCTCGCACCTCCCGCCCCCGCCGAGGCCCAGGAGCCCGTGAAGCTCGGCATGATCCTGGCGATGACGGGACCGGGAGCGTTCTACGGTCAGGTGATGAGCCGGGGCGCCCAGCTCGCGGTGGACCAGATCAACAAGGCGGGCGGCATCGGCGGCCGCCGGCTCCAGATCCTGATCGAGGATCACAAGAGCGGGGATGCCGACGCCGCCGTCACCGGCGCCCGCAAGCTCCTGGACGTGGACAAGGTGCCGGTCATCCTCACCTCGTACTCCGCCCCCACGCTGGCGATCCAGCCGCTCGCCGTGGAGAAGAAGGTGCTGCTCCTCAACGGCGGGGGCGTCGGATCCGTCCTGGTCGGCAAGCGCAACCTGTATAACACGCGGATGCTGTCGAGCCAGACCGCGCCCTTCGTCGTGCAGTGGGCGGTGAGCCGGCACAGCGCCAAGCGTGTCGCGACGCTCTTCTGGAACGACGCCGCCGGCCAGGGGGTGAACGGCGCCATCAAGGAGGCCTGCGGCAAGCTCGGTTGCCAGGTGGTGGCCGAGGAGCCCCACGACATCGGCGCCAAGAGCTACAGCGCCCAGATCGCCCGGATCAAGGCCGCGCGGCCCGACGTGCTCGCCCTGGGCTCGTTTGGCGACGACGTGGGCTACATCCTCACGCAGGCGCGCGCCTACGGCATCACCGTGCCGATCCTCGGCGTGGACTGGACGCCCAATGCCCAGAAGATCGGCGGCAAGACCATGGAAGGGTACGCGATCGCCGTGGACCGCTTCGACCCGGCCGCCGGTGACGACAAGACGAAGGCGTTCGTGGAGGCGTACAAGGCCGCGCACAAGGACTCGCCGGAGTTCTACGCCGCCAACTACTACGAGCACGTGGAGCTCATCCTGCGGCCGCTCATGAAGCGCATCCTCGACCGCGGCGGCGACCCGGCGAAGCAGGGCGAGCTGCTCGGGGAGATGGAGCGCGCCCTCAGTGCTCGCCTCAAGTTCGCGAGCGTCTACGGCGGCGACATGCAGATCCATCCCGACGGCACGGTGTCCAAGCCGCTGGGCGTGTACGACGTCAAGGGCGACGCGCTGACGCTGATCGGCCGCATCGTCGACGGCAAGATCCAGGCCAGGCCTTAGCGGCGTCCCCGTGCTGGCCCTCGCCGCTCAGCTGGCGACCAATGGCCTGATCAGCGGGAGCCTGTACGCGCTCCTCGGCGTGAGCTGGGGACTGATCTTCGCGACCACGAAGATCTTCCACTTCGCCCACGCCCTGACGCTCACCGTCGCCGTCTACGCCGCGGTGCTGGCCGTCGGCCAGTGGGGCTGGGGGCTCCCCGCGGGATTCCTCCTCGCGGCCGTGGTGGGGTGCCTCTTCGGGGTCGCGACGGAGCGGGTGGTGTACCGCCCGCTCCGTCGCGTCAACGCCACCTCGCTCAACATCTTCCTCGCCTCGCTCGGACTGCTCATCGCCGGGGAGAGCGCGGTGCTGATCGTCTTCGGCCCCCAGGCCCGCGACCTCCCGGGCTTTCCGATCAGCGGGATCGCCCTCGGCCCCGTGGCCTTCACCACCGTCGAGGGACTGTGGCTCGCCGGCAGCTGGGCGCTCCTCCTGCTCCTGATCGCGTGGCTCTGGTGGACGCGCTACGGCCGGGCCATCCGGGCCGTGGCGAGCAATCGCGAGCTGGCCCAGTGCGTCGGCATCGACCCGGAGCGCATGTCCCTGCTCGTTTTCGGTATCGGCTCGGCGCTGGTCGGGCTCGGGGGGATGCTGCTCGCGCTGCGCGACACCGTCTCGCCCACCATCGGCGTCCAGCCCGTCCTCACCGCCTTCATCGCCGTCTTCCTCGGGGGCATCGGCAGCATCCCCGGCGCGGTGCTCGGGGGGCTCGTCCTCGGGCTGGCCGAGAACATGGGCGGCCTGCTGCTCCCGGGGCACTGGCAGGGGGTGATCGCCTTCGTCGTCCTGTTTTCCGTCCTGGTGTTCCGCCCCAGTGGCCTCCTCGGCGTCCGGACCCGCTAGCCCCGAGCGCGCCTGACCGTGGACTTCTGGCTCCACGTCGTCAACATGATCGGCCTCTTCATCATGCTGGGGGTCTCCCTCAATCTCCTGCTCGGCTACGGCGGGCTCGTGTCCATGGCGCAGGCCGCCTTCTTCGGCGTGGGGGCGTACGCGGCGGCCCTCAGCGCCCGCGACCTCGGCCTCCCCTTTCCGCTGACGCTCGTGGTTGCCATCGTCGTCACCACGCTCCTGGCCGGCGTCGTCACCTTCCCGGCCCTGCGCGTGCGCGGGGAGTACCTCATCCTCCTCACGCTGGCCTTCCAGATGGTGATCTACGGGCTCATGCTCTCCTGGGTGGACCTGACGGCCGGCCGCACCGGGATCTCGGGCATCCCCCGCCCGCGCCTCTTCGGCAAGACGCTGGTGACCCCGGCGGAGTTCCTGCCCCTGATCGCCGCCGGCGCCCTCGTGACCTTCGCGATCGCCTACCGGATCGGCGAGTCGCCGCTCGGCCGCGTGCTCAAGGCGATGCGCGACGACGAGACGGCCACGCTGGCCATCGGCAAGAGCGTCCTGCGCTACAAGGTGCTCGTGTTCTGCGTGAGCGGCGGGCTGGCCGGCGTCGCCGCCGGGCTCTTCGCCCATTACCAGGCCTTCATCAACCCGTTCAGCTTCAACCTCGACCGCTCCATCTTCCTCGTCGCGCTCGTCGTCCTGGGCGGCACCGGCAACCTGCTTGGCACCGTCGCCGGGGCGATTCTCTTCGTCGGGCTCCCGGAGGTCTTGCGCTTCCTCCAGGCCAGGCAGGACATCGTCGATGCCATCCGGAACCTGGTGTTCGGCCTTCTCCTCGTGCTGTTCATGCGGTTCCGCCCGGAGGGGCTCGTCCCCGAGCACGCCCGTGGGCGACGCCGGCAAGGCGTCGGCCAGCCGGCCCCGGCCGTATCGGTAACCGGGATTCTTCCCTCAGCCGGGCCGGCGCATGACGGCGCCGGCCCCGCGCTCGTCGCGCAGGGGCTCAGGAAGAGCTTTGGCGGCATCAAAGCGGCCGACGACCTGAGCCTGGCGCTGCCACGGGGCAAGGTCACGGCCCTGGTCGGACCCAACGGCGCTGGCAAGACCACCGTCTTCAACCTGCTGACAGGGTTCCTCGCCGCCGAGGCCGGGACCGTCTCCCTCCAGGGCGAGGACATCACCCGACTCGCGCCGTGGCGGACGGTGCGGCTCGGCCTGGCCCGGAGCTTCCAGGACGTCCGGCTCTTCGAGCGCATGACGGTGCTCGACAACGTGCTGGTCGCCCTGCCCGAGCAGCCCGGCGAGCGCCTCGGCCCGCTCTTCTTCGCCCCGCGGCGCACGGCCGAGGCCGAGCGCCGGAACCGCGACCAGGCCCTCGGCTCCCTGGCCTTCGTGGGGCTCGCGGACAGGGCGGGGGAGATCGCCTCGTCGCTCGCCTTCGGCGAGCAGAAGCTCGTGGCCCTCGCGCGGCTCATCGCCACGGGGGCGGACGTCCTCCTCCTGGACGAGCCCGCCTCCGGCGTCGACCTGCAGTGGGTGCGGCGGATCCTGGGCCTCATCCGGCAGCTCGCCGCCGCGGGCAAGACCGTCTGCATCGTCGAGCACAACCTGGAGGTCGTCACCGCCGTCGCCGATCACGCGTACTTCATGGAAGCCGGACGCATCATCGCCGAGGGGCGCCCGGAGGAGCTCATGGCGGACCCGCGCCTGGCCGACATCTACTTCGGGACGTCGCGCCGATGAGCCTCCTCGCGGTCGAGGGGCTGGCGACGGGCTACGCGAAGAAGCAGATCGTCTTCGGCGTCGACCTACGGGTCGAGGCCGGGGAGATCGTGGCGCTCATGGGCCACAACGGCGCGGGCAAGACGACGAGCCTCAAGGCCATCGCCGGGCTCCTGCCGCTATGGTCCGGCGGGATCATCTTCGACGGCGAGCCCATCGGGCAGGCCACGAGCGCCGCCCGCGTCCGGCGCGGCCTGTCCCTCGTCCCTCAGGAGCGCTTCGTCTTCGCGGACCTCACCGTCGCCGACAATCTGGAGCTCGGCGCCTTCAGCGTCGCCGACCCGACGATCGCCGCGGCGCAGCGCGAGAAGGTGCTGACGCTGCTGCCGGTCCTGGCCGAGCGCCGCCGGCAGCTGGCCGGCACGCTGAGCGGCGGGGAGCAGCGCATGCTCGGCCTGGGCATGGCGCTGATGCGGCGCCCGCGGCTTCTCCTGCTCGACGAGCCATCGCTCGGCCTCGCCCCGCTGCTGGTCGAGCGCATCATGGAGACGATCCGGGACATCGCGCGCCACGACAACCTGACGGTGCTCCTCGTGGAGCAGAACGTGCGGCACGCGCTGGCCATCGCGCAGCGGGTCTACATCATGCGCACGGGGCGGCTGATCGTGGAGGAGACCGGGGCGGCCATGGCGGCCCGGGGCGAGTGGTGGGACCTCTTCTGAGCTCCCCGGCCCCCGAAGATCGGGCGGATCAGGAAGAAGGAGACCTTCGGAATCTCGCGCGCTCACATCGTCATGCATCGCGGCCCGCAGGTCTCAGGGCTCGCTCTCAATCAGCGGGTCGGAGGTTCGAGTCCTCCACGGCCCACCAACCAAGTCGGGCGCTTCCGGAGCATCGGAGGTGCCCGATTCCCGTTTTTGCTTCCAAGTTGGTTGCGTCGAGCCTTCGAGCCGCTCAGTCCTCGGCGTCGACGGCGACCCGCAACGCGCGCTTGAGTTCCCCACGCTTTCCCGGCGACAGCGCTCCCACGAAGTTGGACAGTGCGGTCTTGGGCAGGCTGACCAGCTCGTCGCAGTGGATGCTGCTGTCGTGCTTCAGGCCCTCGGCGACGCCTACCGCAACCTGGGTTGACAGCCCTTCATGCGCCGAATAGATCGGAGCGCAGATCACCGTCGAGAATCGCGACTCGATCAGCGTCTGACGGCTGACGACGACGAACACTCGCGAACGCCGCGGGTCGCGCGCCGAGGGGTGCGCGACGCGGAAGATGTCGCCACGCGTCAGGGGATCACCTGATAAGCAAGGACATCGACCGCCTCGCGGTTCAGGCGGGTCGCTCGGCGGTTGAGGATCTCGAGGTCCCTGGCGCCTCGCTCGTCCCGCATCGACTTGTCGAGAAAGGCTTGCAGCGCAGCCTCGATGAACTCGGATCGGCTCCGCCCGCGCCCCGTCTGGGCGTCGACGGCATCCAGCAGCTCGCGCGAGAGGGTGATCGAGGTCTTGACTTTCATACCACCAAATATACTCCATCTGGGCCCTTGCCAGGGTGTGAGAGCGAGGCAGACACCCACCGAACCCACGACCGCGCCCTCGGCCTGTTCTATCCCGCGCTTACCGGCGGCGGCCAGGTCGACCGCCGCGATGACCGTGCGCTGACCGGGAGCGGGGTGCGCAAGGGGCGCCCGGCCGGTCCGCACGGCTACATGGGGGACGTGGTCGCCGCGAGCGCGATGGGCGCGGCGGGCGCTGCGCCGGGCTGAAGATCGCGTGCGGGCGGCGCGAAGACAGGTTCGCCTTGTGCTCCAGAGCGCCGAACCGGTGCCTGAGGTGCCGGGGTGCGAGCAGTGTGGCGCGACGCTCGGCGCCACGCCGCACTGCGTGACGTGCGCGGCGGCACGGGCGTTCGTCGATCGGTGAGCCGGCAGGGCGCGTCGTGGGGTAGCATGCTGGACATCATGGATCCGGTCCAGGGCGGACTCGAAGACGCCCTCAGCGCGTTCGTGGGCGAGCATCGCTACTGTGGGATCTGAGCCGCGATCTCGTTACCTCCCGGGCGGCGAAGCACGCCTGTGGATGGCGTTCAACGGCTGCGGCGCGCGGCTCGAGAGCAAGGTCCGAGAGGAATAACTTCTCCTTGCGGCGAAATTCGTGGACGTCGACCGCGCGCGGTGCGTGGTCCTCGAGTAAGGCGGTCCTTCCGGTGAGCGAATTCGACGGCAAGATCGTGCCAGCGCGAGAAGGTGCTGACGCTGCTGCCGGTCCTGGCCGAGCGCCGCCGGCAGCTGGCCGGCACGCTGAGCGGCGGGGAGCAGCGCATGCTCGGCCTGGGCATGGCGCTGATGCGGCGCCCGCGGTTTCTCCTGCTCGACGAGCCGTCCCTCGGCCTCGCCCCGCTGCTGGTCGAGCGCATCATGGAGACCATCCGGGACATCGCGCGCCACGACAACCTGACGGTGCTCCTCGTGGAGCAGAACGTGCGGCACGCGCTCGCCATCGCCCAGCGGGTCTACATCATGCGCACGGGGCGGCTGATCGTCGAGGAGACCGGGGCGGCCATGGCGGCCCGGGGCGAGTGGTGGGACCTCTTCTGAGCTCCCCGCCCCCCGAAGATCGGGCGGATCTCGCGGGAGCCTGGCCCGGGTTGCGTCCGGGCCGGCGGGGCGGTAGGCCGGGCGCCGGCCCGGTGCCGAGAAAGGGGCTAAAGGGCTATTCGCTTCGCTCAACCAGGCCCTACCGATTGTGGTCGGCGTCGCCCCGGGGGGCGCGTCGGCGCCCGGGGCGACCGCGCCCGGTGTCGAGGATGAGTGCGTCGATGTCGCTGTGCGCGGTTCGCACGGCCTGCGAGAGCAGCCGGTAGAACAGGAGCCCGCGGGCCTGGGACGTGCGGCGGTTGAAGCGGAAGGTGAACTCGTCAAGGGAGTCGGGCAGGGGCTCCTTGCTGATGGCACCGTGATGGGTGCCCGGGCGCCAGCGCTTGAGCAGCGAGGCGACGCGGTGGACACCAGGGAAAGGGGTGTGTGCCGGCTGGTCGGACGTCCTCGTCACGGTCACGCGGTGTCGGAAGCCCTTGGCGGCGATGGTCGCGTAGCCCTGCCATCCGTCGGTGTGGATGAGGCTGCCGGGCGTGACGGTGTCGACGACGAGGCCCTGGAGGCTCGTGGCATTGACGTTTGGGACGTGCCGCAGGCGGATGCGGGCTATCTTGGCCTCGGTCATCGCAACAGCGATGACGACGATCGCCCGGTTGATCACCCTGCGGCCCTTGATGTCGGGCGCTTCCTCGCCCAAGTACGTCTCGTTGGCCTCGACATCTCCGAAGAGTTGATCCCGATCGGGCCGGGCCATCGCCCTGCGGAGCGTGTGGAGCCACGCCCAGGCCGTTTCGTAGATCCCGAGCCCCAGGGTCCGCTGGATGCCGAGCGCGCTGGCCCCGTACTTCTGGCTGGTCACCTCCCAGGTGGCGAGGAACCAATGGCGCAGCTTGCGTGTGCCCTCGAA
>MGBT01000237.1 GCA_001788395.1 Candidatus Rokubacteria bacterium GWA2_70_23
CGCCAAGCTGCGCGCGCAGGTGCGCTACGCCTGGGAGCGGAGCTCCTTCTATCGCAGGAAGTGGGAGGCCGCCGGCGTCTCGCCGGACACGCTCCGGACCCTCGGCGACCTGGCCCGCTTCCCGGTGGTGGACAAGGCGGAGCTGCGCCAGGCCCAGGCGGCGAAGCCGCCCTACGGCGATTACCTCTGCATCGCGCCCGATGAAGTGGCGCGCATCCACGGCACGAGCGGCACCACCGGGCGGCCCACGGTGTTCGGCATCGGCCGGGAGGACTGGGAGCGCATCGGCGCCGCGCATGCGCGGATTCTCTGGGCCGCCGGGCTTCGCCCCGCTGACGTGCTGCTGATCTGCTCCTTCTTCAGCCTCTACATGGGCTCCTGGGGCGCGCTCAAGGGGGGCGAGTGGCTGGGCGCCACGGTCTTCCCCTTCGGTGCCGGGGCCGCCGGCCAGACGCTCAGTGCCGTCCAGTGGGCGCGGGACCTCCGGCCCACCGCGTTCTACGGCACGCCCTCGTATGCGCTGCACCTCGCCGAGACGGTGCGCCGCGAGGGCATCGATCCCCGCTCGCTGGGATTCCGGCTCCTGCTCTTCTCGGGCGAGCCGGGCGCGGGCATCCCGGCCACCAAGGCGCTGATCGAGGCGACCTTCGGCGGGGCCTGCATCGACATGGGCAGCATGGCCGAGATGACGCCGTGGATGACCAACGGCGAGTGCCGCCACCGCACGGGCATGCACCTCTGGCAGGACATCGTCTACACGCAGGTCTGCGACCCGGTCACGTTCGAGCCGGTGCCATTCGGCGCCGAGGGCACGCCCGTGTACACGCATCTCGAGCGGACCTCGCAGCCCATGATCCGGCTCGTCTCCGGCGACCGGACGCGCTGGGTGGACGATCCCTGCCCCTGCGGCCGCACCTACCCGCGCCTGCCTGCCGGGCTCTACGGCCGCTTCGACGACATGATCATCGTGCGCGGCGAGAACGTCTACCCGAGCGCCATCGAAGACACGCTGCGCGCCATCGAGGGTTTCGGCGGCGAGTTCCGGGTCGTCGTCTCCCGCCGCGAGGCCATGGACGAGCTGTTCATCCGCGCCGAGTACGCGAAGAGCCACGCCGACCCGGCGCGGCTCGAGCGGCTGACGGACACCATGCGGAGCCGGCTGCGAACCCGTCTCGGGGTGCGCCCGGTCGTGGAGCTCGTGCCCGAGGGGACGCTTCCGCGGACGGAGTTCAAGGCCCGACGGGTCATCGACGACCGCGACCTCTACCGCCAGGAACTGGGAGGGACCAGCGCGTGAGCCACGACGAGCGGACACCCCTGTTCCACCGTGACGCCATCGCCCGCGCCCGGGCGCTTCGAGAAGCGTGGGAAGCGGACGAGCTGCGGGCCTTCACGGAGCGCCAGCCGGAGTCCCGGCCGGACTCCCGCACGGGCTCGGGGCTTCCCGTGCAGCGCGTCTACACGCCGGAGGACCTCGAAGGCGCCGCCCTCGAGGACGTCGGGCTGCCCGGCCGGTACCCGTTCACCCGCGGCCCCTACCCCACCATGTACCGGGGGCGCCTCTGGACGATGCGCCAGATCGCAGGCTTCGGCACGGGGGAGGACACCAACGGGCGCTTCCGCTACCTGATCGAGCAGGGACAGACGGGGCTCTCGGTGGACTTCGACATGCCGACCCTCATGGGCTACGACTCCGACGACCCGCGCTCGCTCGGCGAGGTGGGGCGCGAGGGCGTGGCCGTGGACACGCTCGACGACATGGAGGCGCTCTTCGCGGACATCGACCTCGAGCGCATCTCCGTCTCCATGACCATCAACCCCACGGCGTGGATCCTGCTGGCCATGTACGTGGCGCTGGCCCGCTCGCGGGGGAACAGCCTCGACGCGCTGTCGGGCACCGTCCAGGCCGACATCCTCAAGGAGTACATCGCGCAGAAGGAGTGGATCTTCCCGATCCGCCCCTCCATGCGGATCATGCGCGACATGATCGTCTACTGCGCCGGACACATGGCCCGCTACAACCCCATCAACATCAGCGGCTACCACATCTCCGAGGCGGGCGCGACGTCCGTCCAGGAGGTGGCCTTCACGATGGCGAATGCCATCGCCTACGTGGAGGAGGTCACCCGCGCGGGCGTGCCCGTGGACCGCTTCGCGCCGCGGCTGGCCTTCTACTTCGTGGCGCAGGCGGACTTCTTCGAGGAAGTCGCCAAGTTCCGCGCCGCCCGCCGCATCTACGCGCGGATCATGAAGGAGCGCTTCGGCGCGCAAGAGCCTGCGTCCATGCGGCTCCGCTTCCACTGCCAGACGGCCGCGGCCACGCTCACCCGGGCCCAGCCCATGAACAACATCGTGCGCACCGCGCTCCAGGCGCTCTCCGCGGTGCTGGGCGGCGCCCAGTCGCTGCACACCAACGGCCTCGACGAGGCCTACGCGATCCCGTCGGAGGAGGCCATGAAGGTGGCGCTCCGCACCCAGCAGATCCTTGCCCACGAGACGCGGATCCCGAACGTCATCGACCCCCTGGGCGGCTCATACTACGTGGAGACGCTCACCCGCGACATCGAGGCGCGCGTCTTCGAGATCCTGGCGAAGGTGGACGCCATGGGCGGGACGATCAAGGCCATCGAGGAGGGCTACTTCCAGCGGGAGATCGCGGACTCGGCCTACGCCACGGCCCGGCAGCGCGCCACGGGAGAGCAGCCGCTCATCGGCGTGAACATGCACGTAGAGCCGCCGCAGCCCGTGCCCGTGCCCATCCACAAGGTGGACGCGGCCGTCGAGGCGCGCCAGATCCAGCGCCTCCGGCAGGCCCGCCAGCACCGCGACGGCCCCCGCGTCGCCCTCCTGCTGGACCGGCTCGAGCGCGAGGCGCGCGACCCCGCGGTCAACCTCATGCCCGTCACCATCGAGCTGGTCGAGGCGCGGGCCTCGCTGGGTGAGATCGTGGCCCGACTCCGCCAGGTCTTTGGCTCCTACGTCGAGACGCCGGTGTTCTAGCCCTCCTTTGATGGACCGCACTCCACTGTCAGTGGCGCAGCTCGTCGTCCTCGTCCGAGGGTCCCTCGGCCATGGCCGTGGCCTCGAACACCGCTTCGACGATGTCCTCGTCGTCGGAGTCGGTGAAGGCATTGAGGATCTCTGCGGCTTCCCGCGGACGGACCCTCGCCACAGCCTCAATCGCTGCCAGCAGCAGGGGCTTGTCGGTTCCCCCTGAAGTGACGAGTGCGGTGATGTGCGGCCAGGCGGCGTCCACTTCCCAATTGCCTGCCGCACAGACTGCTTCGTAGTGAATGTCCGGGTTCTTGCTGTCCAGGGCTTCGAGAATCTGCTCATCGAATCCGCGAACGAAGCGCATGCAAAACACGGCGGTGAGCCTCCAGGCCTCGTCGTCGCTGGCGTATGCGGCACGGACCGCATCCTGGTGCCAGTTCTGCGGGGCGCGCACCGATGCCTCCAGGATCCGCCGCCGCACTGTCCCGGGAACGCCGGCATCCATGTAGAGCGTGCGCAGCGACTCCCGGATCCTGTGGAACGTGTGTTGCGCAATCGGAACGTCATCGGCATCCTCGAACCCATGCGTGTCCGCATGCTCGAGGACCGGTCCCAGGGAGATCACCGCCTTGCCGCGCAGCTTCTCTGATTCATCGCCGCTGCGCAGGAGTGACAGCAGTGCATCGACCAGCTCGTCGTTGATCACCGTGAAGTCGCCTGCCAGCTCTGCGGCCAGAAGGCGGTCGGACTCTGCGGCCTGGCCATCCCGAAGGATGTCGAGGAACATCTTGCCGGCACCTTCCGGCCACTCCCAAGTCGGAGTGTCTTTCAAGGCCTTCACGTCCATCTTGCTCCCTTCTCCTCGGACAACCAGATAGCGCCACGAAGGCGGGCGAGTCAAGGCGGAAGTCGCCACGGGCGACGACGCCCGGTGGGGCAGCGGGCGGCGCGCCAGGACCGGGCGCCGGGAACTTCCGCACTCGCCGGCCCGCGCCGGGTATAGTGTACGCGTGTCGCTCTTCGAACCGATACCCTCAGCTACACCGTGGTTCGCCTCGCCTCCATTCCGGACCTGATCCGCTTGAAGCGGCTTGCCGGGCGCCCTCAAGATCTGGCGGACATCGAAGCCCTGGAGATCATCCTCCGCCGCAAGGCGGGTCGAGATGCCCGATGACGAAGCCCTCGAGACCCTGCCGGACGACTGGGGAGCTGGGTGGGAGGCCCACCGGGTCCATCAGCTCACGTTCGCGCTCAGGGCCACTCCCGCGGAGCGGCTCGCCTGGCTCGAGGAGATGATCGTCCTCGCCTATCAGGTGGGCGCACTCCCGAAGTCGCGTGACTGAGAGCGGCGGCGAGCCTGCCCCTCGCCCCCTGCGACCACATCCTCTGACACGGATCCCCCGGAGGAGAGAAGCGTGACGCGGCTTCGCATCTGCCGGGCAGAGACTCCCGAGCGCCCGTCCGCGTTCTGCTCCAGAATGTGATCCCCGCTGGAAGACGCGCGGGGCTCAGGACAGGGAATCATGACGGGCCGGATCAGGGGCGTCGCGCTGGCGCTGCGGCTCGCCGGGATAGCGGCACTCGCCGGCGGGATGGCGCTGCCGGGCTGCGCACCCGTTGACGCGCCGAGTGCCGCCTCGCCCGCTCCGCGATCCGGCGGGATCGAGTGGATCGACGTCCACGCTCACCTCGTCGGCGGAAGAGCCGACCAGGGGGAGGACTACCGGGGCGCGGTCGCCGCCGCCGTGGCGGCGATGGACGAGGCGCGCATCCGGAAGATGGTCGTGATGCCGCCGCCGCAGGTTCGCGGGATGCCGGGGCTGCACGACTCCGACCGCTTCGTGGCGGCCCTCACGCATCACCCTGGGCACTTCGCCTTCCTCGGCGGCGGCGGAACGCTGAACGTCATGCTCCAGGAGGCGGGGCCGGAGCGGGCGATCGGCGACGGGCTCCGGCGGCGATTCGAGGAGCAGGCGCTCGCGGTCCTCCGGCAGGGAGCGGCCGGCTTCGGCGAGATCACCGCCCATCACCTCTCGCAGCTGCCCGACCACCCCTACGAGTCCGTGCCCGCGGATCACCCGCTCCTCCTGCTCCTCGCGGACATCGCGGCCCGCCACGACGTGGTGATCGACTTCCACTTCGATCTCGTGGCTTCGGACATGCGATCGCCGGAGTGGCTGGCCTCGCCGCCCAATCCCCCCCTGCTGCGCGCCAACCTGGCCGCCTTCGAGCGCCTGCTCGCGCACAACCGGAAGGCGAAGATCGTCTGGGCGCACGCGGGCTCGGACATGCTGGGGCACTGGACCACGGATCTCAGCCGGGATCTCCTGGCCAGGCACCCCAACCTCTACATGAGCCTTCGGATGGGGCCCGGCCGGGCGCCGGAGAATCACCCGCTGACGCCCACTCTGGAGATGAAGCCGGAATGGCTGCGTCTCCTGCAGGACTTCGCCGACCGCTTCGTGCTCGGCGGCGACCAGTTCATCGTCTCCCCCTCCGTACGCGGCGGCGGCCCGGCCGTCATCTTCGCACAGCGAGCCCCGAGGATGCGCGAGCGCACCCGGGCGTTCCTGGACGCGCTGCCGCCCGAGCTCGCCCGCCGCATCGCCCGGGAGAACGCGATGCGTCTCTACCGGCTCCAGGACTGACGCGGAGGCCGCCATGGCGAAGATGCGGATCGAGGGCTCGTTTACACCTACTCGGCGGTCAACCCGGTGCCGGTGAAGTCCCTCATGACGGTGCTCGGGCTTCCCGCCGGCGACCTTCGCCGCCCGCTGCGCCCCCTCGACGCGCCCGCGCTCGCGAGGGGCGTCGCCATCGTCCGGGCGCTCGGCCTCGACGCCAGGTACGGGTTCAAAGCCTCCGCGTTCGGGCTCCCGGCCGCCGCCGAGCCCGGCGCCATAGCGCCCGCCGCCGCGCCGGCCCCGGCCTGCACGCTGCCCTGAGGCGGGGTCAGCCCGCCTCCCGGAACGGCGCGTAGCGCGCCCCGCGCTGGCCGGGCCGGAGCTATCGACCACGAAGGGCGGTGTGCTGAACCGATGGCCCAGGCCGCGGGATTGTCGGCCCCTCGGCCCCGCGGCGCCCGGCCAGGGCGGCAGCCCAGGGGGAGCCACGGGCGGGATTCCGGCTGCCAGAGGGCCGCGGTCTCAGCCCACCCGCTTGAGGGCGTCCACCAGGTCGAGGACGGCCTTCTTGCCGTCGGCGAAGTACATGAGGGTGTTGTCCGCGGCGAAGAGGGGGTTCGGGATGCCGGCGAAGCCCGGTGAGAGGCTCCGCTTGATGACCACCACCGTCTTGGCCTTGTCCACGTCCAGGATAGGCATTCCCGCGATGGGGCTCTTGGGGTCGGTGCGGGCGACGGGATTCACCACGTCGTTGGCGCCGATGACGATGGCCACATCCGTCTGGGCGAAGGACGGGTTGACCTCGGCCATCTCCCTGACCTTGTCGTAGGGGATGTCGGCCTCGGCCAGGAGCACATTCATGTGCCCCGGCATGCGCCCGGCCACGGGGTGCACGCCGAACTCCACCTCGGTGCCCCGCGACTCGAGCAGACGGGCCAGGTCCCGCACCGCGTGCTGGGCCTGGGAGACCGCCATGCCGTAGCCCGGGACGATCACCACGCGACGGGCCGTCTCCAGCACGATCGCGATCTCCTCCGCCGAGGCGCTCTTGACCCGGCCGCCGTAGACCTGGTCGGCCGCAGCGCCCGTCACCACCTCCGCACCCACCCCGCCGAAGACCACGTTGGCCAGCGACCGGTTCATGGCCCGGCACATGATGCCGGTGAGGATCAGGCCGGAGGCCCCGACCAGCGAGCCGGCGACGATCAGCATGTTGTTCTGCAGGACGAAGCCGGTGGCACAGGCGGCCAGGCCCGAGTACGAGTTGAGGAGGCAGATGACCACCGGCATGTCGGCGCCGCCGATGGGGAGCACGAGGGTGACGCCCAGGACGCTCGCAGCCGCCACGATCACCCAGAACGTCCAGGCCGCGCCCGGGGCCAGGCCCAGCGCCGCGCCCAGAAGCAAGGCCAGGCCCAGGAGTCCGGCGTTCAGCACGTGCTGCCCCGCGAAGAGGAGGGGGCGGCCGTGGATCAGCTCCTCCAGCTTGCCGAAGGCCACCAGGCTGCCCCAGAAGGTGACGGCGCCGATGATGGCGGCGGCCACCGTGGCCACCGCGAGCTGGGCGTCGGGGAGCCGGCCCTGGGCCAGCTCCTCGAGGAGCGCCGCTCCCGCCACCAGGGTCGAGGCGGCGCCGCCGAAGCCGTTGAGCAGCGCCACCATCTGGGGCACGGCGGTCATGCGGATCCTGAGGGCCAGGAGCGCCCCCACCACCGATCCCACGCCCAGGCCGGCCGGGATCACCCAGAGCCGGCCCACGCCCTGGCTCCAGTCGAGCAGCGTCAGGGTCGCGATCACGGCCACCAGCATCCCCACCGAGCCCATCAGGTTCGCCCGCACGGCGGTGCGCGGGTGGGCGAGCCCCTTGAAGGTGAGGATGAAGAGCACCGAGGCCAGGAGGTAGGCGAGGTTGACCAGGGCCAGTCGCACGGCTCACGCCTTCCTGCGAGCCGGGCAGGCTACCCGGCGCCGCGTCCGGCGGCGGGGCATCGTCACTTCTTCCTGAACATCCGGAGCATGCGGTGGGTCACCAGGAACCCGCCCACCACGTTGATAGTGGCGAAGACCACGGCCAGGAACCCGAGCACCGTGGTGAGCGTGGTGAGCTGGAGCCCTGCCGAGAGCAGGGCGCCGACCAGCGTGATGCCGGACACGGCGTTGGAGCCCGAGGTGAGCGGCGTGTGCAGCGTGGGCGGCACCTTGGTGATGACCTCGAAGCCCACGAACATCGCCAGGACCAAGACGGTGAGGGCCATGGCCAGCGCTTCCATTCAGGCCTCCTTGGCTCTGGCCTCCGTGGCGACCCGGGGCGGGAGCCCCAGCTCCTCTCGCACCCGGGGGTGGACGACCTCGCCCTCCCGCGTGAGGAGCGTCTCCCGCGCGATCTCGTCGTCGGCCTCCGCCCGGAGGCGCCCGTCCTTGGCCAGGTGCAGGAAGAACGCGACGAGGGTGCGGGCGTACATGTGACTGGCGTGGTAGGGCACCGCGCCGGCCAAGTTGACGGCGCCCACGATGGTGACCTCGTGGGCCTCGATCGTCTCGCCCGGCCGGGTGAGCTCGCAGTTGCCGCCGCGCTCGGCGGCCAGATCCACGATCACGGAGCGCGGCGGCATGGCGGCGACCATCTCTCCCGTCAGGAGCACGGGGGCCCGGCGGCCCGGCACCACCGCGGTGGTGATGACCACGTCGCTCTCGGCCACCACCCGCGCCAGGAGCTCCCGCTGCCGGCGGTGGAAGCCCTCGTCCTGGGCGCGGGCATAGCCCCGGGTGTCCTCGGCGTCCTGGGTGCCGAGCGGTAGCTCCACGAACCGCGCCCCGAGGCTCTCCACTTGCTCCTTGGCGGCCGGCCGGACGTCGTAGGCCGAGACCACCCCGCCGAGGCGCCGGGCAGTGGCGATGGCCTGGAGCCCCGCCACGCCCGCCCCCACCACGAGCACCTTGGCGGGGGTGACGGTACCCGCCGCGGTCATGAGCATGGGGAACATGCGCGGCAGCGTGTCGGCCGCCAGCACCAGCGCCTTGTAGCCCGCCACCGTGGACATGGCCGAGAGCGCGTCCATGCCCTGGGCACGGGCGATGCGCGGCATCAGCTCCACCGCGAACGCGGTGACCCTGGTGGCCGCCAGCTCCCGTACCGTGTCGGGCGACCCCAGCGGGCGCAAGAAGCCGATCAGCGCCTGCCCCGGCCGGAGCAGGGGCAGGTCCGCGCCGCCGGTGCGGTCGTTGGCCCCGTGTCCCAGGACCTGGAGCATGACATCCGCCTGAGCGAACACTTGGGCCCGGGCGCCGACGATGCGCGTGCCGCGCTCGGCGTAAGCGGGATCGGGGTAGCCCGCGCGGCTCCCGGCGCCGGCCTCCATGCACACCTCGTGGCCGGCCTTGACGAGCAGGGGGAGGACGGCCGGGACGAGGGCCACCCGGCGCTCGCCGGGATAGGACTCCTTCACCACGCCGACGATCATCGCGGCACTCCTGCGGGTCGCCGGACCGCGCGGCGCGCGCGGCCCGCCACTCCGCTCGAGCGCGGCCCGGCCGCGGCCGGCCTCGAGCCCTCAGCGCTGGTACTTGGTCGGATTCCGCCGCGCCGGGAAGAACACCGGGCGCGGCATCCGGCCCACCGGGACCTCAATGAGCACGGGGCGGTCCTCTGGACCGCGTCCCGCACGAGCCGGCCCACCTGGGTGGGCTCCGCCGCCCGCAGGCGCTGCACGCCGAAGGCCTCCGCCAGCCTCATGAAGTCCCGGTTCCGGAGGTCGGCCCCGAAGGCGCCGGCCCAGGGCTCGTCGAGGTCGCGCGCGACGTTGCCGTAGGCGTTGTCGTTGAAGACCACCGCGACCACGTTGATCCGCTGCTGCACGGCGGTGGCCATCTCCTGGGCATTGTAGAGGAAGCCGCCGTCCCCCACCACCGCGATCACGGGGCGCCGCGCGGCCCGGCACACTCCGGGACGAGGTGGCTGCGGGGGCGTGACGGCCGGTCAGTCGGCTGCGCCGGCCACCTGCGCCAGCATGCCGGCCACGTCTGACACCTTCTTCGCGATCACGTAGGCCCAGCCGCCGTAGGTTCCGTCGGCGTTCACCGCTGACACCCAGCGCCGCGCCGCCGACACCTTGACCTCTTCCAGCGGGTCGAAGCCCTTCGTCTCCAGGATCAGGTGCCGCTCGGGCGCGGTCTTGAGGCGCACGATGAAGTCGGGGACGTAGTCGTGAACCTGGCCGTTGTGCAGGTAGGGGATGGCGAAGCCGAGCCCGGCGTTCTTGACGAACGCCGCGACGAGCGGGTGAGTGTCCAGGACGTAGGCCGCCGACTGCTCCCACTTGGCGGTGTCGGCCACGGCGTAGTTGACGTGGCTGCGGATCACCTCGCGCACGTCGCGACTGGTCCAGAAGTCCACCTCGGCGGTGGAGCCGGGGCCGCGCCGGGCCTCGTAGCGCGGCAGCTCCGGCGCCTCTCCCTCGGACGTGTCCGGCTTGATGGCGCCGAGCAGCGCCTCGATCACCCATCCGTAGTACGGCGACAGCGCGACGTCCAGCTTGCTGGAGGGCGGAAGAGCCTGGACCCGCTCGCCGAGGTAGCGCTCGACGATTCGCGCGAGCTGTGGGAACAGGACATGCGCGGGCGCCTCGCAACCGGGGTGGGCGACATAATCGCGCGTCAGGTCCGCGGCCATGTCGAAGGCGATCTGCTGCAAGCGGTAGCCCGAGCGGTACGGGTTCAGGTCGACGCGCTCGAGGCAGCCGGGACCGGTGAGCGAGGGCCGGCCCTTGTTGTTGGGCAGCGCCGCCTTCACCTCCACCTCGGGCGGAATCTTCATCGGGTCAAGGGTGATCGATGGCACCGCGGCCCAGTCGACGGTGACGCGGTTGCGGATGGCCTGGCGGTACCCTTCGACGCGGGGGAAGCGGATCTGGTAGGCGGCCCTGGCCGGCACGGCGTGCACGTGGTGGCGCTTCGGCGCCGGCGGCCGCGCCCCACCCTTGTTCTCCTTGAACGGGATGACCTGGAAGGGCACGCCGAAGACCTTGGCGACTTCCTCGGCGAGCTTGCCATCCTCCCCGACCTCGTAGCTCGACCGGCGAAGGCCGCGGCCCACCACCTGCTCGCAGAGGAGCTGAGACATGAACGGGCGCAGCCCCACGATGTGCGTCACCGTGCTGCAGTCCCAGCCCTCGGTGAGCATCCCCACGCTGACGATGCAGCGCGCGTCCCGCCCCGGCGGGTGCAGCGGCTTGCCGAGCTTCCTCGCCAGCTCCTCGAAACCGTCCGGAAGGATCGGCCGGCCCTGGCGGTCGAGCGGCCACGCCACCTTGCCGACGGTGTCGAGCGTCAGCCGCATCCAGGCCGACTCGTCGCTCTTGGCCTGGTCGCTGTCCGTCTCGTGCACCACCTTCGAGTCGACGCGGACCGTGCTGTCACGGCCCGGCACATTGCGGAAGCCCGGGATGTTCGCCGGCGGGATGCCGGCCGGCGGCTGGTCGAGCGCGAGCCACTCGTAGACGACCTTGGCGATCGCGGTGTTGCGGCAGACGATGATGAACACCGGCGGCCGCGGGTCGTCCTTCCGCTGCTCCCACTCCGCGCGCAGCTCTTCCCACAGCCCCCCGAGCATGGCAACGGGCGTGGCCGCCCACTTGACCACGGCCTCCGGCTTGGGGTTGCCCCGTGATCCGCCGCGCTCCGCCGCCGTGAGCCGGGGCAGGATCCAGCGCCAGATGTTGAAATAGCCCGGGATGTCGGCACCCGTGGTGTCGCGCACGGCGAGCTGCGGGATCTTCACCAGGCCCGACTCGATGGCGTCGGTGAGCCCGAAATCGCTCACGACCCAGGGGAAGATGCGGTTGGTGTCCTGGCCCATGCGCCCGAGGTAGTACGGCGTCGCCGAGAGGTCGACGCAGAAGTTGATGCCGCGCAGCTTGTGGATACGGTCGAGCCCGTCCACCCAGACGGTGGCCTCGCGGTAGAATTCGTCCCGGTCCTCGGCGTCGCCGTAGAGCTCCTCCGACTCGCCGTCGGGCGCTTCCCGCCGGATGCGGTAGGCGTGGTGGGCCTCGTCGTTGAAGACGAGGACGTTCTGCTTGCCGCCCACCTCGCGCCCGAGCACCCGGTTGACGAGCGCGGTGTCGCTCTCCACGTAACGCAGTGACTCCACCCGGACCTTGCGCAGGTTCCCCTGCCGGTCACGGTCCTCCTCGAGCACAGCGAGGAGCCCGGCCGCCACCTGGCGGTCCAGCTCGTCCGGCGTGAGGTAGCGGCGGCCGCGCGCGGTGGTCGTCTTCGGCCCGATGGTGATGGTCTCCATGGTGCGCACCGCGACGCCGGCGCGCGTGACCTTCGCGCTCACTCCGCCCGGGTTCACGCCCTGGGGCTCGAAGACATGCCAGTTGGTGACCAGCACCCGCCCCTTGACCAGATCGGCCATGAGGTGCGGCGGCACCAGGTCCCGGTTGCGGTAGAGGCTGGCGTCGCCCTCGCGCGGGTCCAGCTCCCGGAGGCGGCTCCGGATGGTGACGTTCGGGCAGACGACGAGCACCACGTCGGAGAAGCGCGCGTTGCTCCGGTCGTTGACCTTGTTGAGGATGCTCCAGGCCGCGAGCATGGCCATGACCGTCGTCTTGCCGGTGCCCGTGGCCATCTTGCAGCCGTATCGGCGGAAGCCGGTGTGACCTTCGGCCTTCCGGTCATCGCTCGGCTCGTCGAGCGCAATCTGGATCCCCTGAAGGAAGTCGGCCCGCGCCTCCGTGAGGAAGACGATCGTCTCCTCCGCCTCGCGCTGGGCAAAGAACAGGCGGTGCTGGCGGCCCTCGCGCGCCCAGTAATCGAGCAGCTCCTGCGTGGTCCGCGTCACGCCGGGGCGCCCCGCCGCCTGCCATTCCGCGAGCCGCTGGCGGACGCGGGTCACGAGCTTCAGCTCGATGAGCGTGCCGGGATCGTCGCCCTGCGTCTCGCTCACCGGCCCCGGCGGCCGGTAGTAGTACATCGCGGGGCGGCGTCCCGGCGCCGGGCGCGGCGTCTCGCCCTCGACGATGCGCCAGTGCTCGGCGGGCTCGTCGTAAGGCCCGCAGAGGATGGGCTCGCCGACCTCGAAGCCGCTCACAGCCGAAAGGCCCGCATGAGGGCGCCGAGCGTCTCGACCACCTAGAGGTACAGGACGCCGGGCGCGTCCAGCGCCAGCATGATGTCCGCATGGGACAGCGCCCGGAGCGACTCGATCAGTCGCGCCCGCTCCTCGGTCGTGGCCAGCATCCGCGGCTGGCCGAGGATCACGCACAGCTCGCGAGGCTCGACAGCGTTGATGATCACCTCGGAGTGCGTGGCGATCACGAGCTGCGACCGCTGCTGGGCCGCCACCGCGCGCAGCTCGCTGTAGATGGCGTCCTGGAGGATCACGTGGAGGTGCGCGTCGGGCTCATCCAGCAGCAGCACGGAGCCCGGCCGGGTCTGCAAGAAGGCGAGCAGCATGAGCACCTGCTGGAAGCCGCTGCCCGCGCTCGCGATGTCGAGCGCAGGGCCGCCCGGGCGCTCCCGGTACTCCGCGAGGATGTGCGGGCCAGTGGCGTCGGGGGGCGCCAGCTCGAAGCCGAAGAGCCGCCGGATCGACTGCTGGAGCCCCCTCCAGGCCCGCTCCGATCCGGACGCCTCCACGAGGAGGTTCCGGAGCACGTCGCCGGGCTTGGCTTGCCCGAGAAGCTGGTCCACCTTCGGGCGCTGGTAGAGCGGCTCCTCCGTTCCAAGCCCGCTCATGGCCGGGACGAACACCGTGGTGAGGCGCGCGTGCCGCACGACGTCCGGCGAGGCGGACGGGCGCGGCCGGACGTAGATCTGCTCCGTGCTGTCGGCGATCAGCTCCATGGCGACCGTCCAGCCTTCCGCGCTCTGGACCTCGATCTCGACGCTGCCGGCGTAGTCACGCTCCTTCCAGAGGAGGTCGAAGGCGCGCAGCGGCACCGCGGAGAACGCCTGACGCGCGATCGGCGCCCTCGTGTACGCCCCGCCATGGCGCTGGACGTCGTTGAGCTGCTTCCAGCGGTCGAGGGCGAGGGACCAGGCCGCGATGGCCTGAAGCACCGTGGTCTTCCCCGTATTGTTCGGGCCGGCGAGCACCACATGCCCGGGCAGCAGGAACTCCACGTCGCCGAACCGCTTGAAGCGGCGCAGGCCGACGCGCCGGATCACGTCGTGGCGTCCCTCAGGATCTTCACCACGAGCAGCTCGTTGCCGCGGTCGTCGATGACCTTGACGGCGACCTGGCCGTGGTCGCCGGCCTCGAAGGGCGCGCTGGTGGTGCCGGCCAGGTGGTCCCATACCGTCTCGTCGTACTCGCCGCGAAGCGCCCGCCGCAGGTCGTCCCAGGCCCCCGTGCGCGGGAAGAAGGCCTGGCTCACGTGGAAGCAGAGGCCGTTGTAGTCCGTGTCGAGGAACCACGCGGGCACGTCGCCCCCGGGGCGGTGGTCGGCCTTCATGGCGACGGGATCGAACACGTCGAGCCCCAGTAGCTCGGCCTGGTACTTGCCGTCTGGCCTCCGGCGCAGCGCCACCTCCGGCAGACCGCACACGCTGAAGATCTGGCTCGACCGCATGTTCTTCAAGAGATCGCCCATCATGAGGTCCGGCGTGGCCTGCACGTAGGTGGCCTGCGGCAAGCCCATCTCCGCCGACCGTTCGACCAGCAGCCGGGCGTCGGGCTGGATGGCGAAGCCGACCGCATAGAGGTGCGCGTAGCCCTTGAGGCTGGCCTCCTTGAGGGCCTCGTGGACGGCGAGCTGGCTGAGGGCGCCGTTCTCCGGACCGAAGACAAAGGCCACCGGCCGCTCGTTGCCGTTCACCACCACCGCCTCGGCCGAGAGCGAGAGCGTCTTCGCCGGCGGCCGGACGCTGCGCAGCATCACCGTCTTGCCGCCACCGACATGGAGCACCGGCGACTTCCGGAGCACCTCCAGCATGCGGTCCACGAAGGAACCGTGCGCTTCGGCATCCGCCGCCCCGGAGTCCGTTACGCCGTCGCCCTCCCAGTCCACGGGCGTGGGGATCGTCGCCTCCACGGTAAACGCCCCCGTCACCCGCACGATGCCGTTGTCGGGCTCCGGCCGGTCGACGAGCACCTCCTCCCCCGGCGGCTCGTTGTTGGCGATGCTCTTCAGCGTGACGTGGGGGACGATGCCCCCGACCTCCTCGCCCCTTCGGTTCTGCTTCCGCACGTAGACGAACCCACCCGCGGGCCCCCGCGCCTCGTCTCTGAGCTGGTAGTAAGGGAAAGTCGCCGTGAGCAGCCGCTGCCGCGCCAGCGCCAGCGGCACCCGGCTCGTGTCGATCGTGATCCAGCGCCGTCCCCATTGTTCGGCAACGTGTGCGGTCGTACCGCTACCGCAGGTCGGATCGAGGACGAGGTCGCCCGGATCGGTTGTCATGAGCATACATCGCTCAACGGCCTCGGCTTGCGTTTGCACCACGTAAAGCTTGTCGTCCCCGAACCCACTCGATCGAATGTCGTCCCACAGAGAGACGACCTGTCGGTAGGGGAAGTCGTCGTGGTAGTTCTTGTAGTTCAGAGTTGTTCCGACGCCATACATGCGTCCGGCCCGGTTGATGTTGTCCAAGCCCGCTCGATTGGTTGACCATCCCCGCGTGCCCGGTGGACGGTACACCGTTCCCTCGAACTCATAAGGAACGCGTGTCGATTCAGAGCCGGTCTGAGAGGTCAACGCAACCAAACGAAGCCAACGCCCTTCAGGGATCGGGTCTTCGCCGAGTTTCTGCTTGAGACTGAGATCCACAATCCTACCGTCAGGTTTTTCGACGCAGATGTATCGTCGCGTTACTGTGTCAATGGGTGGGCGTGGTGTAAACAGCTGTCGGTACCTGACTTCTGATCTGCTCTTCGCATACCAGAGCAGATAGTCATTGACCGAGGGTAGCAATACGCTGCTTTGACTGGCTGCTTTCGTCAGAGCAATGAGGCCGCAAGCGTTGTCCGCCCCGAACACCTCGTCCAGCAGCTCGCGGACGTGGTGGAGGTTCTCGTCGCTGATCTGCACGAAAATGCTGCCGCTCGGCGCCAGCAGCTCGCGGCAGAGGAGCAGGCGGTCGCGCATATACGTCAGATAGGAGTGCAGGCCTAGCTCCCAGGTGTCCCGGTAGGCCTTGACCATCTCGGGCTCGCGGGTCATGTCGGCGTCGTCGTTGTGGCTGACGTCGCGCCGGCGCACGAAGGGCTGGAAGTTCGAGCCGAACCTGACGCCGTAGGGCGGGTCCATGTAGATCATCTGGACCTGGCCGCCCAGCCCCTCATAATGGAGGAGGGAGTTCATCACCACCAGGGAGTCGCCGAGGACCAGGCGGTTCACCCACTGGTCCGGGTGCTCGTAGGCGCGCAGCGTCTGGTCGGCGATGGAGTGCTGCGGGTCGCCGAACAGCTCGAACATGGTCTCCTGCT
>MGBT01000238.1 GCA_001788395.1 Candidatus Rokubacteria bacterium GWA2_70_23
CAGCGGAAGGCGGGGGCGGGCGGCACCGGACGCACCCCCGCGGCACCAGCGGGGTGCCGAGCGCAACCGCGGGGCTACGGATCGCTCCGTGAGCCCGCGAGAAGATTTGGTGGAGCTGAGGGGGCTCGAACCCCTGACCCCAAGGCTGCCAGGGCGAGCGGCAGACCAGCGAGCATCGATCGATAGGAAGCGCCGGTCGCCAAGACGCGGCAAGACGTAGCATTGGGCGCAACCTGGGCCCGACCAGATGCTGAGGTCGCTGCCCCCCGTTGAGATGAGCGTCCGCCACCCTGCGCGGCCTTCCTGGACATCGAGGTGCTCCGATCAGGGCCGGAGGCTCGCCGCCGGGCTTGCGGCCGGCGAGCCTCTCGCGAACGTGTCTGACGCCGAGCCCGGGGCCGACTGAGCCGGGAGCGGCTTGCGCGGCGCGGCCGGTCACGCTATCGTGCCCGCTGATGACCGAGATCTCCTCCCTGGTGGTCGGTCGATTCAGGCGACTCGCGCGGCGCTCCTCCGACACCTGGCAGGGCGGGGTCGTGAAGATGCCCATGTGGATCGGGGCGCCCGGCGACATTCCCGTCCGCCCGTGGGGGGCGGTGTGGGTCAGCCGGGAAACCGACATGGTGAACGTCAAGCTCGCCGAGGGCGCGCCCGACGCCGGGCTCGCCCTCGACGTGTTCCTCGATCTGGGGCTCAGGTTCACCCGGACGCGCCCGGCCCGGATCGAGGTGGTCGCCCCGGCCCTGGGCGAGGCGATCGCGCGGGGCGTCGGCGACCCCGAGCTGGAGGTTCACGTCGTCGACGACATCTCGCTCGTCCGGGACAAGCTCGGTCAGATGGTGGAGATGACGGAGGGCAAGCCCCTGCCACCCGACGCCCTCAGGGCCCGGGGCGTGACCGTCGAGCGTATGCGGGCGTTCGCCGAGGCGGCCCGCGAGTTCTTCGACGCGGCCCTGTGGCGCCACCTGACCGATGAGGACCTCATCCGCATCGAGGCCCCGGCAGTCGACCGCGGCCTCTCATGCGCTACCGTGCTCGGCGCCGGGGGCCAGGTCTTCGGGGTGGGGTTCTTCGCGAGCCCGCGGGACATCGAGCGGCTGCAGGAGGACCCCGATCCCGAGGCGCTCATCGGGCCTCGCGGGCGGTGGAGCGTTCTCTTCGGCCCCATCGACGAGATGCCCTTCGGCGACGTGGATCTGTGGGAGGAGCATGCCTTGCCGGTGGCCGGGCCCTCGGCGTACCCGGTGGCGGTATGGTTCGGGCCCAACGGCCAGCTGCGCCGGCCCGAGGGACCGATGCTCGCCGAGCTCGAGGCCATCCTTCGCGCGCTGGCCCGGGCCACGGAGGACGAGATCGACAGCGGGCGCTGGAGTCGTGACGTGCCCGCCACGGACGGGCCACGCCGGATCACGCTCGCTCTGCCGGAGCTGCTGCGGCCTCTCGATGCTCCCGCCGAGCCGCGAGTCGGAGGCCTGCCGGACCGCCGGGCCATGGAGCGCGTGCTGCTCGAGGTCCAGCGCTTTACCGCCGGCGAGTCCTTCGAGAGCACGGACGAGCTGAACGCGAGCATCCAGCGGAAGTTCTCGGGAGCGCTCGACGCCATCCCCTCCACGGCCTCGACGCCGATCGAGCGCGCGCAGGAGCTCGCCTACCGTGCGGTGGAGGCTCGCGGCCGCCGCCGCGTCCAGCTCGCCCGGCGGGCCCTCGAGGTCTCCCCCGACTGCGCCGACGCCTACGTGCTCCTGGCGGAGGCGGCGACGGAGCTACCGGCCGCCCGCGATCTCTATGCCCGCGGGGTGGCGGCCGGCGAGCGGGCGCTGGGCCCGACCGCCTTCACCGAGGATACCGGCCACTTCTGGAGCATGATCAGTACGCGCCCCTACATGCGGGCCCGCTTCGGGCTCGCCCAGAGCCTGCAAGCCCTCGGGGAGCGCGATGCGGCGGTGGATCACTATCGAGATCTCCTCCGGCTGAATCCGGGCGACAACCAGGGTGTCCGCTATTCGCTGCTACCCGTCCTGCTCGAGGCCGGCCGTGACGCCGAGGCGGAGGCGCTCCTCGATCAGTTCCATGACGAGGGGACCGCGGCATGGGCCTATGCATGGGCGCTCCATGCCTTCCGGCGCGGGGGAGACGCCGCCCCGGCGAACGAACGCCTCCGGCGGGCGGTGCGCGCCAATCGCCATGCTCCCCGCTACCTGCTCGGCAAGCAGACATGGCCGGGCGCGATGCCCGCCGCCTACGCGCTCGGCAGCCATGAGGAGGCCGCCGTCATAGAGGACATGCTCGGCGACCTCTGGCGAGCCACGCCGGGCGCCGGCCCCTGGCTCGCCGCCCAATCCCGGTCCGCCCGCGCCGGCAAGCGGCGCCGGCGCTGAACCGTTCCGGGGCTCGCCGCGCTTCAGCCGCCACCCCTCGCCGTCAAGCGGGGTGCTGGCCGAAGGTTTGAAGGGGCTCGAATTCGAAGCGCGCGTACCGGCGCAGCAGGGCGAAGTCGCGCACGTTCTGCGTCACCACCGTCGCGCCGATCTGGCGCGCGGACAGGGCGATGAGCGCATCGTTCCAGAGGGCGGAGAGCCGGTCCCGAAGCTGGGGCTGGCGGCGCCACGCCTCGGCGAGGACATCGCCCACCCGATCCCAGGCCCGAGCGTCAGGCGTCACCACGCGGCCCAGCCGCAAGAATGGCTCGGCCAGCCCTCGAACGGCCTCGCGCCCGACATCGTCGAGGGCGCCGGCGTGCAGCTCCGCAGACACGACGGCCGCGAGATACGTACGCGGCACGAGCCGTCTGAGCAGCTCGGAGGCGTGACCGCCTGCCCCCTCCCGCAGCGCGACCACGTAGACGTTCGTGTCGAATACCAGCCATCTACCGGCGGGCATCGACGTCCTCGATGTGCCCGCGCCCTTTCTCGAGAAAGCGCGCCAGGGCCGTCGCGAGCGCGGCCTCGTCAGCCACCAGGTCCAATGCCCGATGAATCGTCTCGGTCTCCGTGCGGGTCCCGAGGATCCGTTTCGTGCGCTCCAGCTTCGCCGTGTCGATGCGGTAGTTCTTGCGCTGTCTGCCCACCCGGGTCTGCGCGCCCGCCTTCGTGGCCATTCCGCCTCCTCCTGCCGAACGTTCAGTGTACAGACGAATAATAGCATGTGTCTGTACAGTAGAGGGCCGGCCCAGCTCGTCGACAGCGACGTGAACGCCATTCGCGCGGCAGCAGCGGGTGCCGAACACACGCGCGGGGCCACGGATCGCTCCGTAACCCCGCGAGAAGAATTGGTGGAGCTGAGGGGGCTCGAACCCCTGACCCCAAGACTGCCAGCCTTGTGCTCTCCCAGCTGAGCTACAGCCCCACGCGACGGACAGGATACCCTCGGCCACCTGAAGCTGTCAAGGAAGACCGGGGTTTAGAGCGCACGCTGAGCGGGCGCTTACCGCGTCTGGTTGTCGTGCTTCTCGCGGTAGATGTGGCGGCTCTGCACCTCTTGCGCCTGCATGATCCTGCGCCGCTCCCGCGGGTCCATCCGGCCGTCGGCGAGCGCGCGGCGCTCCATGCGCTCGATGCGCGCCTGGCCGCGCTCGAGCCGGGCGGCCTCGCCGGCCGTCAGCTGGCCCGAGCGGATGCCCTGCTCGATGCGCTGTTCCTGGTTCGCCTGGCGCTGGTCGATGCGGGTGTCGGCCATGGCCGGAGCGGCGAGGGCGAGCCCGAGGACTCCTGCGACTGCGACGCTGATGATGTTCATGATCTCTCTCCTTGGCGCCCGGGGTGACTGCCTGCTTACACGGACAGACGCGGCCGGGAGCCCGGCCGTTTACACCGCCCTTGCCGAGGTCAGGCGGGGCTCGTTACACTGAGGGCGCTCTCGACGGGCCGGGGTGGCGGAACTGGCAGACGCGAAGGTCTCAAAAACCTTTGGGCGGCAACGCCCGTGGGGGTTCGATTCCCCCTCCCGGCACCACCAGTGGCGGACGCACGGCTCCGAGCAAGGTCGAGCGGGCGCCACGTCGAGCGGGCGCCACGCAGGTGTTCTCCTTCACCGGCGGATCCCCGGGGACGAGCCGGCGGTGCTGGCACGGATCGACGCGGCCCTGCAGCGGCCCGCCAAGGCATGCCGGCCATCGACCGGGCGGGGTGGGTCGGGCCGGGATTGCGAGTCGGGTCCTGGAAGGACGCACGGCTACGGGATGTCGATGACCCCTGAGCGCCGCAACTCGTCGATGCGCTCCGCCGGGTAGCCGAGCAGGTCGCCGAGCACCGCCCGCGTGTGCTCGCCCACGCGGTAGGCCGCGGGCCCCCGGGGGTGCAGCGGCACGCCGTCGAGGTGGAAGGGGCTGGCGGTCACGCGCACGGCGCCACGAGCCGGATGCGGCACCGTCGGGAAGAACTGCCGCTCGGCCAGGTGGGGTTCGGCGATCACCTCGGCCGGGCGGAGTACCGGTGCGCACGGGATGCGCGCATCGGAGAGCGCCTTGAGGGCGTCCGCCATCGTGCGGAACGTCGCGAGCCACGACTCGACGATCTGCCGCAGGTCGCCCCAGTTCACACGCCGCTTCTCGTGGCTATCGAAACGCGGGTCCCGATCCAGCTCGGGCCGCCCCATGACGGCCAGCAGGCGTGGCCAGAGCTGCGGCGCGCCCACGAACTGCAGGGCCACGCAGCCGTCGCCGATGGGGGCGACGATCATGCCGGGGCGCGGGTTGCCGTGCTCCTCGCCGCCGTTGAGCACGGCGGCATAGGTCACGCTGTCGGCGGCGATGAGCGCCTCGAGCATGGAGACATCGAGGTGTGCGCCCCTGCCGGTGCGACTCCTCCGGATGATCGCCGCCAGAATCGCGCTGGCGGCATGGGTGGCGGCCAGGACGTCGGCAGCCTGCAGGTTGGAGGCCCGCGGCGCCGGCTCCTCGCCCTGTTCCAGGTGCATGAGGCCGGAGATGGCGTTGATGATGTGGGCGAGCGCGGGTCGCGAGCGCCACGGCCCCGTCTGCCCGAAGCCCGAGATGGAGCAGTAGATGATGTCGGGCTTCACCGCCCGGAGCGTCTCGTAGTCGCAGCCCAGCCTGGCCACCACGCCGGGCATGAAGTTCTCCACCACCACGTCGACCACGCGCGCCAGGTCGCGGATGATGGCCTGGCCGTCGGGACGTGACATGTCGACGGCGACGCTCTCCTTGCCCGCGTTCACACGGGTGAAATAGGTGCTCTGGTCCGTGCGGTTGCCTTCGAGCTGCAGGTAGGCGCGCCGCATCTCGTCGCCCTCGCCTGGGCGCTCGATCTTGATGACACGGGCGCCCAGGTCGCTCAGCAAGCGGGTGCAGTAGGGCCCGGCGAGGACGCGCGTGAGGTCCAGGATCGTGACATCGACCAGGGGGAGATCGGCGGCACGCACCGGCCGAGTATACCAGGCGCTCGCACGCGAGCGGGTCGGGCGCCTCAAGAACCCGTGTGCCGCACACGGAGCCGAGGCATCAGAACGAACTCCTTGTGAGGGCCCCCTTCACGAGCGGCCATCCTCCGGCGATGAGGAAGACTCCGGCGATCATGAGCAGGATGCCCAGAAACCGGTCGATGTCCGTGCTCACCTGGTCGAAGAGTCTGGGGAGACGATCTGCGAGGGCCGCGGATGCGAAGAAGACGATGACGCTGGCGCCGCTGTACATGACAGACGGGAGCCCGGGATTGGGCGCCACGGACACCGCGTGGAAAAGGAACCCGTTCGCGGCCGCGCCGAAGCTCAGGCCGACCAGCACGATGCCCAGGGCCGCGACGGCTCCCCCGGGGCGGAGGTCCGCCGCACGGCCGGCCAGCCAGAGCCACACCGCGACGCCGACGGAGACGCTGGCGAAGTACCAGGTCGTGAAGGCCTCCGGCTTGACCTGGAAATTCTTGGCGAAGAAGGGAATCGAGATGAGAACCGGTGCCACAGACACCGTCGCGACGGCCGAAAACCAGAGCCAAGCAGAGTTCCCTGTTCTCATCGTGTCAGTCTCCTATGGGACATGTCCCTACCGGGGAGGCGCAGGCGCTACCCGGCGTCCAGAGCCGCCAGCAGCGAGGCGACGAGCGCCCGGAGCTCCTCGTGGGAGGCCGAGCCCGCGCGGCGGCGGAGCTCGTCCAGCAGCGGCCGGGTGTCCGGCCCCGGGCCCTCGGAGTCCGTCAGCGCCGGCATCGCCTCGTGGATCGCCGCCAGGGGCGCGCGGTTCAGCTGGAGCGACAGCACGTCGAAGCGGTTGTAGTTGCCGGCCACGTCGTGGAGGATCTTGGGCCGGATGATCGCCTCGAGCTCGATCTTGCCGTAGACGATCTCCTCCCGGTCCGCCGCCGCGGGCCCCGCGATGACGCGGCCGTCGGGGCCGAGGATGCCGGTGAACGTGGCGCTGCCCTCGCCGAGGAGCCGGCGCTTCTCGGCAGTGTCGCCGAGCCGCTCGCGCATGGGGGCGCTGATGAGGCTCCCCGCCACCAGCACGAAGCACTTGCCCTCGAAGGCATGGGCGGCGGAGCGGATCTCGATGGCCCGCGTGAGGTCATAGGCGTCTCCCGCCGGCCGCGCGGGGTAATTAGCCACGTGGACTTGCTCGCCCTGCGCGATGAGGGCGAAGCGGGCCAGCGGGTTGGTGTTCTCCCCGCAGCAGAGGGTGCCGAGCCGCCCCACCGCGGTGTCGTACACGCGGAGCGTCGAGCCGTCGCCGAAGCTCCACACCATCTTCTCCGCATAGGTCGGCATCAGCTTGCGATGCCGACCCAGGAGCGAGCCGTCGGGCCCGAAGATGAGGTTGGTGTTGAACAGCTCCCCCATGCTCCGGGGGCTCCGCTCGTTGACCCCGATCACCACGTGGGCGCCGGCCTCCCGCGCCGCCTGGCCGAGACGCTCAGTCTCGGGGCCCGGCACCTGCACCGCTTCCCTCACCAGCTCGACGAAGTAGCGCTCGTTGGGCTGCGGGCGATCGAGGTAGATCCAGTGGGGGAAGCCGGGGACGAAGACCTCGGGGAAGGCCACCAGCCTGGCCCCGGCGCGCCCGGCCTCGCGGATCAGGGCGCAGGCCTTGTCCACGGTGGCCTGGCGGTCGAGGTACACGGGCGCCGCCTGCACCGCCGCCGCCGTGAAGGCTGGCCAGGGGCCGCTCATCAGCGGCCGCCGCCCGGCGCCGGCGCCGCATCGGCGAGGCCGATCGGCCGGGCCGAGGGGGCGCGGAAATCCTGGTTCCGCGCGATGAGGCTGCACGGATCGGCATGCACGTGGACGTCGATGGCCCCCTCGCGGAGCCTCCGGTCCAGGATCGGCCCTTGCTCGGTCGTCGGCGTGTCCGTCATCGCGTCCCTCCCTCCTCGATGAGCCCCTCCCGGGAGTGCATGGCCATCATGAACGCGATTCGGGCAGCCGTCCGCGCGGACCCCCTGGCCCGGCCCCCGGGCAAGCTCAGCCCCATGAGGGAGCCCAGCGCGCATGGGCAGCCGTCATCGCCCTGTGGGCTGCGGCAATCCTGCTCCCGCTGCGGGTGCGCCGTCAAGGAACGGCCGTGGTGCGAGCGTGGGGCGGGGCCGGCAGGCTGAAGGGCGCAGGGGCGGCCGAGCAGGCCGCTGGAAAAGGCCCATCTGCGGAGGTACGGCGCTGGTCGCTCCTCGCTCAACGTGGCTCGCTCACGCTCGCCCGGATCTCCGGATCCGCTCACCTCGCCTCCGGCTCGGCTCGCCAAGCGGAGTACGCCTCGCTCGTCGCATCCCTCGCCGCCTCGCATCTGGACCTTTTTGAGCGGCCTGCGGGGTCTTTCCGCAGCCTGCCAGAGGGGCGAGGATCGTGCGCGCGACCGGCCGGGTCCTGGACGGTGGCGATGACGCGCAGGGGCTGCGCCTTCTCTTCTTGAGGGCTGCCCACCTGGTGCCAGCACCAATCGGCACGAAAGGGGGCAAAGGGGAGAAGGGCAGCTTGTCCGTTTGCGGCAACTGTGTAAGATACCTTCCAGAACTCAAGACCCTTTGGGCGGCAACGCCCGTGGGGGTTCGATTCCCCCTCCCGGCACCATAGTTGAGCCAGAGCGCGGTCTTGCCCCGGCCGGCACACGCGGCAGAACGCGAGAGAAGAGGAGGACCAGCTGGATCCGACACCGCAATCCTTGACCGGTATCCGTGTGCTCGACCTGGCCACCGTTCTGGGGGCGCCGGTCGCGGCCACCTTGCTCGGAGAATTCGGGGCCGCGGTCATCAAGGTGGAAGAGCCGACCACGGGGGACCTCCTGCGCCAGTTCGGCCCTCGGTACGAGGGCCGGCCCCTGCTCTGGCTCCAGGAAGCCCGCAACAAGAAATCGATCACGTTGAACCTCCGGCTCCCGCGCGGCCAGGCGATCCTCCGCCAGCTCGCGGCCGGGTGTGACGTCCTCGCGGAGAACTTCCGCCCCGGCACGCTGGAGCAGTGGGGCCTCGGCTACGAGTCGCTGGCGCAGGAGAACCCCGGGCTCATCTTGCTTCGGGTCTCGGGCTACGGGCAAACTGGTCCATACCGGCACAAGGGGGCCTTCGACCGGGTCGCATCCGCCTTCGCCGGGCTGACGTACGTGTCGGGGTTTCCAGACGCGGAGCCGGTTCGTCAGGGCTTTGCTCTGGCCGACTATCTCGCGGCCTCCTTCGGCGCCTTCGCGGTGATGCTCGCGCTGTACCATCGCGACCGGAACGGGGGTGCCGGGCAGGAGATCGACCTGGCCCTCTACGAGGGGATCTTCCGCAGCTCGGAGGGCATGCTCACCGCCTACCAGAAGCTCGGGGTGGTGCGCGAGCGCAGCGGGAACCGGCATCCCGGCGTGTCGCCCGCTGGGAATTACCGCTCGGGGGACGGGGCATGGGTCGTGATCAACGCCGGAACGGACTCCCTCTGGAATCGCCTGGCGGCACTGATGGGGGGCGAGGAGCTGGCGCAAGACCCGCGCTACGTCCGCTCCGCGGACCGGGTGACCCGCGCCGACGACGTGGACAAGATGGTCGCGGCGTGGGTGAGCACGCGTCCCGCGGCGGAGCTCCTGCTGCAGCTGGAGGAGGCCGGCATCCCCGCCGAGAAGCTCTATACGGTGGCCGACATCGCGGCTGACCCGCATTACCGGGAGCGCAACATCGTCGAGATCGACGACCCGCGCGTGGGGCGGCTTGCCATGGTGGGCGTGGTCCCCAAGCTCTCGAAGACACCGGGCACGATCCACTGGGCGGGTCCGGACAAGGGGCAGCACAACGCGGAGGTGTACGGCACGCTCCTCGGCCTCGGCGCAGAGGACCTCGCCGCCCTCCGGCGCGACGGCGTCATCTGAACGACGAGGAGTGCATGCGGCTTTCACGGAGGACAAGCTGGCGCTCGGGGCGCCCGAGAACGCCGCCTCGACGACGCTCCTGATCAAGGCGTGGCTGGAGCTGTACGGCTGGGACTTCGTGCAGAAGCTGAAGGCCAACGCCACGATCGAGACGCGCCTTCAGAATCTGGCCCCATCAGCGCTCGCTGCGGGAGCAGGCAGCGCGGGGTGCGTGAGCCTCACGCCTCCTGAGCCGCGCAGGGGCGGTGTCTCCCCCGCGGGGCGCATTTCGCAGGCTTCGCCCTCAGCAACCGCCGACTACGATGGAGGCGGTGGGGGCGGGGGAGGTGGGCCCGCCGGCGGCGGCGGAGGCAGCGGCGCCAAGTAGGCCGGTGGAGCGGCCCGCCGGGCGCCGGGGATCTGGTTGCCCTTGGCGTACATGCACTGCTGATAGGCCATGTCGTAGCGCCGCTGCACGCTGTACCCCGCGGACTGGCCGGCGCTGGCCCCGATGGCGGTTCCGCCCAGGAGGCCTCCGCCGGCGCCGATCGCCGCTCCCGCCCCTGGATGCCCGGCCGCGGCGCCGATGGCGGCGCCGAGCCCGGCGCCGACCACCGCGCCCACGGCAGCGCCGGTCAGCGTGTCCCGCGTGGCCGCCGTTCCCGGCTGCGTTCCGGCTTGCTGAAGGGCCCATGGCCGGCACACCGCATCATCGGCCTGGAACCGCTCGAAGGTCTTCCCCGTGCCGGGAAGCACCATCACGCTCGGTCCCGTCGGGACGGTCGCGCACCCGGTGAAGAGCAACACCACGATCCCGATCGCAGTCACGCGTGCCGGCATGTCTTGCCCCCTCGAAGCCTACCGTGCCGGTGGTGTAGGCGCTACCGGGGTCCACCCGCCGGGACACTGCGAGACGTATGGGTAGTAGCCATTCGGATTCTGGCAGTAGTACCAGTACCCAGGCGTCGCCGGCTGCTGCTCGACATACACCGGCGGCGACTCGACCGCCACCGGGGGGCCGTACCGGGGGCTGTAATACGGATACGGGGAGGGCGCCCATACCACCGGGGGGCCAAGGTAGACGCGGGGGCCCCACCAGAGGCTCGGGCCCCCCCAGCCATGCGAGCCCCCCCGGGAGTGCCGATCTCGGCCCCACGCGTCGCTGGGGCTCGCGGTCGCGGCCACCAGCGCGAGGGAGATACAGCACGCCATGCCCAATCGGCCGAGCAATGTCTTCATGGCGACTCTCCTCCTGCGTCTTCTCCTCGGGCCCTCAGGGGCGAGCCTGCTCGAAGAGCTGGCGCATCTCCACCCGGAGCCGCTGCATGCGGGTTTTCACCTGACCCGCCTTGGCTAGCTGCTCCGGCGTCAGGATCGCCCGGACGTCAAGGGCGATCTGCGCGCTGTCGTGGAGGAGCTGCTCCCGGAGCTGCCCGATTTGCTGGAGCTGCGGCTGGACGTCGGCGGCCTGGACCTGTCCCGGCGTGATCAGCTTGTCCGCCAGCTCCTCCTGCGCCTTTCTCAGCTGTTCCATCGTACTCCGCGTCGCCGTGCGATGCGAGGACAGGATCGCCCGCACCCTCGCGTCCTGCTCCGGGGTGAGGTTCACCGCGCGGATCAGGAAGGGGAGCGCCAGTCCGCTGTCGCGCCCCCAGCCGTGCCCCATGCCAGGGCCCATGCTCTGGGCGGCTGCCGGCTGGGCGCCGCTCGCGAGGAGCACCGCCAGCACGACGGCGGCCCATCCCGCGGACCGAACACGCATCGTCTTCATCTCGCTCAGCGTCTTCATGTCTTTCCTCCCGATCGGAGATCGCCAGTCATGATCATTCCTCTGCCCATCCCCACTCTGACGTGGCGGTGGGGGTGAGCGCGGCCGGGCCGCAGCCCGGTGTCACCAGCCAGTCCGGTCCATCGCAGTCGCTCTCGGCGTCCTCCTCGCTCTCGAGCGTCGGCACGAGCTCATCGGCCTCCGCCTTGGCGCTCACATATCCGCGAACGGAGAACAGGGCGGCGGAGACCTCGCTCAGGATGGCCGAAACCTCCTCGGGCTGCATCGTGGGGGGAACGAACGTCATCGCCCGCCAGACCGCGACCTCGATCCACAGCAGGGCGGCCACCGCGAGGGCCGAGGCGCCCACGGCGGCGGGCAGCCATCGCCTTGCGGTTCGCACGGTCCGGGTCGCCGGCTCGGCGGTCGTCGCCAGCACGCGACTGATGACGGCCAGATCCCGCGCGAGGGCGCGGAGGCGCTGGGCGCAGCCCGGGCAGGACTGCACATGGGCGTGCTCGGCTTCACTGCCCAGGCCGGCCTGCACCTGCGTCAAGCTCTTGTCGGGCAGGCACCGGCTCATGGTGTTCCCCCGAGGGTCTCGCGCAGCCGATGGATGGCCCGGAAGAGATGGCGCTTCACGCTGCCGACGCTGAGCCCCAGCGCGGCGGCGATCTCCGGCCCCGACCACCCCTCCAGATGGCGCAGCACGAACACCTCGCGCTGCCGGTCGGGCAAAGCCCGAAACGCCAGCCACACGCGCCGCCTCGTCTCGTCACTGATGGCCGCGTCCTCCGGTGTCGGTCCTCCGTCGGCGATGGGCATCTCCTCGATCCGCTCGCTCCAGCGCCGGAACCGCCTCCACCAGCCGGCCCGGCGACGGTCCCGACAGGTGTTGACGGCGATCCGCGTCAGCCACGGCCCCCAGTCCGCCGGGGGACCGTGCCGCCTCTCCGCCTCGAATGCCTTCACGAACACCTCTTGCACGACCTCCTCCGCCTCCTGACCATCCGCCAGGAGCAGCTGGCACAACCGCTGCAAGCGGCCGGAGTGGGTCTGGACCAACGCCTCGTATCCCGAAGATGGGTCCACGCGCGTTAGACGAGCCGCCAGCCCTCTTACTCATACTGACGAACGAGGGGGCCGAGGGGTTGACCGGCTGGGGGAGGAATGTGCCCGGCGCCGGCGAGGCGGCGGCGTTCGAATCACCAGGGATCGTCAGGCTGCGGAACAGCGGACCCAGCAGGCTGCTGAAAAACTCGCAGGCTGCTCAAAAAGGTCCAGATGCGAGGCGGCGCGCGACGGCCGCAAGCGAGGCGTACTCCGCTTGGCGAGCCGAGCCGGAGGCGAGGTGAGCGGATCCGGAGATCCGGGCGAGCGTGAGCGAGCCACGTTGAGCGTGCGGCCGAGCGCGCCAACGAAGCAGATGGGCCTTTTTCAGCAGCCTGCTAGGGGTCAGCGTGTGAGCATCAGTAGTCCTTGGGGTCGAGGAGATCGCGCAGCCCGTCGCCGGCCAGATTGAACGACAGCGTGAGCGAGAAGATGGCGAGCCCCGGCCACCAGGCCATCCACGGCGCGGCCTCGAGGAACTGCTGGGCGGCGCTGAGCATCGTCCCCCAGCTCGGGCTGGGCGGCTGCACGCCGAGGCCGAGGAAGGACAGGATGGCCTCGGCGATGATGGCGCCGGGGATCGACACGGTGGCCTGCACGAGGAGGGCGCTCGCGATGTTGGGCAGGATGTGCCGCGCCATGACGCGCCCGTCGCCGGCGCCCAGCGCCCGCGCCCCCTGGACATAGTCCTCCGCCTGCGTGCCGAGCACCAGGCCGCGAGTGAGCCGGATATAGGTGGGCGTGGCGCCGAGCCCGATGGCCACGGTGGCGTTGGTGAGCGAGGGACCGAGGATGGTGACGAGCCCGATGGCGAGGATCAGGAACGGGAAGGACAGCCACGCGTCCGTGAGCCGCATGATCAGCTGGTCGAAGGCGCCGCGGTAGTAGCCGGCGACGAGGCCCACCGGCACCCCGATGGCGATGGCGAGGAGGATGGAAAAGACCCCCGCCTGCATCGAGATGCGCGTCCCCCAGACGACGCGCGAGAAGGTGTCGCGCCCGAGGTCGTCGGTGCCGAACGGGTGCGCCCAGGTCGGGGCCTTGCGGATCTTGCTCCAGTCGGTGCGGAGCGGGTCGCTCGGCGCGATCCATGGGGCCCCGAGCGCCATCGCCGTGAACAGGAGCACCACGACGGCTCCCACCACCGCCACGGGCCGGCGGCGGGCGCGGTGCCAGCCGCGCTGCAGACGGCTCAGGCTCATGTCTCGCCGCCCCTGATGCGGATGCGGGGGTTCAGGAGCGAGTAGGCCACGTCCACGAGGAGGTTGATCAGGACGTAGGCGGACGCCGTGATGAGCACGACCCCCTGGACCATCGGGTAGTCGCGCGTGAACACGGCCTCCACGATCAGCCGCCCGAAGCCGGGCACGACGAAGATCTGCTCCGTCACCACCGCCCCGCCCATGAGGGCCCCCGTCTGCAGCCCCAGGATCGTGACCACCGGGATGAGGCCGTTGCGGATGGCGTGGCGGAACACGACGACGCGGCCCGCCAGGCCCTTGCTGTAGGCGGTGCGGATATAGTCCGCGCTCATCACCTCGATCATGCTGTTCCTGGTCTGGCGCATGAGGACGGCGGCCAGCCCCGCGCCCAGCACGAAGGCCGGCATGATCATGCGCTCGAGGTTGGCCAGGGGATCCTGGAACAGCGGCACGAAGCCGGAGGCGGGCAGGAGCCGCAGCCGCACCGAGAAGAGGAGAATGAGCATGATGCCGAGCCAGAAGGACGGCACGGAGAGCCCGCAGAGGGAGACGCCGTTGGCCAGGAGATCCCAGATCGTGTTGCGCCGCACCGCCGAGAAGACGCCGGCGGGGATGGCGATCGCGAGCGCGATCACGAGGGAGAGGCCGGCGAGCTCGATGGTGATGGGCAGCTTCGCCGCCACCGTCCGGACCACGCCCTCCCGGGTCCGGATGGACTCGCCGAGATCGCCCCGGAGCGCCAGCCCGAGCCAGCGCAGGTACTGCAGCGGCACGGGGTCGTCGAGCCCGTACTTGGCGCGGATCTCGGCGAGCCCCGCAGGATCGGCGTCGGTGCCGCCCATGACCCGGGCGGGATCGCCGGGAATCATGCGCACGCCCGTGAAGACCACGAGGCTGATCACGAGCAGGGTCACGATGGAGATCGCGACCCGCTGCAGGAGGAAGTCGAGCACGGGCGTCTAGCGACGCGGCGCGCGCGGCGCTCCGGCCGTGTCCCTCCCCGCTAGTTCCAGGAGGTTCCCTTGATCCGGATGAGGCCGTCGGGCACGGCCGTGTAGCCCTTGAGGTTCTTGGCGTGGGCCACGATGTAGTTCAGGTGATAGAGGTAGACGATGTTCCGGCGGCTGCCGGCGAACTTGTCCACGGCCTCGCGGTAGAGCCCGATCCGCTGTCCGAGATCGCTCACCTCCCGCGCCTTGTTCAGGAGCGCGTCGATCCCCTCGTCGCAGGCCAGCGTCGTGTTGAGGCTGCCGCCGCAGGTCTGGAACTGGTGGATGTTGGCGTCCGGGTCCACGCGGCCGCTCCAGCCGATGAGGAAGGCCTGGAGCTTGCCGTTGTCGTCGTCGGTGAGCGCCGAGGCGAACTCGGAGGGCCGGAGCGTGATGTTGAAGCCCGCCTCCTTGGCCATGCCCTGGATCACCTCGCCCACGCGCCGCTGCGGGGGATCGTTGATGATCGTCAGCTCGAAGGCGTAGCCGCCGGCGAGGCCGGCGGCGGCCAGGAGCTGCTTGGCCTTGGCGACGTCGCGGCCCGCGCACTTGCGGCTCTTGTCGGCGAAGGGGCTCACCGGCGGGATCGGGGTGCAGCCCGGCGTGTACTGGCCGTCCCAGACCACCTGGTTCAGCACCTCGCGGTCGATGGCCAGCTCCAGCGCCTGGCGCAACCGAGGATCGTTGGCCAGCGGGGTGCCGAGATCGGCGGGCGCCTGGGTCTTGCCGGTCTTGTTGCGGAGGTTGAGGGTGATCCCCTGGTAGCCGAGGCCGGTGACGCTCGGCATGTCGAAGCGCCCTTCCTTCCGCAGGCTGGCAGCGTCGGTGGGGCTCACCAGGTGCATGAGATCGATGTCGCCCGAGCGCAGGTTGGCCAGCCGCACGTTGTCGTCCGGGATGACGCGGAAGACGAGGCGGTCGAAGCGGGCCTGGCCGGGGTCGAAGTAGTGGGCGGACTTCTCGAGCACGATCCGATCCTGGGGCACGCGCTCGACGAAGCTCCAGGGTCCGACGCACACGGGCGCGGTGCCGAACTTGTCGCCGAGCTTGTTGGCCTGGGCCGGCGAGACGGGCATGCCCGCGCGATCGGCCAGCGTCGCCACGATGGGGGAGAACGGAGCCTTGAGACGCAGGCGCACGGTCAGGGGATCGACGACCTCCACGGCGGTCACCGAGTCCAGCTCGCTGCGCCGGTTGGAGCCCTTCATCGCGCGGTGGCGGTCGAGGGAGAACCTCACGGCCTCGGCGTTCATCGGCGTGCCGTCGTTGAACTTCACGCCCGGGCGGAGCTTGATGGTGACCGTCTTGCCGGCGTCGCTGAACTGCGGCAAGTCGGCGGCGAGCTGGGGGACGATCCTGAGGCCCGCGTCGATCTCGTAGAGCTTCTCGCACATGTGGGCGTAGATGATGCGGCCCACGTAGGTGCGCGAGAGCGTCGGGTCGAGGATGTCGGGGTCCTGGTTGAGCGCCACCACGAGCGTCTTCTTCTGCGCGTGGGCGACCCCTGCCTGCAGCAGCAGGGCGCTGAGCACGCCGACGATGAGCCACAGGGCCTTCTTCATCCCATTCATGACCGCCTCCTCGCGCTGAAGGGTCCGATCGCTGGCACATGTGCCGGGAACGCCGGCATCATAGACCGCATTCGGCGGAGGGGCAACCGAGAGCCGGTGGCCCGCACTCGGCCGGCGCCGGCGAGGCCCCGCACCCCGTCCCCCTGACATTCAGACCGCAGCCGGGCTGGCCTCTGCAGCGAGAAGGATCTTCGGCGATCCCGTGGAGGGGGCGGGGGTGGGGGTGGGGCGGCGCAGACGGACCGATGGAGTGGGGAATTTTCCCCACAGATGGGTCAGCCCCACCGCGGCCTGCCCACCGCCGCGTCCGGTCGCTGCGCCCATGGATCTGGCTAACCCTCTGATCCCAATACGATTGCTCCTGCCGAGGGGGTGTGGCATCGGAATGGCGTATCGGCGGGTGGGTGCAGCATCGGCCGTGTGAAATCAGAGACGATGGGGACCAGATCGGTGCGGAGGCGAGCCTGATGATCGAGGGCGAGGGTCGCCGGTGACGGCGACGCCGGGTTTGCTGGCGCCCTGGATGGCGCTGGCCCTGGCCGTCCATTACCAGGGCAAGCACCTGGACCAGGCGCTCGCCCGCATCGAGGAGGCCATCAGCATCGACCCGAAGTACGCCCACGCCCACTGGGACCGCGCGACCTGCTCTTCACGGGCAAGAAGGACTACGCCGCCGTCCAGCAGGCCCTCGAGTCCTTCCTCGCCCTCGTGCCGAGCGGCGAGGACGCCGATCGCACGCGGGCCATGCTCGCCGAGGCGCGCCGCCAGCGATGAGTGACGTGGGGGCGCAGATCGAGGGCTGGGGGCGCCGTGTGGGGCTCGAGCCTCTGGACCTCTGGTTCCTCGGGCTCCGCGGGGCGACGCTGGCGGCGGGCACGGTGTGGTGGGCCCTGGCGCCGGACTGGACACGAGCGCCCCGGCTTCCGATCCTGGCGATGTTCCTGGCGTTCAGCGTCGGCATCTACGTGTTGAATGCGGTGCGCCCGGGGCGCATCGCGCTCCTGTACAAGGTCGCGCTCGTCTTCGACCTGGCCGTGGTCTTCTTCCTCGTGCGGATCACCGGCGGGTTCTCGAGCGATCTGCACCTGGCCTTCACCCTCCTCATCGCGCTCCACGCCTTCTACTTCGGGCTCGGGACCGGGCTCGGCATCGCCGCCGCCGCCACCGGTCTCTACGCCCTCGCGGGCGACTGGCCCCCGCCGCAGCCGGGGTTCGCGCTGCGGGTGGCGTTCTTCGGACTGGTGGGCCTGTGCATGGGCGTGGTGGCCGAGCAGGCCCGGCGCCGCCAGCAGGCCCTCGAGCGGCAGCAGGAGCAGCTGCTCCGGTCGGACCGGCTGGCGACGGTGGGCGAGCTGGCGGCGGGGCTCGCGCATGAGCTCCGGAACCCGCTGGCGGGCATCTCGGGCGCGCTGCATGTCCTCGGCAGCCGGTGGGCGCGCGGAGACGACCGGGCCGCCCTGCTGGCTGACGTCCAGGCCCAGATCTCCCGCATGAACAGGACCTTGACGGAGCTGCTGCAGCACGCCCGTCCAGTGACGCCGGAGCGGATCGCGGTGGAGATCAACGGACTGCTGGAGCAGAGTTTGCAGTTCCTGCCACGCGGGGACATCCAGATCGTCCGCCGGCTGGACGGCTCGCTCCCGGCCGTCTACGTCGACCCGAGCCTCCTCCACCAGGCCTTTCTCAACATCCTCGTGAACGCGCGTCAGGCGATGCCGCAGGGGGGTCGCCTGACCCTGGAGACCCGCGTGCCGCCGGCCGGGGAGCTCGCGGTGGAGGTCCGGATCAGCGACACCGGAGGGGGCATCGCGGCCGAGCACCTCCCCCGCATCTTCCAGCCCTTCTTCACGACGAAGGCCCAGGGGACAGGGCTCGGGCTGGCCATCGCCGCCCGGGTCGTCGAGCAGCACGGGGGCCGGATCACGGTCGAGAGCTCGGTGGGGAAGGGGACCACGTTCACCATTGCACTGCCCGCGAACCCGCCGATCGACGGAGCGAGGAGCGAGACCAATGCCACCGAGAGTGCTGGTCGTTGACGACGAGCGCCTGATTCGCTGGTCCCTCGAGCAGACGCTCGAGAAGCTCGGCTACGACGTCGAGACCGCGGAGGACGGCGCGCGAGCCGTGGCGGCCGTCCGGGAGGAGAGCCCCGACCTCCTCCTGCTGGATCTCAAGCTGCCCGACACGGACGGGATCCAGGTGCTCCGCCAGGTCAAGGAGAGCCATCCCGACATCCAGGTGATCATCATGACCGCCTACGCCGATGTCGGCACGGCGGTGGAGGCGATGCGGCTCGGCGCCTACGACTACGTCGCCAAGCCCATCGACTTCGAGAACCTCGGCGTGACCCTGCGCAACGCCCTCGAGACGCGGCAGCTCAGGCAGAAGGTGGAGTTCCTCCGGGAGAAGCACCTGTACCCCTATCACTTCGGCCGCCTCGTGGGCACGAGCCGGGCGATCCAGGAGGTGGTGTCGCTGGCCCGCAAGGTCAGCGTCAGCGGGGCGACGACGTTGCTGATCCAGGGGCGAGAGCGGGACCGGCAAGGATGTCCTCGCCAAGGCAGTCCACTACGAGAGCGCTCGCGCAGACGAATCGTTCATGGAGATCACCTGCACGGCGATGCCGGAGACGCTGCTCGAGTCGGAGCTGTTCGGCCACGAGCGGGGCGCCTTCACCGATGCCAAGGCGCAGAAGAAGGGGCTGCTGGAGCTGGCGCATGGCGGGACGATCTTCTTCGACGAGATCGGCGACATGACGCCCGCGCTGCAGGCCAAGCTGTTGCGGGTGCTCGAGGAGCGCCGTTTCCGTCGCGTCGGGGGCGTCAAGGACATCAGCGTGGACATCCGTGTGGTGGCGGCCACCAACAAGGACCTGCGCACCGCGGTGGAGCAGGGGGCGTTCCGCAAGGATCTCTACTATCGCCTCCAGGTCGTCACGATCACGATCCCGCCGCTCAGGGAGCGCCGCGAGGACATCGGGCTGCTGGCCCGCCACTTCCTCGAGCACTTCAGCCGCGAGTTCAAGAAGCCGCAGCCCCGCCTGAGCGTTGCCGCCGAGCGCCTGCTCGTGCAGTACGACTGGCCCGGCAACGTGCGCGAGCTTCGCAATGTCATCGAGCGCGCCATGATCCTCGTGGAATCCGGGGAGCTCACCCCCGGGGACCTGCCGCCGGAGATCGGGGCCCGACCGGGCGGACCCGCCCGCGAGCAGCCCCGCTTCCGGATACCGTCGACAGGCGTCGTCCTGGAGGACCTGGAGCGCGATTTTGTCCGCTAGGCGCTCGATCTGACGCAGGGCGACCAGACGCACGCCTCGCGGCTGCTGGGGCTCACGCGGGACGAGCTGCGCTACCGGGTCAAGAAGTTCGACCTCGGGCCCAGGGCCGAGGACGAGGGCGTCTGAGGGATTTCGCCCAGCCGCCGGGGGAAATTCCCAGCTTCGGATTAGGCCGAGCGGCTCGCTTCGGCTATTCCGAGAGCGTATCGTAGACTTTTCTGACACTTCCAGCAGTCCGCCTGCCGGACACAATCCCTGTCCGGCGTGAAAATCAATCGGTTAGAAGGCCTCACTCGAGAGCTGGTCCCTCCCGGTAGACCGCGACGCGACTGATCCTAGGATCGGAACGCTCCTTGCACCTCCGGCAGGTGATTCCACTAACCAGGAGACCCCATGAGGCGAGTGGTCCAGATCGGTGTAACGGCTTTGCTTGTGGGTGTGACGCTTGCGAGCCTCGCAGGGGCTCAGGCCAACGGCGAGAAGGGCAAGGCTCTCTTTGTGCAGAACTGCGCTGCGTGCCATGGCACGGCCGGGAAGGGAGATGGCCCGGCGGCCGCGGCACTGAACCCGAAGCCCAGAGACCTCACCGATAAGGCGTACATGGCAGGGGTCAAGGACGAGTACCTGATGGACATCGTCAAGAAGGGCGGCGCCGCCGTGAAGGACGACCAGATCCGGGACGTGATCGCCTTCGTCAGGAGCCTTGCGCAGTAGTGAGGCCATCATGTCGACGAGCACAACGGTTCGCAGACGGTATGGACGGGTAGCGGTGGGGGTCCTCCTTGTCGCCCTGGGTGGCCGCGCCACGGCGCCGAAGAGAGAGGAGCCGGTGCGGCTGGTCTGGCCACCGCCTCCGCTGAGAGCGCGCGTCGAGTTCGTCCGGAGCATCGTCAGCGACGAGAACCTCGGCCGCGACACCACCTTTTCCCAGGATCTTTTCGCCTTCCTCGCCGGCGACAAGCCGGCGCCCAACCGGATCATCGAGCCGATGGGGCTGGCAATCTCCGACGACGGGCAACGCCTCTACGTGTCGGACTTCGCCCGGTTGCAGGTGTTCGTGTTCGACTTCGGGCAGAAGACATTGACCGAGATCGGCGAGGACCAAAAGCTGGCCCGGCCCGTGGGCCTGGCGCTGGACGCTCAGGAACAGCTCTATGTTGTCGAGCAGGA
>MGBT01000239.1:0-11831 GCA_001788395.1 Candidatus Rokubacteria bacterium GWA2_70_23
GGCGGCGCATCGTGCGCCTGCACCTCAAGGGGAAGCAGCCGGCGGGGCTCGACAAGCTCGCCCAGCTCGTCCGGGCACTCGTCAAGCAGGTGTGACCGGAGCGGCGCCCGAGGGGGCGCCGCGCGCCGACGATCTCACAGGAGTCGATGGGCCTCCGGATCGCGCAGGAACTCCTGAATCGTCGGTTGGGCGGGGAGATCCTCTCCGGTGCGCTTCTGGCTTATCCAGTTGAGCAGCGCCCCTCGTGGGCGCCGTGATAGGCGACCCATCAGGCTGACGGGGTCGAGACCAAAGTGCAGGTACAGATTCGTCAAGACCATGCGCTGCCCGCTGACGAGCCTCCAGCGACACGCAGGCACCCACCCGGCAGCGAACGGGAGCGGAGTTCGCGGCCGTGGCCCGGAGCGCGCGACGCCCTGCGCCCGTTCAACCTGCTGCCGGATGAAGGACCGGATGGTGTCGGAACCCTCGTTCCGCAGCCGGTCGACCATGTACTCGTGCTCTGGGGTCGCGCTGGCGTAGAGTGGGGCCCCGCGGCGAAGATTCTGCGTCCAGAATCGAAGGCCGGTCACCCTGTCCCCGAAGCAGAATGTGCCGCCCAGACGCCAGGCGCGCATGAGCCAATCGCGCAAGGGAGTGCGCCACAGGCTGCGTGCAGGTCGCCAGGGGCCGACCGCCTTGGCGTACGACGTTCGGATCACCCAGAAGCTGCTCGGATCGAAGCACCAGGGATCTGCCGTCACGAGTACACGCAAGTCTTCCTGCGCTGGGAGAATCCGGGTGAAGACGGGTACGAGGGCCCCGGTGTCCGCGCGCTCGAGCTGCGTGGCGTCCGCGAACTTGCCGATGTAGACATCACCGTTGCACGCGGCGAGTCGATCCAGGGCACGGATCAAGTGATCCGCGAGCAGAAGGTCATCGTGGTTCAGGAAGCTGACGAAATCCCCCTCGGCCAGATGCAGCCCCGCGCTGTTTGGTCCTGACTGCTCGCCGAAGCGCTGAGGGAGGTTGTAGTACCTGATTCGCGGCTCGTGGAACGCGCGGATCGCCTCGGCAGTCTCGTCGCCGCAGCGATCTCCGATGACGAGTGCGGTCCAGTCCGGATGCCCCTGGAGGACCAATGCGCGGAGCGTGCATCGCAGGGCGTCGACACGCCGATGGGTCGCGATGACGACGGTCACGTGCGGCGCGTGCATGGCCCTTCGCCGGCAGGCCGCGCTCCGGCTGGCCGCGGAGCGGAGTACCGTCACGCGGCGAGACCTCTCATCCGAGTACGGCATCTTGGGCGAGCAGGCGCGGCTCGATCTCCTGGGCCTGGCGCGGCTGCGTGTGCTCAGGCGGGTGGGCGGCTGGAGGGGGACGCGATACGTCCTGGCCGGACCTCGTCTTCGCGCGAATCGAGCCCTGCTAGATTGGGCGCCATTCGCTCACGCCTGGCGGGGCTATAATCTCTGCATCGGTAGACTCGGCCGAAAGGGGGGAGCCACGTGATCCGGCACCTGCACGTCCAGAACTTCAAGAGCCTTCGCGACCTCTCGCTGACGCTCGGGGCCAGCAACGTGCTGGTCGGCCCCAACATGTCCGGCAAGAGCAACATCCTGTCGGTGTTCCGCTTCCTCGGCCACCTGGTCACTCCCGCGCCTGGCGTCCCCGGGCTGGCGCAGGCCGTCAACGCGTTCGGCGGCGGCTTCGGGGAACTTGCCTGGAGGGGCGACGATTCCAACCTAGTGTCGATCGAGGTGGGAGGCGATCTGGCGGGGATCGAAGACGGTGGCTCGGAAATGACGTGGCGGTATCGGATCGACATCCTCGGCAACCGCCACCACCCTGCGACGCCCGTCACGGTCCAGGACGAGCGCCTCCGGCTCACGGGCCCTCACACCGACGTTCTGTTGATCGAAAGAGATCCCCGAACCGGCCAACGCGTCCTCCGCGACCGCGAGGGCAACAGCCTGTCAGAGATCTCGGACGGACAGAGGTCTGCCCTCGAGTTCGAGATACCGCACTGGGACGGCGCCAAGCTTCGAACCCTGTTCGCGGTATCCCGGTTCTACCGGCTCATCCCCGAGCTGATGAAGCGGCCCAGTTCCAGCGCTGCGGCACCCTTCCTCGAGGAAGGAGGAGGGAACCTCGCGCCTTGGCTCCTGACGATCTCGACCCGGTACCGCGATACCTTCGACGAGATCCAGCGGGCGGCGAGCTCGGTCCTTCCTGACCTCACGAGGATCTACCCGTACCCGACCGCCCAGGCGCAAGTCTTCGTCGCATCGTCCGAGCGGTTCCTTCGATCGGATGTTCCCGCTTGGCAAATGTCCGACGGGGAGCTGTGTTTCATCGCCCTTCTCTCCCTCGTCTTCACCCCTCAGGGACTGGGTGCTCCTCTCTACTGCGTGGAAGAGCCCGAGAACCACCTGCACCCGCGTCTCCTAGAGACGCTAGTGGAGGTGTTGCGCCAGGAGCAGCAGGCGGCCGGCCCGCGGGCCTCCCAGGTCCTGGCGACAACGCACTCCCCGCAACTCGTGGACCGGATCGGGCTCGACGATCTGGTCATAGTGGGCAAGCGCGACGGTGCGACGGTGTGCCGCCGCCCAGAGAACAAGCAGCACCTGCACGAGCTCCTGGAGGAGGCCGGCCTGGGCGAGCTGTACTTCTCCGGGGCGCTCGGGGGTGCCTAGGGTCGCCCTCGGCCTCGTCGTCGAGGGCGCGTACGACACCGCAGTCTTCGGCGAACTCATCCCGAGGATCCTCGGAGGAGAGGTCCAGATCTCGCGTGTGATCGAGACCGGCGGCTCGGGTCGGCTGATGGCCCGGGTGCCCGGTTATGTCAAGCTCGAGACCCTTCGCAGGCGGTGCCCGAACTTCCGCGCGTTCGAGGAGAAGGTGCGGGAGTGACCGGAGCGCGATGACGCCGGGCGAAATGTGGGCGAGTGCGTGGTAACGGCGGGTGCTGTCACCGCGACTGTCGCTCACGAAGCGTAACAACTCGCAACAGCCCACCACCCGGTGATGGAGGCGCTCGAGACCCTTCGTCCGGGGGGACAATCGGGCGCGCCGCGGGCCGCTCGCGCGCCCGGCGCTGCGGAGCTCGCCGGTTTCCAGGTCGCTGCGATTGCCGTATCCTGCCCGCATGCCTGCGATGGGGGCCTGGAAGGCGGCGGATCTCTTGACGGCCGCCTACCTCCTTGGCCTCGTCGCCCTGCTCCTTCTCTCCCGGGACCGCTTGAAACATCCCGCCAGGCTGCTGGTCACCTACCTCGTGCTCCTTGCCCTGCAGGCGGCGATCGCGGTGGGGCGGGGTCTCGGGCTTTCCCCATTCATCGCAGCCTTCTTCCCGATCGTGCCGGTCCTGGCCATCTACGCCAGCCTGGGCTTCATCCCGGAGCTCAATCCTCGGGACCGGGACCCCGCCCTCCGGCGGCTCGACCGCGCCGTGTTCGGCGTGGACCCCAGCGTCTGGATGGATCGCTACGCGCGCCCGTGGATCACCGAGGCGATGCAGCTCGCCTACCTCGCCTACTACGTCCTCCCCTTCGTCCTCCTGGGAACCCTCTACCGGCGAGGAGAGGAACAGGCCTTCGACCGCTCCCTCGTGGCCCTCCTCTTTTCCCACTACCTGGCCTTCATCGGGTACATGCTCGTCCCGGCCCTCGGCCCTCGGTTCCTCCTGGCCGGGCAGTACCGGACGGGCCTGCCGGGGCTGCTGATCGCGGGGCCGATCCGCGCGCTGCTGGACGCCCTGGAGGGGATCAGGCGCGACGTCTTCCCGAGCGGGCACACCTCCGCGATCCTGGTCACCGCCTTCTACGCTGCCCGGTTCACGCCGGAGCTGGTCCCCTGGATCCTGCCGATCGCGGGGCTGATGGTCCTCTCCACCGTCTACCTGCGCTACCACTACGTGGTGGATGTCCTGGGCGGGGCATTGCTGGCGGCCGTCTGTGTGCTTCTCGCCCGCCTCATCCAGTGAGCGAGGCGCCCGTCCCCCTCAGACCGGCCCCTCGAATATCCGGTACCGCTTCGCGACCTTCCCGCCCCACCGTTCCACCGCCCGCCGCGTCACGGCGTTCTCTTCGAGGATCCAGCCCGCCTCGACCCAGCGGTGGCCGCGGCGCTGGAGCGCCGCCAGCGCCTCGCGGAACAGCAGGGCGTCGACACCCCGACGCCGGGTCTCGGGGATGACCCCCAACGCCATGACGCGGACCCCCTCGAGCCGCCGCCGGCGCCAGAGGAATCGGGCCAGCCCCCACGGCGTCACCCGGCCGCGCAGCAGGCGGATGGCCGGGTTGTAATCCGGCAGGCACAGCAAGAACCCGACGGGGCGGCCGTTCGATTCGGCGATCAGGGCGAGGTCCGGCACGAGGCCGGCCCGGAGCCGAGACGCCAGGCCGGACGCTTCCTCCGCCGTCATGGGCACGACGCCCCAATTCCCTCCCCAGGCCGCGTTATAGAGGCCCCGGATCAGCTCGGTCTCGGCCGAGAGGCGACGAGGATCCAGGGGCCGCACCCGCATCCCCCGTCCCTCCGCGGCCCGAGCCACGGATTCGACCCGGGCCGGCAGGGCCGGCGGGACCTCCACGACGTAGCTCACCAGGTCCCGGATCGGATGGAGGCCCGCGCCCTCCAGGAGGGACGGGTAGTACGGGGGATTGTACGGCATCATGAGGCAGGGCGGCCGGTCGAACCCTTCGACCAGGACACCGCACTCGTCGTGCGTCGAGGGGTTGACCGGGCCTCGGACGGCGGTCAGGCCCCGCGACCGAAGCCACGCCCTTACTTCCCCCAGGAGCGCCCCGGCGACGGCAGGATCCGGGACCGCTTCGAAGAATCCGAAGAACCCCGCCCCGTCCCCCCACCGGGCCAGGTGGAGGCGGTTGACGATCCCGGCCATGCGCCCGACCACGGCGCCGCCGCAACGCGCGAGGAACAGCCGGGCCTCGGCGTGGGCGAAGAACGGGTCCGTCGGGGCGAGGCGCGCCCGCTCGTCCCGCCGGAGCGGCGGCACCCACCGCGGGTCATCCCGGTACAGCTCCTCGGGGAAGCGGAGGAAGGCGCGCAGCCCCCGGCGGCCCTCGACGGGTTCGACGATCAACTTCGTCACGGCGCTTCCCCGCGCCCCCACGCTCTCAGATGACCCTCAGGCGCTTGCCCACCTTGCGGAAGGCCGTCAGGATCCGATCGAGGTGCTCCGGCGTGTGGGTCGCCATGTAGCTGGTCCGGATCAGCGCCCGGCCCTTGGGCACGGCCGGGCTCACCGCGGGGTTGCAGAAGATCCCCTCCTCCCGGAGGAGCTTCCAGAACCGGAAGGCGAGGCGGTCATCTTTCAGGATCACCGGGATGATGTGCGTCTTGCTGGCCCCCGTATCGAACCCCAAGGCGCCGAGTTCCCGCTTCATGAACCGGGCGTTCTCCCACAGGCGCTCGCGCCGCTCCGGCTCGTCCTTGATCACGTCCAGCGCCGCGCCGATCGCCGCGACGCACGGGGCGGGGAGGCTGGCGCTGAAGATGAAGGAGCGCGCCTGGTGCTTGAGGTAGTGGATCACTCGGGCCGGGCCGGCCACGAAGCCCCCGACGGAAGCCAGCGCCTTGCTGCAGGTCCCCACCACCAGGTCCACCTCTTTCTCGATGCCGAAGTGTTCCGGGGTCCCCCGGCCGCCCTTCCCGAGGACGCCGGTGGCGTGGGCGTCATCCACCATGACCCGGGCGCCGTAGGCCCGGGCGAGCCGGACGATCTCGGGCAGGTTCGCGATGTCCCCCTCCATGCTGAACACCCCATCCACCGCGATGAGGGTCCCCCGGCCGCGGCCCTCGCGCAGGGCGCGCTCCAGGTCGGCCATGTCGTTGTGGCGGAACCGGCGGGTCTCGCCGAAGGCAAGCCGGCAGCCGTCCACGATGCTCGCGTGGTCCCAACGGTCGGTGACGAGGAGGTCGCCCTTGCCCCCCAGGGCCGCCAGGACCCCCAGGTTGGTCTGGAAGCCGGTGGAGAAGAGGATCGCCGCGTCCCGCCGCTTGAAGCGGGCGATCTTGCGTTCCACCTCCTCGTGCAGGTCGAGCGTCCCGTTCAGGAGCCGCGAGCCGCCGCACCCGGTCCCGTAGCGCTCGATGGCCCGGCGGGCCGCCTCCTTCACCCGCGGGTGCGTCGCCAGGCCGAGGTAGTTGTTGGACCCGACCATGATCAATTGCCGCCCGTTGACGGTCACCTCGGGCCCCTGCGCGGACGAGATCGGCTGGAAGTACGCATAGTACCCGGCGGCCATCAACCTCCGGGGAGCCGTGAACCGCCGACACTTCTCGAAGAGTTCCATCGCTTTCCTCTTAGCGCGGGCTCCCGCCCGCAACCCGACTTGATACGCCCTCGATCCCCCCCACCCGCGCTTCGGGTTTACGCACGCCCGGATCCAGACGTGGTTCCCGTTCACCATCCAGATCTGCCTCAACGGCCGCGAGTGGCTCGCCCAGTAAGTCGCTCAGAGCCAGCCGTGATCCAGGTACCACCGCACCGTCAGCGCCACCCCGTCCTCCAGGCCGACGCCCGGACGGAAGGCCAGATCCCGCCTGGCCTTGCCGATGTCACATACCCAGTGTCCCAGCGCCTCCCGCACCTTCCCCCGGCTGATTACCGTCGCCCGGCCGCGGATCCGGCCCCAGGCCTCCGCCCCCGCGGCCAAGCCGAACAGCAACGGGAGCGGGAGCCTGAGCGGCCGGGCCCGGATCCCCATCGCCGTCCCGAAGGCGCGCCCCACCTCCTCCCAGGTGAACGCCCCCTCGCCCGCCACGTGGTACACCTCGCCGGACGGGAGTTGGGTCTCCGCCGCGGCGATGAGGGCCGGCACCAGGTCCGCGACCGCGCACAGGCTCAGCGTCCGAGGCGGCCCGCTCGGGATCGGCACGACCCCGCGCCGGACCCACCGCGCGTAGGCCCACAGCCCCCGGTCCCGCGGCCCGTAGACCACCGGGGGACGGAGCACCACGACGCGAAGCCGGTCCCGGGCCCGAAGGACTTCCGCCTCGCCACGGAGCTTGCTCCACCCGTAGGGGGAGACCGGGCGCGGGATCGCGCTCTCGCCGCGCGGTGCCGGCTCCGGGCTCGGCCCGATCGCGGCGAGGCTGCTCAGGTACACCAGGCGGCGAGGCGGCCCGCCGGCGGCGAGGCACGCCCCGACCACGTTGCCGGTCCCCTCGGCGTTCACGCGAAAGAACTCGGCGGGACCCCGGGCCTTCGTCAGGCCGGCCACGTGGAAGACCCGGTCCACCCCGTCCACGCACCCCCGGAGAACCCCAGGGTCTGTGACGTCGCCCCGCACGAGGCGGACGGGTCGGATCCCTTCCAGCCAGCCCGGCCGATTGGCCCGGGCCAGGCACACCACCTCGTCGCCGCGGGCGACCAGGGCCTCGACGAGGTGGCTCCCGACGAAGCCGCTCCCCCCCGTCACCAGCGACCGCATGGCCCCGCGCGCCGGCTCACCATCGCGCTACCGGGGCTTGGCCACCCCGGAGAGCAGGAAGGTCCCGCGGAACTTCACTGTCTCCAGGACCTGGAGCCCCGCCCGCCGGAAGATCCCGACCACGTCCCGGTTTGGTTCGCAGCCCCCCAGCACCCGCTTCCAGGCCGGCGCCACGAGGTCCTGCAGGCGAGCCAGGACGGGCTGCTCCGAGCGGAAGTGCTCGAAGAAGCGGAGCGTCCCGTCGCGCTTCAGCACGCGGCGCACCTCCCGCGCGGCCGCCTCGGCGTCCGGGATCGTGGCGAAAACCAGGGTCGAGATCACCGTGTCGAAGGTCCCGTTGGCGAAGGGCAGGTGCTCCCCGCAGGCGCGCACCAGGCGGATGGGGACGCGGGCCTCGCCCGCCCGCCGCCGGGCCCGGTCGAGCATGTGCGGGTCCGGGTCGATGCCGACGACGCAGGGGACAGGGCCGTAGAACGGGAAGTTCAGCCCCGTGCCGACGCCCAGCTCCAGGGTCAGGCCCGCGGCGCTCCCCACGACCCGGCGACGCCGGGCGCGCACCCCCCACAGCTCCTGCGGAAGCATGTAGAGGTCGTACAGCCGCGCGAACACCGGATGTTCCCACCCCATCTCGCTCTCTCCCGCCGGGCCTACCAGCGCTGCGCGAGCACGAACCGGATCATCCGGGCCAGGCGCCAGATCTCCACCAGGGGCAGGTCCGGCAACCGCCAGGGCCTCCGGGGCGGACGGACGCGATCCATGTGGCCGAGCAGCCGCGTGATCACCAGGTGCACGCGCGACGGCTCCGGCGCGGCCTCGGCCAGCCGCAGGCTCTCCGTGTACGGGATGAAGTCGTCCTGGGCCCCGTGGATGATGACGAGGTCCGCCCTGAGGCGGCCGACCACCCGGGCGAGCGACAGGTACGCGATCTGCGCCCGGACCAGGGGATCGAGCTCCTCGATCAGGGAGGCGACCCGGTCCGGATCCTCGTTCGTGAGGAGGCCGTACAGGGCCCGCCCCCACGGGCTCAGCCCGTCCAGCGGGGGGACCCCGCCCGCCGTGGCCCCGGCGGCCCGGGCGCGGGCGATCGCCTCCAGGATCCGCCGATCCTTGGGATCCCGCAGCAGTTCCAGGTTGCTCTGGAGGAAGCCCCAGCGCGCGACCTGGTTCGGCGGAAGCCACCCCTGGATGTCCCGGTGCGCAAAGTGGCCCGTGGTGATGAAGCGGATCACGTTGACGAGGTCGTAGTAGCCTCCGACTGAGGCGACGAAGCCGATCCGGCTGGCGATGGCCGGGTCGGTGGCCGCGATGAGGGTCGGCCCCGCAACGTAGCTGAAGCCGGCCAGGCCGACCCGGTCCGCGCGCACGAGCGGTCCCAGGGAGGTGAGGAACCGCACGCTGTCCGCGATCTCGTCCACATCGGCGTCGCGCGCCTGGAGCGCCCGGAGGCCGGGGAACTCCGGGACCAGGACCGCAAACCCGAGGCGGGCCATGAGCCGCCCGAACCAGACGATGCGCGGGTCATCCTTGCCGGCCTCGGTCAGGCCGTGGACGAGGATGAGGCCGCCCCGGGCGCCCCCCGCCGGCGTCCGGTACAGGTCCCCGGAGAGCTCGCGACGCCTGGCGGGGATGCGGACCGGCGTGACCTCGGGCGGGGCAGTGAGGCGGGCGAGCAGGCCCTCCCGCAGCGGATGAGCGAAGTCTAGGAGGGCCAGAGCGGTTAGGGCGGCGTCCTGGATGCGATGAATTGCGCGCGCGATCATGGGCCGTCTGTATCGCCCCCATTTTCGTGGACACCGAGTTGATGGTAACCACACAGTGGTGTGGCCGACCGCCGAGCGACCTTCCGGTCCGCTCACCGTAGCATGAGTGGATCACCGCCGGATACCTCGCGATGCCCCGCCGGGTGCTGCACGTGCGGTATGGCGGGGATGGGCCCACCGCGTGAGCAACGCTCAAGGCCGCCCAGGCCCTCGGCGATCTCCAGGCGCTGTCCGAGGCCAGGCGGCGCATCGTGCGCCTGCACCTCAAGGGGAAGCAGCCGGCGGGGCTCGACAAGCTCGCGCAGCTCGTCCGGGCGCTGGTCAAGCAGGTGTGACCGGAGCGGCGCCCGGGGGGGCGCCGCTTGACCTCTGGGAGCGGGAGCGGGCTACTTCGGGGCCTGAGGGGCGCTGCCCACGACCCGCGTCGCCGACAGCTCCACCCACGTGTACCAGAAGAACCCCTCATAGATGAGCACCTGCAGGGAGTTGCCCGCCTTCTCGTACACCTGCGTGGTACCCTTGCCCGAGGACGTGGTGGAAGACAGATGGCGCCAGCCATTGGCCTCCAGCGTGGTCCGGAAGGCCGTGGCGAGGCTGTCGGGCTCGATGCGCCCCTTGTAGAACATCCGCGCGGCCTTCACCGTCGGGGATTCGATGATGGTGGACTTGTTGATGTCCAGGGTCAGGCCCTTCGGGACCGGGATGTCCTCGAACTCGCTGCGCTGCGGCCGAGGCGGAGACGACGCGCACGCCGTCAGAGTCAGCACAATTACCGTGAGCACGAGGAAACGCCGCATGAGTGGGACCTCCTGGCGCCCATCCTACAGCCGGTGGGTGACAGGCGCCAAGTTTTTGACGTGGCTCATGCTCGTCTCCCTGCTCGCCGGGTGTGCCTCGACCAACGTGCCGCCCATGGGCTACCAGGGCCAGCCGTTCCGCCCCGAGGCCGACGAGCGCGCCATGTGGAGCCAGGCCGAGAAGGAGGAGGAGAAGCTCGCCAAGACCGGCAAGCTCTACGAGGACCCGCTGCTCGAGGAGTATCTGTCGGGCGTGGCGGCCCGGCTCGTCCCCGCCGAGATCCAGACGGCGGGCGCCCCGCCGATCCGCGTCGCCGTGTTCCGCGATCCCGCGCTCAATGCCTTCGCGATGCCCAACGGCAAGGTCTACGTCCACACGGGGCTCCTCGCGCGGGTCGAGAACGAGGCCCAGCTCGCCGCCATCCTGGGGCACGAGCTCACCCACGTGACCAATCGCCACGCGCTCAAGTTCAACCGCGACGCGCGGAACAAGCAGATCGGCTTCACGGTGCTCGGCGCGGCGGCGGCCATCGGCACGGCCGTGGCGGCGGGCAGCCAGGCCCGGCAGGGCGACTACGTGACCGCGGAGGTGCTGCGCGCCACGTCCAACATCTTCCTGGGGCTCGGCCTCCAGCTCGCCTTCCTCGCCGCCGTGAACGGCTATGGGCGCGACCTCGAGCGCGAGGCCGACGCCGAGGGCATGGAGCGCCTGGTCCGCGCCGGCTACGATCCGCGCGAGGCGCCCCGCGTCTTCGAGCTCTTGAGGCAAGACCACGGCGATGGCGGCCGGCTCGAGAACTTCTTCTTCGGCAATCACCCGCAGCTCGACGAGCGCATCCGGACCACGCGGGAGCTCCTGCGGACGCGCTACGCCTCCGTGGACGCCGAGCGGCTGATCCGCAACACGGATGACTTCCCGCTGCGGACGCGGGTGGTGGTGCGGGAGAACGCGGGGCTCGACATCCGCGCGGGGCGCTTTGCTCTCGCGCGGACCCAGCTCGACCGCGTGCTCGGCATGGCCCCGAAGGACCCGGTGACCCACCTCTACTACGGCGACCTCTACCGCCTCCAGGCCCAGCGGGCCAAGCGGCCGGAGGACAAGCCGCCGCTCGTGGCGCAGGCGCGGCAGGCCTACGAGCAGGCCGCCGCCCTCGACCCCACCTACCCCGATCCCTTCAGGCAGCTCGGCTACCTCTACTACCAGATCCGGGACAACGCCAGGGCCCGCGAGGCCTTCCAGAAGTACCTCGCGCTCAAGCCCGACGCGCAGGACGCTCGACGCGTCAAGGAGTACCTCGTCGAGCTGGACCGGTAATGCGAGCCCGCACTCAGCCGGCGCTCCGGGCGCGGAGGCTCGATTGGCTGATCGAGCGGTAGTGGGGTGGCCCAGACCCAGGCGGCGGTGGCTCGTCGGAGCGCTGGGCGCCCTGGTCGTGGCCGCGGCGCTCGGCGCAGCGCATGCCCCGCTGCTCCGCGGCCTGGGCCAGTGGCTGGTCGTCGAGGACGCCCTCGCCAGGGCCGATGCCATCGTCGTCGTGGCCGGGAGCACTCCGACCAACGAGGAGGAGGCCGCCGCGCTCTACCGGGCCGGGTGGGCGCCCCGCGTGATCCTCTCGAGGCAGGCCACGCCTGCCAGGCATGTCCGGCTCATGCAGCTCGGGGTGCGGCCGCTCGATCTCCAGGGCGAGGCACGCGCAGCGCTCGAGAAGTCAGGCGTGCCGGGTTATGCCATCGTGACGATCCACGACGCGGCGCTGATCACGGAGAGCGAGCTGCGGCTGGTGTACGGGCTCGCCAGGCAGGCGGGCTACCGGCGGCTGATCCTGGTCGGCTCG
>MGBT01000239.1:11851-14057 GCA_001788395.1 Candidatus Rokubacteria bacterium GWA2_70_23
GAGTACCTGGGGGTCGCCGCCCTCGCGCTGGGGATCTCCGACCTGATGAAGTAGCAAGCGCGGCGGCGCCCGCGTCCGCCCTCGGCGGGGGTGCGGCTAAACTTCCCTGGAATACCTAAGTTCTGTCGCTCCCTCCCCGTGCGGCACAGACCTGCGCGACGGCCTCGCGCAGCGCCTCGAGCGTCACGGGCTTGGCCAGGTGAGGCAGGCGCGTCTCCTCCAGGAGCGCCTCGGTCTCGGCGCCGGCAGAATCTCCGGTGATGAAGATGAGGCACCGGAGCACCTCCGGCTGCTCAGCTGCCAGCCGGCGGCAGAGCGCGTGGCCGTCCAGACCCGGCATGCGGACATCGCTCAGGACCACGTCATAGCGCCGCTGCTTCAGGCGCGCGAGCGCCTCCTCCCCGCTTCCGACCGCCTCCACTCGATGACCGTCCATCTCGAGCAGCTCGGTCAGCACGTCGCGGACCTCTCCCTCGTCGTCCACGACGAGGATGTCGCGGCTGCCGATCGCTGGCCGGACCGGAGTGGGCGGCGGCTCAACGGTCTCAACCGGTCCTTCCGCGACGAGGGGAAGCTCCACGAAGAAGCTGGCTCCCCGCCCCGGCGTGCTCTCCGCCCAGATCCGGCCCCCATGGCCGGCAACAATGCCATGGGACACCGACAGCCCCAGGCCGGTCCCGCGCCCCACTTCCTTGGTGGTGAAGAAGGGGTCAAAAATGCGTGGCAGGTGCTCGGGCGGGATCCCGGGCCCCGTGTCGGCCACGCCCACCCGGACCGTCTCGCCGGCACGCTCGGTGCTGATCGTGAGCACGCCCGGGCGCCCCGCCATGGCGTGCTCCGCATTCGTGACGAGGTTCAGGAACACCTGCCCGAGCTGATGCGGGTCGGCGAAGATCCGGGATAGCGCCTCGTCGAGGTGCCAGCGGACCTCGACATTGTTCACGTTCATCTGGTGCGCCCGGAGCTCGACCGTGTCCCTGAGGAGCGCGTTGAGGTCCACCCAGCTCCGTTCCGGGGGATGCTTGCGGGCCACGGCCAGCAGGTTCTGGATGATCCGCTTCATCCGGTCGCCCTGGGTCCGAACGATCTCGAGCGCGCGCCGCGTGCGCTCGTCCAGCTCCCCAAGCAGAAGAAGCTCAGCCCGGCCCAGGACCACGGCCAAGGGGTTGTTCAGCTCGTGGGCCACCCCGGACAGGAGTCCGCCCAGGGCCGACAGCTTCTCGGCCTGCAGGAGCTGGGCCTCGATCGCGCGCTGCTTCTCGGCCATCCGGCGGTACACCGTCAGTTCTTCCAGGATCACCAATTCTTCTTCTTCTTCTTCTTCTTCTTCTTCTTCTGCATCTTCTTCTTCTTCTTCTTCTGCAACGCGCAGACCACTCACGCTGATGCGGAAGGTCCGCTCCTCCCCTTCCTCCGGACGCCACGTGGCTTCGAACGGGTTGGCGTGCGCGCTTCCCGCGACAATCTCCTCGATCTGCCGCGCCGCCTCGGCGAGCGGCAGCACCTCGCGGAGCGAGCGCCCCGCCACCGCGGAGGGCTCCCCGCCGAACCAGTCATAGAAGACACGGTTGGCGTAGCGGACCTGGCCGCCTCGACCGAGCACGATCACGGCATCAGGCAGCGAGGCGAGGATCCGCCGGGAGAGCCGCTCGACAGCCTGCACCCGCCGGAACGAGGTCTCCAGCTTCTCCGTCATCTCGTTGAACGCCGCCGTGAGCTCGCGCACCTCGTCCGGCATCAAGGCGGAGGGCATCACCCTGACCCTTTGCGACAGATCCCCCTTCCCCATCCCCCTCGTTGCCAACGCCAACTCCTGCAGCGGGCCAACGACAAAGCGGTGCAGCACATATCCCGCGCCGACGCTCACAACGAGCAGCAAGACGAGCAGGGAATATGCGATCCGGCGGTAATACTGCACTCTCGTTGACGAGTATGCGGCGAGTCGTTTCACCATCGTATCGATGGATCCGACCAGCTCCGTGAGCTGGCGATCGTAGTCCGCGAGGCTTTTTCTAGCCTCCTCAACCGAGCTCGTTGCGAGCACGGCCAGCAAGGACGGCTTCGCAACAGTTCGCCACTGTTGAATCGCCGCCTCGACCTGGTTGACGATGTCAGCGGTGGGCGCAGCGGAAAGGCCGTACTCGCGACTTCCATCCCTCAAGCCCAAAAGGATCGCCTCGAAGGTGCGAACCTCCTCCTCGATGAG
>MGBT01000239.1:14087-15010 GCA_001788395.1 Candidatus Rokubacteria bacterium GWA2_70_23
CTCGCCATCCAAGCCATGCACGAGGGTGTGCATGAGGGTGGAGAGCCTATATGCGCGCATCCGCTCGCTGCCCGCGAAATCCACCGACACTCCAACGTTTCCCAGTCGCGCGGAGAGATAGAGACCGGCAGCCAGGATCAGCAGGGCGACAAGAAACACGAGGAGGTGGGAGCCAGCAACTCTGGCGGTCAGCGAACCTGTGAGGGAGCTCCTCGGCGAGTGAGAGCTGGTGCCGCTCCGGCGGGACGGTCTACCGGAACTGGGAGTTTCAGCAAGCTCTGGCCCTGCTGAAGGTGTCTGTCTGTCTGTCTGTCTGTCTGTCTGTCTGTCTGTCTGTCTGTCTGTCTGTCTGCGCAAGATCATGCCACTACACGGAGCCATCTTGCCCGGGAACGAGACCTACGGCGATCACTGGCTGCCCTCGGGAGCCGCCCTTACTCCGGCGCGCGGCGACAACTCCCAGGGCGCGCCGATACTTCGACACCGTCCGCCGGGAGAGCACCAGCCCCCGCGCGGCCAGCAGCTCGGCAATACGGCGGTCTGTCAGTCGACGGGAGGACCCTTCGGACGCCAGCAGGTCACGGACCGCCTCTCGAGCCTCACCGTTCATTCGTCAAAAGAGGCTCGCCAGCTCGACGACCCCTCGCGGCGCGAGCATGAGCTTCTGCCGGATCACCCGGCTCACCGTGGAAGGATGCAGACCGACCTGCGCCGCCATGGCCGTGACCGTCAGCGGGATCGGCCGCTCGGCCTGCCCATCGAGATACGCCCGCTGCGCTTCCGCGACTGCCTGGCCGACGCGCGCGAGAATCTCCTCGCGCCGTTTGAGCACGGTAAGCACCCATCGGGCGCGGCGAAAGAAGTGCTGCGCCGTCGTGGGATCATCGCCATCGTGGCGGAGGGAGCGGAGGCGGAGCCTCGGG
>MGBT01000240.1 GCA_001788395.1 Candidatus Rokubacteria bacterium GWA2_70_23
AGGATCACGCCGCTCTCCAGCGGAAAGTCGTGCACGGTGAACCGCTGGTCCACGACGGCGTGCAACGGGCTGGTCGCTGATGGCGCGGTCGGTGTGCTCATGGGCGACCCTCGTCGGGCTGCATCGACAGTGCCGGTGCCGGTTCGTGAGACCAGGTGGGGCGCGGCGACGGTGTCGCTACGCGCTGGCCTCGAACACGCGGCGCACCCCGGTCAGCTGGCGGCGCAGGACCTCCGGCGCTGTCCGCTGGCCGTCGCTCTTGCGCTTCGCGCTCCAGCCGTGCGGGCAGACGTAGACGCACAGGCCGCACGCGCTGGCGCCATAGGCCTTGCCCCGCTGGCCGAGGTACGCGCGGCACTCGCCGCGGTGGAAGCGTACCTCGACGTCCTCGGCCGGGTTGAAGGGGACCCCGGTGAATGCCTGGGCCGGGCACAGGTCGACGCACAGCGTGCAGTCCTTGCACTCGTCTCCCGAGCTGCGCGCCCCGCCGGTGCTTGTCAGCGGAGCGTCGGTCAGCACCGTCACCCAGCGCACGCGCGGCCCGTGTTCCCTGGTGACGAGCAGGCAGTTCCTTCCGATCCAGCCGTTTCCCGACAGATGCGCGGCGAGCTTATGGGAGATGAGACCGGTCATCCGCTCCTCGTTGTACGGTCCGCTGGCCGGCACCGGGAGCGCCCGGTACCCGGCGCGCTCGATCGCAAAGGCCAGGGTCGCGGCCGTGCGGTCGAGCATCCCGGCCACGACGGTGTAGATGTGGTGGAAGTAGGTGCGCGCGATGTCACGGTTCACGTGCTGATAGAGCTGGTCGACGACGGCATCGGACAGGACGATGCCCACCGACACGCCGAAGCGGTAGTCGCCGAGGAACTCACCCCCCTGGGCCGTGACGAAGTCTCTCACCGGCGCCAGGTCGGCGACGCCGACATAGGTGGCCCCGAGGGCCAGCGCCTGGTCGCGGAGCTCCGTCTGTAGCGGGCCATCGAGGCTGGCCATGGCGTCCTCCTCAGTCGCAGGATGTCGTTGCGAGGCTGACAAGACTCAACAACCTTTTCGGCGGCACGTCAAGGACCTGGCGGGCGCCAGAGCGTCGGGGGCTACTCGATCACCTGGCCGGCGCGCACCAGCACCGACGGCGGGATGGTGAGACCGAGCGCCCTGGCAGTCCTCATGTTGACCGCGAGGCTGAACTTGGTCGGCTGCTCGATGGGCAGCTCCCCGGGCCGGGCGCCCTTGAGGATCTTGATGACGTAGGTGGCGGCGCGCCGGAAGGGGTCCAGGGAGTCGGTCCCGTAGCCCATCAAGCCGCCGGCCTTCACCGAATCCGTGTAGCCGTAGTTAGACACCCCGGAGTCCCTGGTGTAGTTTAGAGTCTAGCCAGACGGAGAACCCATGAGCCTGAGTGAGCCCCTGATCCACAGCGACCCAGAGATCCTCGGCGGCACGCCCGTGTTCGTCGGGACGCGCGTGCCCGTGCAGACCTTCCTGGAGTACCTGGAGCACGGACACCCGTTGGATGAGTTCCTCGACCACTTCCCGAGCGTCCGGCGCGAGCAGGCAGTCGCTGTCCTGGAGCTCGCCAAGGAGATGCTCCTGGCGCGGGCCAGCGCCGCGTAGGCGCACCCGCCTCGCGGCAGGGACTGGGCGTGGCCGGTGCGGGTCATCCTGGATGAATGTGTGCCGCGGCCACTCACGCGTCATGTCGCGGGCCACGAGGTCACGACGGTGCAGGAGCGCGGCTGGGCAGGGCTGAAGAACGGTCCGCTGCTCCGGCTCATGCGCGATGCGGGCGTGGAGGCGTTCGTGACCACCGACCGCAACCTTGAATATCAGCAGAACGTCGCGGCGGCTGGATTCGCCGTCGTGGTCCTCGTTGCCGTCACGAACACGCTGGAGGACCTCCTTCCACTCGTCCCGGCGCTCCTCCTGGCCCTGGACCACTCCCGGCCCGGGCAGGTGACGCGTGTGGGTGCCTAACTTCGCGTTGCATCAGACCGCTCGCTCGCAATGCTCGCTCGCGGCTGGTGAACGTGCACGTTCGCTGCCTCGATTAGAGGGAGCGCGAGATGGCCCTGGACGACAAGCCGGTTCGCACGCTGATGTGGACATGGTCGCGGATCTCAAGCCCGCGAAAGGTGACGTGGGCACAGGACGCATGCCCGCCAGGCGTCCGACGGGCACCTCGATCGCGCTGTCACCGGGCTGCGCCGGGCGTGACAGCGGGCGCCCGGGGCGGTCCCGTCTTCTCCGACGCGGCGTCGAGCTCGGCGATGTGCTGCGCGATCCGCTCGAGCACGAACCGCGTGTGCCTGCGGAAATGGAGAAACAGCGCCATGAGCTGCATGGCCGCCTCGAAGTTCCGCGGGCGCGTGACGAGGACGCCCAGCACGGTGCGCCAGAAGTGCCATGCGGTCCCGCGCCCGAACCCGAGCCGCCAGATCACGGCTCCCAGGGCGGTGATCTCCGTCCAGCGCCCCCGCGTGGATCCGAGCTGCTTGGGCTGTCGCCTGAGCCGCCGGGCGACGGTCAGCACGCGGCCGAAATAGCGCTCCGGGAGGTACAGGCCGCGCAGGATCGACGCGTAGTCCGAGAGGATCTCGACGGCCGGCCGCGACGGGGTGAAATTCAGGCCCCACGTGGCTTGATCCGCGTCGCCCGGCCGCTGGATCGAGTAGTCCTCGGGGAGGCGCCCCTCCCGCGCCAGCCGCCGCGTCAGCTGGGTATTCGGGAGCGCGGTGAGGAGCCCGACCATGGCCATCGGGATCCCCGCCGTGTCCACGAACGCCGCCATCGCCTCAGCGACGCCCCGGTGCTCGCCGTCGAACCCCACGATGAAGCCGGCGGTGACGACCATGCCGTGGCGATGGAGGCGGTGAATGCTGTCAACCATGGAGCCGCGCGTGTTCTGCCTCTTCCGGGTGCGGACCAGGAGGTCCTTATCGGGCGTCTCGATTCCGACGAAGACATAGCGGAAGTCCACCGCTTCCATCATGGCGAGCAGGGTGGGATCGTCCGCAAGGTTGACCGTGGCCTCGGTGCTGAAGTAGAAGGGGAAGCCGCGCTCGCGGCTCCACGTCAAGAGGTCTGGCAAGAAGGCCATCACGCTCTTCTTGTGTCCGATGAAGTTGTCGTCCACGAAGTCGACGTGCCCCGTGTAGCCCAGCCGGCGGAGGCATTCCAGCTCCCGAAGGACCTGCTGGGAGGTTTTCGTGCGGGGCATCCGGCCGTAGAGCTCGATGATGTCGCAGAACTCGCAGCTGAACGGGCAGCCGCGGGAGAACTGGACCCCGACGTGCAGGTACTTCGTGAGCTCGAGCAGGTCGAATCGGGGCGTCGGGCTCTGGGTGACGTCGGGCTTCGCCTCGGAGCGATAGGTCCCGCGCGTGGCGCCTGCGCTCAGGTCGGCCAGGAACGCCGGGATCGTCATCTCCCCTTCGTCGAGCACCAGGTAATCGGCCGTCGCGTAGACCTCCGGCTGGCTGGTGGGATCCTGGCCGCCGACGGCGATCCGCCTGCCGCGCGCGTGGCAGAGCTCGATGAGCGAGAGGAGGGTCCGTTGCTGCGGGATCATCCCGCCGGCCATGACGATGTCCGCCCAATCGATGAGCGCCGTGTCCATCTCTCGCACGTTGAGGTCCAGAAGCCGGATCTCCCACTCCCGGGGCAGGAGCGCGGCCGCCGTGACGAGACCGAGCGGCGCCGACGGGTATCGGGCGCCGAAGAGCTCGCAGACCTCGCGATAGTTCCAGTAGCTGAAGTCCGGGAACCGGGGCGACACGAGCAGGCACTTGGTCATCGGGCCCTCGCTTGGACGAGCTCCACGGTGGGCCTCGTCGCGGTGGTCGTGCTCCCGCGCCAGGGGCGTCGCCCAGGGCCACGTGAGCGGCGTGACGTACGCCCCTTCAACCCCCTTGAGTACGAATCAGGGCGCGCCCGACATCGCTGTCGGCGAGGGCCGGACGGTCCGGCGTCACACGAGCAGCGCCAGGGGCTCCTCGAGCAGGTCGGCGAGGACGCCGAGGAACCGGGCGCCGCGGGCGCCGTCGAGGGCGCGGTGGTCGCAGGACAGGGTCAGCATCATGGTGGGCTGGACGGCCGGCTGGCCGTTGACCGCGATGACGCGGTCGGCGATGCGGCCGACGGCCAGGATGGCGACCTGCGGCGGATTGACGATCGCGTTGAAGGCGTCGACGCCGTACATCCCGAGGTTGCTGATCGTGAACCCGCCCCCCTGGATGTCGGCCGGCCGCAGCGTGCCGGCCTGAGCGCGGCTCACCACGTCCTCGCGGCGGGCCGCGATCTCCCCGAGGCTCAGCGTGTCGGCGCGGTGGATGACGGGGACCACGAGGCCGTCGTCGATGGCGACGGCCAGGCCGATGTTGATCTCGGCATTCCGCACGATCGCGCCGTCCTTCCACGAGGCGTTCACGCCCGGATGCCGCGACAGGGCCGCCGCCACGAGCTTCACCAGGAGGTCGGTGTAGGTGATCCGGGCGCCGGCCTGCGTGCTCGCCCGCTCGCGCCAGGAGATCAGGCGGCTGACATTGACCTCGCGGAAGAGATAGAAGTGGGGCGCGGAGGTCCAGCTCGCCGTCATGCGCTCGGCCATGATTCGCCAGACGGTGCCGACGCCAGGCGCCTCCGCCCGAGGCGTGCTCGGCGCCTCGCGGAGCTCCGCTGCGGCGATATCGGCCGCGAGGACGGCACCACCCGGGCCCGAGCCGCGGAGCGCTCCGATGTCGAGACCACGCTCGGCCGCCAGTCTCCGCGCCTTCGGCGACGCGGCGCTGAGGCGCGCCGCTGTCCCCTCGACGGCGGCCGACTCCTTCTCGCTCGCGATGTGGGCGAGCACGTCGGCCTTCTCGATCTTGCCGCCGGCCGCCGTGACCTGCGCGAGGTCGACGCCGTGCTCCTGGGCGATCCTGCGGGCGAGGGGCGACGCCTTGACCGTCGCGGCCGGCGCCGGGACAGCCGTGGCTCCGCCGGCCCGCGGGGGCGGCGCGACCGCGGGCGCCCGTCCGACCGACCGGGCTTCGTCGGGGGCGAAGATGAGCGCGATCGTCTGTCCGACCGGGACCACGTCGCCGGCTCGCGCGGTCACGTCGCCAAGCACTCCGGAGGCGGGCGCCTCGATCTCGGTGGTGACCTTGTCGGTCTCGATCTCCACGAGCGGCTCACCCTTCGTCACCGTGGCGCCGGGGGCCTTGAGCCAGTGCAGGACCGTGCCGCTCTCCTGCGCCAGCTCCAGCGCCGGCATGATGACGGTCGTGGGCATCAGGCGCGCCCCCTCACCCTTCCCTCTCCCCCGCCGGGGGAGAGGGTATCGAAAGCATCAGGCCTTCCCGCAGAGCGCCTTCGCCGCCTCGAAGACCACGCTCGAAGACGGCACGGTGAGATCCTCGAGCACCGGCGAGAACGGCACCGGCACGTCCATGGCCCCGATGCGCTTGACTGGCGCATCGAGGTGATAGAACGCGCCCTCCGCGATCACCGACGCGATCTCGGCGGTAACGCCGTAGCGCTCGTAGCCCTCGTCCACCACGATGGCGCGCGAGGTCTTCTTGGCCGAATCGATCAGCGCCTGCTTGTCCAGCGGCCACGTCGTGCGCGGGTCGATCACCTCGGCGCTGATGCCGATCGCCTCGAGCAGGGTGGCGGCGCCGAGGGCGACGGGCACCATGCTGCTGGTGGCGACGATGGTGATGTCCCTGCCCGCGCGCGTGACCTTCGCCACGCCGAAGGGGATGGTGTAGTCCTCGGCCGGCACCGGGCCCTTGACCCGGTACATCATCTTGTCCTCGAAGATGACCACCGGACTGTCATCGCGGATGGCTGTCTTCATCAGCCCCTTGGCCTCGTAGGGCCCCGAGGGCAGCGCGACCTTGAGGCCCGGGACGTGGCTCACCCAGGCGTGGAGCGACTGCGAGTGCTGGGCGGCCGATCGGCGCGTCGCCCCCAGCGTGGTGCGGAAGACGATGGGCACCTTGATCTTGCCGCCCGACATGTAGTGGACCTTGGCGGCCTGGTTCACCATCTGATCCATGGTCAGCGTGATGAAGTCGCCGAACATCACGTCGACGATCGGCCGCATGCCGGTCATCGCCGCTCCGACCCCGATGCCGGCGTAGCCGGGCTCGGAGATGGGCGTGTCGATGATCCGGTCCGTCCCGAACTCCTGCACGAGCCCGACCAGCGTCTTGAAGGGGTGGCCGGCCTCCGCCACGTCTTCCCCGATCAGGAAGACGCGCGGGTCGCGCCGCATCTCCTCGGCGATCGCTTCCTTGACCGCCTCGCCGTACGTCAGTTCGCGCACCGCCGCGTCAGGCATAGACATCCTCGTCCACCTCGCTCGGATCGGGGTATGGCGCGGCCAGCGCGTACTGCACGCCGCTGTCGATTTCCGTCTTCACGTCGGTTTGGATCCGCTCGAAGACGCTCGCATCGGCGAGCCCCTGCCCCGTGAGCCGTGAGGCCAAGGTCTGGAGCGGATCGCGCCCGGTCATCCACTCCCGCTCCTCCTCGCGCGTGCGGTACTCGCGGTTGACGTCGCCGACGTGGTGCCCGTAGTACCGGTAGGTCTTGCACTCGAGGAAGGCCGGCCCCTCGCCCCGCCGCGCGCGCTCGACGAGCCGGCGCATCGTCGCGTTCACGAGCTGCACGTCCTGGCCGTCGACGCTCTCGGCGTGGATCCCGAAGGCCCGGGCCCGCGCCGGAATCTCGCCGGCGACGGTGTCGCCGCAGGGCGTGTACTCGCCGTACAGGTTGTTCTCGCAGACGTAGATGACGGGCAGCGTCCAGAGCGCCGCCATGTTCATCACCTCGTAGAGGAGGCCCTGGCCCAGCGCGCCGTCACCGAAGAAGCACACCGCAACCTGGCCGCTGCCCCGCATCTTGGCCGAGAGCGCGGCGCCGGTGGCGATGCCGGCGGAGCCGCCCACGATGGCGTTGGCGCCGAGGTTGCCCGTCTCGGGATCGGCGATGTGCATCGACCCGCCCTTGCCGCGGCAGTAGCCCGGCTCCTTGCCGAGCAGCTCCGCGAACATCCGGTTGACCGACGCCCCCTTGGCCAGGCAGTGGCCGTGCCCCCGATGGGTGCTCGTGATGAAGTCGTCGCGATGGAGGGCCTCGCAGACGCCGACGGCGACGGCCTCCTCCCCGACGTAGAGGTGGGCCAGGCCCGGCATCTTCGCGCTCTTGTACAGCTCGTTCACCTGCTCCTCGAAGGCGCGGATCTTCGCCATCTGGCGGTACATGTGGAGGTGCTGCTCCAGCTCCATCCGCGGCTCGCGCGCCTGGGTCGTCATGGACGTGTTCCTTTGCGTCATCGGGTTGTCAGCCGTCACCGCTCTCCCCTGGCGGCAGCCAGCGTAGCACAAGCAGGGACCGCACCGCAGGGCAGGTGTCTCCGTTCCGGCACATTGACGGGCCGGCGCCCGCTCGCTACGCTGGCAGCGCGATGGCCTCCACCATCACCCCTCCACCCCGGACCCGGCGCTGGACGCGCGCCGATCTCCTGCCCTGACCCGCCGCCGGATCGTGGTCGCGATGTGACAGACGTCCCCGATCCAGCGCGTGAACGACAGGGTGCGGGGCTGTGCGCGAGTTGCCGTCACGCGCGACGAGTCACGTCCGCACGCGGGTCGATGTTCTCCCGCTGCGAGCGGGCGACCGACGACCCGAGCTTTCCGAAGTATCCACGCCTTCCGGTGATCCAGTGCTGCGGCCATGAGCCATGCCCGGGCATGGCTCCCTCCTAGCCGAGCGCGCGCACGGTGCCGGCCCAAATGACGAGCCAGACGAGGCCCCGCAGGGCGAGCCGAAGCCGCAGGCAAGGCGAACGGAAGGGGCCACCCGGGCGAGCGGAGCGAGCCCACGCCGGCCGGAGGCGTACGTGGGTGTACGTCGAGGACCGGCGCCGACCGAGAACATGGCTGGGCGAGCCGCAGCCGGAGGCCAGGCGAGCGGACACGGGAATCGGGCGAGCGTGAGCGAGCCATGGCGAAGTTAGTTGGGCCGGCGCTAGGGCGCCGCCGCCGGCGCGTGGCATCAGGCGGGCTTGGTGCCGGTGACGCGGATGAGGACGCCCGGGATGAACTCGTGGGCCGTGACGCCGGTGAAGCCGGCGGCCTCCAGGTAGCCGACGCACTCGGTGACGGAGTGGGCGATGCCGGTGCTGCCGTAGACGGCCTCGGCCAGCCCCCACAGCGCGGGGTCCGCGGGGCCCGTCCGTTCGGCGTCGAGCATCTCGCCGATCAGGTGCATCTCGCCGCCCGCCTCGAGGGCGAGCCACGCCTTGCGGATGACGGGCTGGATGATGTCGCGGCTGTACTGCGGCAGGTTGCTCGCCATGATGACGACGTCGGCGCCGGGCGGCAGGGGGTCCGCGGTGAAGTTGCCGGCGGCCGCGGTGATGCGTCCCGAGAGCCCGTGGGAGGCGATGAACTCCCGCGCCACCTCGGCGACAGGCGGCAGGTCGAAGACCACCGCGCTCAGGTGCGGGTGCGCCTGGCAGGCGGCGATGCAGAAGCAGCCGGAGCCGCCCCCCAGGTCGAGGATGCGCCGCCGCCGCGCCAGGTCCACCTGCCGGACGAAGCGGCGGCCCGAGCCCATGCCGATGCTGTAGGTCGCCTCGTGGTACTTCCGCGCCTCCCCCACGGTGAAGCCCTCGGCGTACTTGCCGAGGACGACGGGCGGGCCCGTGTGCCGGAGGCGCTCGGCGAGCCGCCCCCACTCGTCCCACTCGGGCTTGGTGAAGAGCATCCACGGCCCGGCGTAGCCCGGCTCGCCCTCGACGAGATAGCGCTGGACGTCGGGGGCGTTGCGGAGCCGGTCGCCCTCGCGCACGAGGAGGCCGAGGCCACGCAGGCCGTCACCAGCCGCTCGGCGTTGGTCGCGGTGAAGTCGAGGGCCTCGGTGAGCCGCGTCAGGGTGTCGGCGCCGCGCGCGACGCGCGTGAAGAGACCCACCTCGACGGCGGCCATCAGCGTCGCCGCCTCGCGGTAGGACCGGGAGAGCCGCTGCAGCCGCACGGTGTCGAGCTTCGGATCGGCCATGGTCACTCCTCGATCTTGCTGACCAGCACCACCTGGCCCGCGAACAGGCCGTCCCGGAAGACGGTGGGGATCGTCTCCAGCTCCTCGTCGGTGAGACCTGCGTACGGGTCGCGGTCGCTCATGTCGCCCCCTCGCTCATGTCCCCTCTCCCGCTTCCTCGTCACCGGGGCAGCCGGCTCAGGACGGCCTCGGCCTCCGCCACCATGGCCTCGATCACGTCCCGCACCGGCCGCACCCCGTGGATGAGACCCGCCGACTGGCCGCAGGCCGCGCTGCCGTTCTCGATGTCGCCCTGCTCGCGGGCACGGATGGAGAAGGGAAACCCCACCCGCTGGAGCTGGACCGGGAAGGGCTGGATCTCGCCCGCGCGCTGCTCCCACTCGCGGGTGAAGTTGTTGCGGATGAGCCGGCACGGCTTGCCGCTGGAGGCGCGCGTGACCACCGTGCCCTCCTCGTCGATGGCGACGATCTTCTGCTTGTAGTTGTCGTGGGCGTAGGCCTCGGCCGTGGCGATGAAGCGCGTGCCAAGCCAGACACCGACGGCGCCCAGTGCGAGCGCCGCCACGAGCCCGCGCCCGTCGGCGATGCCGCCCGCCGCGACGACGTGGACCGGCGCCACCGCATCCACGATGGCCGGGATCAGGACAAGCCCGGCGATGCGCCCGGTGTGCCCGCCCGCCTCGTGCCCCTGGGCGATCACCACGTCCACTCCGTTGGCCGCGTGGTCCCGCGCCTGCTTCACGTTGCCGCAGAGGGCCATCACTTTCATGCCGAGCCGGTGGGCCTCGGCCGTGACGGCGCCCGGGTTGCCGAGGCCGGCGATGAGGACGGGTACCCGCTCCTCGAGGGCCACGTCGATAGAGCCGCGCACGGCATCCGCGAAGCGGTCCACCTCCTCGCCGGCGGCGCGCATGGTGGCGAAGAGCACGTCCACACCGAAGGGCTGGTCGGTGGCATCCCGCACCCGGCGGATCTCCTCACGCAGCCCCTCGGGGGTGTTGTGCGCCGCCGCCAGCACGCCGAGACCGCCTGCCTCGGACACGGCCGCCGCCAGCCCCGAGCGTGCCACGAAGCCCATGCCCGCCTGGCAGATCGGGTAGCGGATGCCGAGGAGATCGCAGAGGGGGGTGTAGAGCGCGCTCCTGGTCCCGGTCGTCATGGCGTGTCTCCCCAGGCTTGACAGAGGTAGCTTCTGGAAGCTACGTTGAATGCATGCGCGCAGTGGGGCTGAAGATCCTCAAGAACAGGCTCAGCGAGTACGTGCGCCTGGCCGCCGGAGGGGAAACCATCCTCGTCACGGATCGGGACCGCGTCGTCGCCGAGCTGGTCCCTCCGCAGGAGGGCCGCAGCCCGCTCCTGGCCGACGCGCTCCTGGCCGAGGCGGTGCGCCACGGGTGGATCACCCCGCCGGCCGTCGGCGTCGGCGCCCCGCCGCCGCGCAACCCGGTCATGCCCTTCCGCGAGCTGATGCGGGACCTCGCGCAGGACCGCGCCGACCGTTGATCTATCTGGACACCTCCGTCGCCCTGGCTCATCTCCTCGCCGAGGACCGCATGCCGCCGGAAGCGCTGTGGCGCGAGTCCCTCACCTCGAGCCGTCTCCTCGAGTACGAGATCTGGACGCGCATCCACGCGCGTCGGCTGGCGCGATCCCACGGGGACGAGGTGCGGGCGCTGCTCGCGCGGGTGGCGCTCGTGGAGCTGGCCCCGCCTGTGCTCGCCCGCGCCCTCGAGCCGTTCCCCAGGCCCGTGCGGACGCTCGACGCCCTTCACCTGGCCGCCATCGAGTTCCTTCGGGGGCGCGGTCAGCGTGTGGAGCTCGCGAGCTACGACGAGCGCCTGATCGCCGCGGCGCGGGATCTCCGCATACCCCTTCGCGACCTCTGACCATCGGGCGGGGCGCGCCGCCCGATGCCCCTCCCCCAGGCGGCGCGGCGTCATGACGGCCGAGCGATGGTGTGCATGGCCTCCCAACGGTACCATCAGGCCCCGCCCCCATGCCAGACTCCGCGCGGATGCCATAACTCCGCTCTAAGGTCGGTTCCCACGAGGGAGAGCGACTCGCCTAGCGGGCGAATCATGCTACCTCGGGCGGGGAGCCCTTAGAGCGGAGTTATGGCGGATCGGCGGGGCTCGACGGCAGGTGTACGATGAGGGCTCCATGAAAGCGGCCGGGGACATCCTGCTCATCGCCTGCTACGAGCTGGGGCATCAGCCGCTCGGCATCGCCTGGCCGGCCGCCGTCCTCGCGGAGCGCGGCTATGCGCCGGCCACGCTGGATGTGTCGGTGGAGCCCTTCGACCCCGAGAAGGCCGCCCGCGCGCGCCTCGTGGCCATCTCGGTGCCGATGCACACGGCGCTCCGCGTCGGGGTGACGGTGGCCGAGCGCGTCCGCGCCGCGAACCCTTCGTGCCACATCTGTTTCTTCGGTCTGTACGCGAGCCTGAACGCGGAGTACCTCTTGGCCCACGGCATCGACAGCGTCGTCGGTGGCGAGCCCGAGCAGCCGCTGGCGGGTCTGGCCGATGCGCTGGCCGCCGGCGAGGATCCCCGCGTGCCCGGCGTCGCCACCGCCCGGGCGCCCTCGGGGCCATACCTCAGGCGCCAGCCGCTGCCGCGGCCGAGCCGGGCCTCGCTCCCCGCGCTCAAGAAGTACGCGCGGCTCGAGCGAGCGGGCCGGCGGGAAGTGGTGGGCTATGTCGAGGCGAGCCGCGGCTGCCTTCATCGCTGCCGCCACTGCCCCATCCCGCCCGTCTACGGTGGCCGCTTCTTCGCCGTCCCCCGCGACACGGTCCTGGCCGACATCCGCCAGCAGGTCGCCGCGGGCGCCACCCACATCACCTTCGGCGATCCGGATTTCCTCAACGGGCCGGGCCAGGCCCTGGCGGTGGCCCGCGGGCTGCACGCGGAGTTCCCCGACGTGACTTTCGACTTCACCGCCAAGGTCGAGCATCTGCTGAGGCATAGCCGGCTCCTCCCCGAGCTTGCCGCGCTGGGCTCTATCTTCGTCGTCTCCGCCGTGGAATCGCTGAGCGACACGGTGCTCACCCATCTGGCCAAGGGGCATACGCGGGCCGATGTGACGGAGGCGCTCCGCGCGGTGCGCGAGGCCGGCATCGCCTTCCGGCCCACCTGGGTCGCCTTCACGCCGTGGACAGCGATCGAGGACTACGGCGACATGCTCGACTTCGTCGAGCGCGAGAGCCTGGTGGATCACGTGGACCCGGTGCAGTATTCGCTCCGGCTCCTGGTCCCCCCCGGCTCGCTGCTTCTCGAGAGCCCGGCGCTGCGGCCCTTCCTGGACGGGCTCGTCCAGGAGGACTTCTCGTACCGGTGGACGCACCCGGATCCCCGCGTGGAAGCGCTCCACACGGCCGTCGCCGCCCACGTGGCGGAGGCGGCCGAGCGGGAGGAGGATCCGGCCGTCACCTTCGATCGGGTGCGCGCCCGCTGGGCCGCTGCCGCCGGCCTGTCCCCGGGCCCCAGCCTGGCCGCCGGGCTCCCGCGCGACCGCACGCGCCCGCCGCGCATGACCGAGCCCTGGTTCTGCTGAGCGGAGCCCACCCGGGGCCAGTTGGCCCTGACAGGATATTCGGGTACAGTGGTGATCTAGAGGAGGACCTCATGAGCGACGATCTCAAGGCCAGGGTGCAGGAGCTGATCGAGTCGACCATCAACCCCGCCGTGGCCGGCCACGGCGGGTACGTCGAGCTGATCGACGTCCAGGAGAACAAGGTCTATCTCCAGATGGGCGGCGGCTGCCAGGGCTGTGGTGCGGCCGACATCACGCTGAAGGCCGGCATCGAGCGGCTGATCAAGGAGGAGCTGCCGGAGGTCGAGGAAGTCCTCGACACCACCGACCACTCCTCCGGGAACAACCCCTACTACACCCCCGGCAAGTAGTCCCGCTCAGGGTGCGAGCAGCACCGGCCGGAGCCGGGCCAGGAAATCCTGCCCGGCCCGGTCGTCGGTCACGAGGTCGATCAGCTCCGGGCGGCTCACCCCGAGGCCGAGTTCAGCCGCCCGGGCGATCTGCGCCTGCTCGAACACCCGCCCGGCCGACACGGCGCGGATCGTGCCGTGCAGGCGCAGCATCGCCACCCCCACCGCATCCACAGCCACGCGATCGAGGCCCGCGATCATCACGTCGAGTGACACCTTGCCGCCCGACTCGGGCCCCCCGTCCACGAAGGCCTCGAGGCCGTCCAGCAGCACGAGCGCGGGGCGATAGAGCAGGTTGATCTCGGCGATCATCTGCCGCTGGGCGGACGAGGCGATCCATCACGGCAATGATACCGCGGGCGAGGCGAGCGGCGGGGTCGGGTGCGAGCGGCGGGTCGGGGGTGCCCTCCGAGGCCCGTGGGGTATCGTGGTCGAGGAGGGTCCCCCCGACCCGTCGCGGGGTCGCGTCCCGGCGCCCGTCACACCTCGAGCCACTCCTTGCGTACCGCCGCATTGGCCTTCAGGTCATCGGGCGTGCCCTCGAACACGATCCGGCCGTGCCCCATGACGTAGAGCCGGGTGCCGATCCGGAGGGCGATGGTGAGCTTCTGCTCGACGAGCAGGATGGAGATCCCGCGCCGCGCGATCTGCTCGAGGAGGCCAGCGACCAGGTCCACCATCTTCGGAGCCAGGCCCTCGGTCGGCTCGTCGATCATGATGAGATCCGGATCTCCCATCAGGGTGCGACAGATCGTGAGCATCTGCTGCTCCCCGCCGGAGAGGACACCCCCCATCGTGTCGGCGCGCTCCCGCAGCAGGGGGAACATCTCGAACATGTCCTCGAAGGACCAGCGCCCCGTCTGCTTCGTGGACTTCATGCCGAGGATCAGGTTCTCGCGGACCGTCAGGCCGGGGAAGATGTCGCGGTTCTCGGGGACGTACCCGAGCCCGCGGCGGGCGATCTCGTGGGGCCGGAGCCCGACGATCTCCTCGCTCCGGAAGATGATCGAGCCCCGAGGCGGCACGTCCCCCATGATGGCCTTGATCGTCGTCGAGCGCCCGACCCCGTTCCGACCCAGCAGGCTCACGATCTCGCCTGGCCGCACATCGAAGGAGACCCCCTGGAGGATGTGGCTCTTGCCGTAGAACGCGTGGAGGTCCCGGACTCGGAGCATCAGTGATGCTCCGTCCCGAGGTACGCGTCCTGGACCGCCCGGTTGGCGCGGATGCGGTCGGGCGTGTCCGTGGCGATGATCTCCCCGTACACGAGCACCGAGATCCGGTCGGCGAGGTTGAACACGACCCCCATGTCGTGCTCGACGATCACGAGGGTCTTGCCTCCCGAGAGGCCGCGGATCAGCTCGACGGCGTACTCGGTCTCGCTGTGACTCATCCCGGCGGTGGGCTCGTCGAGCAAGATCACGTCGGCGCCGCCCGCAATCGTGATGCCGATCTCGAGCGCCCGCTGCTCGGCATAGGTCAGGACGCCCGCCGGCACGTCCTGGCGCGCGCTCAGGTTGATCTGCGCGAGGATCCTCTCGGTGCGATCCTCCACGTCGCGCAGCCGGTCCACCCGGTGCCACAACGAGTACCGGTATCGCAGCGACCACAGGACGCTGCACCGCACGTTCTCGTGGACGCTGAGCCGGGGGAAGATATTGGTGACCTGGAAGCTGCGCGAGAGGCCCCGGCGGTTGATCTCGAACGGCGGCTGGCCGGTGATGTCCGTCCCCTTCAGCCTGACGGTGCCGCGGGTCGGGGGGAAACGGCCGCTGACGATGTTGAACAGCGTGGACTTGCCGGCGCCGTTGGGGCCGATGACGGCGTGCCGCTCGCCCGCGACGACGTCGAGCGTCACGCCGCGGATGATCGGCGTGGGGCCGAAGCTCTTGTGGACCTCCTGGAGCTGGAGCGCCGGCGACGGGCTCATGGCGCTCCGTCCTCACGCATCCGCTCGCTCGCCGCGTGCCAGCCCGCGGCCACCAGGGCCCAGCTCCTGCGAAAGGCGTAGAAACCGCCCGCCAGCATGGCGAGGCCGGCGATCCATGGCCACGGCCGGGAGACGTCCATGGCGACCCAGAAGAGGGACATCCGGGTGCCGAGCTCCGGCTTCGTCGCCAGGCGATAGTTGATCTCGAGGAGAAGACTTCCCCCGAGCACCATGACCAGCGCCGGCGCCAGCGCCGCCAGATACCCCGGAAGCACCGTGTGAAGCATCCGGGCCCGGGCCAGCGGCAGGTGCAGCGCGATCAGCCACGCGAGTCCTCCGGGCGCAAACAGCACGATGATGATGAAGAGGATGCCGAAATAGAGCTGCCAGGCGGTCGTGTAGTCGCTCAGGCTCACCTGGAGCCAGGTGATCACCATCGCGCCCAGGATGGGACCGAAGAAGCTCCCGATCCCGCCGACGAAGGCCATGAGGAGGACGGCGCCCGAGCGGGCCGCGCCCAGAGCCTCGGCGGCGACGATCTCGTAGTTGACCGCGTGCAGCCCGCCGGCCACACCCGCGAACATCGCCGACACCGCGAAGGCCAGCAAGCGAACGCGCTGCGGGTTGTAGCCGACGAACTCGGCGCGCTCCGGGTTGTCACGCACGGCGTTGCACATGCGGCCGAGCGGCGTGCGCGTGAAGGCGGACATCAGGGCCACCGACAGGAACGCCCAGAACGCGATGAGATAGTACACCTCGAGCTGAGAGGCGAACGTGAGGCCGAACAGATGCGGGGCGCGGGTCCGGTTGGCCGTGATGCCCTCCTCGCCCCCGAAGAAACGGGTCAGCATCAAGGAGGCCGCCACGACCAGCTCCCCGAGCCCCAACGTGATCATGGCGAACACGGTGCCGGCGCGCTTGGTGGTCACCGAGCCGATCAGCACCCCGAAGAAGAGCCCCCCGGCGGCACCGAACAGCGGCACGAGCGGGATCGGAATCGGCAGCCCCGCGTTGATCAAGCGCATCCCGTGGATGGCGACGTAGCCGCCGAGGCCGAAATACACGGCGTGGCCGAAGGACAACAGCCCCGTCTGGCCGAGCAGCATGTTGAAGGAGAGCGCAAAGACGGCGGCGATCCCCATCTGGCTCACGAGCGAGCGGACGAAATTGCTGTCGAGCCCCGGCACCAGGGGCAGCACGCAGAGCCCCGCCGCCGCCAGGAGCCAGGGCCAGGCGCGGCGCCCTCGTCGCGCCGCGACACCCGCCAGCGGAACGGACACGGCCGCCGACGGCCGCCCGTCCATCATGTCTCGCGGGTGCCCAGGAGGCCCTTGGGACGGACGATCAACATCAGCACGAGCAAGACGTACGGGATCATGGGCGCGGCCTGGGCGATCTTGATCGACGCGAGCTCGAACAGGGCCGACTCCCGCCCGATGGCGACGCCCGCGTGCCGGAGGAGGTCCAGCAGCGAGACATCGAGGGCCACCGCGAAGGTCTGCATGATGCCGATGGCGAGCGAGGCGATGAGGGCGCCTCCGAGCGAGCCCAAGCCCCCGATCACCACCACGACGAACACGATGGGGCCCAGCGCGGCCGCCATGTTGGGCGTGGTCAGCAGCGCGAATCCGCCGATCACCCCCGCCAGCGCCGCCAGCGCGGTCCCGGCCGCGAAGACCCGCATGAACACCTGCGGCACGTTGTGGCCCAGCATCGCCACGGTGCTGGGGTGCGTGAGCGCGGCCTGGATGATGAGACCGATGCGAGTGCGCTTGAGCACGAGGTACAGCGCCACGAACATGCCGATGGACACCGCCATCATGAACGCCTTGTAGGCCGGATAGCTCGTGGTGAAGAGCGTGAAGAGAGGGAAGTCGAGCGTGGCGGGCACGCGGTTCTCGATGGGGTTCCGTCCCCACCCCATCACGACGATCTCTTCGATCAGGTAGGCCAGGCCGAAGGTGAAGAGCAGCTCCGGCACGTGGCCGTGCCGATGGACGTGCCGGAGCCCGTAGCGCTCGACTCCGGCGCCGATCAGGCCGACGAGAAGCGGAGCCAGCACGAGCGCCGGCCAGAAGCCGACGAGCTTGCCGACCTGGTAGGAGAAGTAGGCGCCAAGCATGAACATGCTGGCATGGGCGAAGTTCAGCACGCCCATCATGCTGAAGATCAGCGTGAGGCCGCTCGACAGCATGAACAGGAGCAGGCCGTACACGACGCCGTTCAGCGTCGAGAAGATCACCAGCTCAAGCACGGGTCACCGTTCGGGACACGGGGAGGGTACGGGGGGGCAGGCTCCCTTGCTCGGAACCCCACTCGCCGTGAGCCTGCCCCCCCGTACCCTCCCGCGAGGGCTGCCTACTTGGGCCGGTCCATCTTGCAGGTGGTCGGGGTGGCGGTGTCCTTGGCCTCGATCTTGCCGTTGGTCACGAACCCGAGCCCCGTCCTCTCCACGTCGTACTTCACCTTGTCCGACATGGTCGAGATGAACAGCGGCTGGAGGAGCTGGTGGTTGTCGGCCCGCATCTCCACGTCGCCGAGCACCGTCTTGTACTTCATCCCCTCGAGCGCCTTGGCGACCTTCACGGGGTCGTTCGACTTGGCCTTCTTCATGGTCTCGACCAGCATCTCGAACATGGTCTTCAGCCGCCAGTAGGCGAAGTCGTCCTCCTTCCCGGTGAAGCGCTTCTCGTAGGCGATCTGGTCCGGATCCGCCTCGGGCAGCGCGTTCTTGTGCCATTCGGTCACCTGCTTGACGTGGCCGACGCCGTCGCGGCCGATGGCCGTGGGCGATCCGAGCGTGCCCGCATAGTACGTGTACCAGTCCACCTTGAGGCCTGCGTCCTTGCCCGGCTTGATGAGGAGCAGCATGTCGTTGCTCCAGTTCCCGGTGATCACCGAGTCGGCCCCGGAGGCCTTGATCTTGGCCACGTACGGGGAGAAGTCGGTGACCTTCTGCAGCGGGTGCAGCTCGTCCCCCACGATCTCGATGTCGGGGCGCTTCTTCGTCAGCATGGCACGCGCGGCCACGGCCACGGCCTTGCCGAAGGAGTAGTCCTGGTTGATGAGATAGACCTTCTTGAGGCCCTTCGCCTTGGCCAGGTAGTTGGTGAGCGCCTCCATCTTCATGTCGGCGTCGGCGTCGAACCGGAAGTGCCAGAAGTTGCACTTCTCGTTGGTCAGCGCCGGGTCCACCGCGGCGTAGTTGAGGTAGATCACCTCCTTGCCGGGGTTCCGCTCGTTGTGCTTCAGCACGGCGTCCGTGATGGCGTGGGCCACCACCGAGCCGACCCCCTGGGAGACGTAGCGGATGCCCTCGTCGATGACCTTCTTGAGGATGATGAGCGACTCCTGGGGACTGATCTTGTTGTCGAAGAAGAGGACCTCGATCTTCTGCCCGTTCACGCCACCGGCCGCGTTGATCTTGTCCACGAAGTAGCCGAAGTGCTTCTGGCTCAGGATGCCGGCGCTGGCCGCCCCGCCCGACAGCGGCTCGATCATGGCGATCTTGAGAGTCCCCTGCGCCTGCGCGGTCGAGGCGATCGCGGCGGGGGCAAGGACGCCGAGCACGAGGCTTCGAAGAACGTGCCGTCTCATCGTCGGATTCCTCCCTGTTCTCTACTTCGCTGGTTCACATGGATGCGGCCGGCCCTGCGCCACCGGGCGCCAGGCGGCACGAGTATTCGCGCAGGCGGGCGGGCTGAGAAGGACTTCGCGCCGCCCGCTCGATCGGCAGGCTGGCGCTCGACTCACGCTCAGGGATTCTCCCGCGGGGGCCTGGCACGGATCGCCCGGGCGCGGGCCTCCAGCTGGGCCCCCTCGGCTTCCCGCTGCGTCTGCCTGAGCAGCAGGGCGTAGGCCTCGAGACTCTCGGCCAGGTCAGGGTGGTTCGGCCCGAGGGCCTTCTCGCGAACGGCGACCGCCCACTGGTAAAGCGGCTCGGCCTCGGCGAACTTGCCCTGGGCTCGGTAGAGGGCGGCCAGATGCGCGACGCTCCGGGCCACCTGCGGATGCTCGCTTCCCAGCGCCTTCTCGGAGATGGCCAGCGCCCGGCGGAAAAGCGGCTCGGCCTCGGCCGGCCGGCCCTGCCGGAGAGAGAGAGACCCGAGCACCATCAGGGTCTCCGCCAGATAGGGATGCTCGGCGCCGAGCGCCTTCTCCGAGATCAGGAGCGCCCGGCGGGCCAGGGGCTCCGCCTCGGCGTGCCGGCCCTGGGCCCCGGAGAGCGCCGCCAAATGGGTGAGCGGGGCGGCCAGATCGGGATGGTCTGCGCCGAGCCCCTTCTCGCGGATCGCCAGCGCGCGGCGAAAGAGGGGCTCCGCCTCGGCCTGCTTGCCCTGATGCCCGTAGATCTCGGCAAGCCCATGCACGCTCTCCGCCACCTCGGGGTGCTCCCGTCCCAGTGCCCGCTCCCGGATCGCCAGCGCCCGCTCGGCGAGCGCCTGGCCCTTGGCGTATCGCCCCTGCGTGTCGTCGAGGCTCGCGAGCCCGGCGAGGCTCCGCGCCCCCTCCGGGTGCTGCCGGCCCCGCGCCGTCTCGGTCACCGCCAGCGCGCGCTGGAACAGCCGCTCGGCATCGGCGTACTTTCCCTGATCGAGGTACATCGCGGCCAGCGCATTGAGACTCGCCGCGGTGTCCGCGTGGTCCGGACCGAGCGCCTTCTCCGTGATGCCGAGCGCCCGAGAGAGCGCCGGCTCGGCCTCGGCGTAGCGGCCCTGCGCGCGGAAGAACCCGCCGAGGGCGTTGAGGCTCTCGGCCACCTCGGGCCGCTCGGGGCCGAGGGCCTTCTCGCGGATGGCAAGGGCCCGTCGGAGCCGCGCCTCGGCCTCGGCGCCCCGGCCCAGCGCGTGCGAGAGCGAACCCAGGGTCTGGAGCGCCGCCGCCACATCCGGATGCTCCGGGCCCACCGCGCGCTCCAGCAGGTCGAGCCCGCGCTGACCCAGCGGCGCGGCCTCCGCGTACCGCCCGAGAGCGACGGAAAGCGCGGCGAGACCGGCGAGGCTCAAGCCTGCCTCGCGCCCGTCGGGAGCGAGGCGCTCGGCTTCCCGGAGCGCGGCCTGGAGAGATCGCTCCGCCTCCGAGAACCGCGCCTCTTGCAGCGCCAGCGCCGCCGCCGTCATCAGGGCCTCCCACGAGGGGCCCTGGGCCACGGCCGGAGCCGGCCAGACGGCAGCGCAGACCAGGCCCGCGATGAGCCATCTGCACCAGGAGCTGGACTTCCAGGTCGGCGGCATCCTTCGGGCTCCCTCCGGCGATCGTGCCCCGGATCTCCCCGTCGGAACAGGAAGCGGCCGGAGTCTAGCCGGGCGCGGCGGAGGTGTCAAGGACCTGGCATCCTGTGCCTCTTGACTAGTTCATTCGTCTGGGGGAAGGTATGGGAACCTTACGGGGTCGCGTCGACCGCCGGGGACCGCTGTCGGACCGCCAGCAGAGGGAGAGTCGAGCCATGGAACGCACCCGTGCCGTGCCAGCCAGTCTGATCTCCGTGTGGGCGCTCCTTGCGCTCGCCGGCTGTGCCGAGGTCAAGCCGAAGGACCAGGCTCTCGAGCCCCGGACACGCATCTACGTCGCCAACGAGAGCGGCAACTCGGTGACCGTCGTGGACGGCACGACGTTCCAGGTCATCGGGACGGTCGACGCGCGGAACCACTCCACCCACGACCTTGCGGTGACCCGCGACGGCAAGTGGCTCTTCGCGACCAACCTGGCCTCCGGCCGGCTCTCGGTGATCGACACCGACGCCATGGAAACCGTCGCCTCCATCGCCACCGGCACCCGGACGCATGTGGTGACGCTCACCAACGACAACCGCCACGCCTGGGTCTGCAACATCGGCGAGAACAACATCTCCATCATCGACACGAAGACCTTCCGGATCCTCGGCACCATTGCCGTCGGCAAGGGCCCCACGGGCCTGGCCTTCTCGCGCGACGGCCAGTTCGCCTACGTGTCGAACCAGGGGGACAAGGCCGTCGAGGTCATCGAGACGGCCTCGCACCGGATCATCAAGACCATTCCGGTGGGGACCAACCCCCACTTCCTCATCCTGGGGCCCGACGGCCGCATCTGGGGCACCAACACTGGCGGCACCGACATCTACGTCATCGACCCGGCCACCCAGGACAAGGTCGCCTCGCTCAACGTGGGCCCCGCGCCGCAGCAGATCGCCTTCGGCTTCAAGGGCCTGCAGGGCCCGAACGCCTATGTGACGGTGGGCGGGCTCAACAAGATCGTGGTGGTCAACGCCGACGCCAAGAACCTGCGCATCCTGGAGCAGATCGACGTGGGCCAGCGTCCCAACGGCGCGTGGGCCAACCGCGAGGGCACGCGCGTCTACGCGGTGCACGAGGTCTCCAACGACCTGCGGGTCATCGACACGGGGACGAGCCAGGTCATCGCCACGGTGCCGGTGGGCCGCAAGCCGATCCGCGTCGTCTATCACGGCGGCTAGCCTGAGGAGGGGAAGAGCCATGAACAGCATCCGGCACCTGGGGGCGGCGCTCGGCGCGGCGGCGCTCGTCCTGCTCCTCTGGGGTGCGCCTCCCGCCTCGGCGCAAGGGACGCCCGTGGGAACGGCGCAGAACGCCATCGGCACCCTGGTCGTCGTGCGGAGCGACGGCATCGAGGACAGGCTGCAGGGCAAGGGGGCGCTGCCGCTCTACGAGGGCGACGTGCTCCGGACGGAGGCCGCCACCCAGGCGCTCATCCAGTTCCGCGACGGCGTCCAGGTGGCGCTTAACGAGGGGACGGCCTTCAAGATCCTCTCCCGCTGGGAGAAGGCCCGCGGGATCACGCGCATCATCCGGCTCAGCCAGGGCGAGGTGTGGGTGACGACCGGGGAAGGCCTGAAGCAGCTCGAGGTCGAGACGCCGGTGGCCACGGCTATCGTCGAGGGCACCGAGTTCAACCTCAAGGTCCAGGAGGACGGCCAGAGCGTCCTCACCGTGATCCAGGGCGTCGTGCAGTTCGGCACGCCCTTCGGCACCTGCCCGATCCGCACGGGGACCATCAGCTACGGCGCCCGCGGCAAGCGCTGCACCAAGCCGGCCGAGACCAACGTCCAGCCGGCCATCGCCTGGAAGCAGGCCCTCACCCAGTAGCTGCCGCCGCGCGCGCCAGCAGGCTGCTCAAAAAGGTCCAGATGCGAGGCGGCGCCCGACGGCCGCACGCGAGGCGTACTCTGCGTACGTTGAGCGTGCGGCCGAGGGCGCCAACGAAGCAGATG
>MGBT01000241.1:0-11120 GCA_001788395.1 Candidatus Rokubacteria bacterium GWA2_70_23
TTCCGGCGGTCATGGCGCGCATCCTGCCCGCGGTCGTGAGCATCACGACGCGTGAGATCGAGCAGAACGAGGGGGGTGAGCCGGTGACGAGCCGTGGGCTCGGGTCGGGGATCATCGTCGACCGGCGCGGCTACATCCTGACGAACAGCCACGTGGTGGAGGGCGCGGAGGAGATCACCGTGACCCTCCCTGACGAGCGGAGCTGCGCCGCGAGGCTGGTCGGCGCCGATCGCCTCAACGACCTCGCCGTGCTGCAGATCAAGGGGGCGCGCGTTGAGCCATGACGTGGTGGACACGACCCGCGGCACGCGAAACGGCGCCAATTCGGTGCTTGGCTACTACCGCAAGGGCGGCCCGCCCAGCATGGACCTGTCCATGGACCTGCTGATGGCCGCTCACGAGAAGATCGAGTTCCCGCCCGGGTACGGGGTCGAGCTGCACGGGGACATGACGCAGATGGAGGAGTCCTTCCAGCGGCTGCTGCGCGGGCTCCTCCTCGCCGTCATCTTCACGTTTCTCCTGCTGTTGGCGCAGTTCCGGAGCCTCATCGAGCCCTTCAACGAGGAGGACATCTATCCGCGCGTGACCGGCCGTATCATGGAGATGACGGTGTATCCGGGGGATGCGGTGCGCGCGGGCCAGATCGTGGCCCGTCTGGACGACGTGGAGCTGTCCTCGCGGGTCCGCGAGGCGGAGGCGATGCTGGCAACGTCTCAGGCGGGCCGGGCGCGGATGGAGGCCGATCTGTCCGCGGCCCGCCACGGCGTCACCCACATGAAGAGGGAGCTGGCGATGGTGGAGGCCGAGGTCACCTACGCCCGCGCGCTGATCGCGCGGACGGAGCGCCTGTTCAACACCGGCGCGGTCTCGCGCCAGGAGTACGAGAGCGACAGGGCCATGGCCGCGGCGGCGGAGGCCAAGCGGGAGGCCGCCCGGGCCACGATCGAGCAGGCGCGCGCCATCGAAGTCTCAGCCAGACGGAAGGTCGAGGCATCCGAGTCCATGGTCACCCAGCGCCAGGCCGGGGCCCGGACCGCCCAGGTGGTCCGCGACTACGTCACACCATCCTGGCCCCGAGCGCGGGCTACGTGGTGAAGCGTCTGGTGGCGCCGGGCGTCCTGGTGCAACCGTGGTGGTGACGCTGCCGCTCTTCGATGGCTTCATGCGAGAGAACGCGCTGAACACGACGAAGGCCAAGCTCGAGCGGGCCGCGTACGCGGAGGGGCTCGTGCGACAGCAGATCGCCAAGGAGGTCAACCAGGCAGCGCTCATGCTCACCGCTGCCGAGAAGGGCGTGGAGGCCAGCCGCAAGGGACTGGAGCAGTCGGAGGAGGAATTCCGCATCGTCAAGGAACGCTTCGAGGCGGCGCGGGGAATCCAGGTGGAGATCCTGGATGCCCAGGTGAGCCTCACGCGCGCCCGCTTCAACTCGGTGGCGGCGCTGGCCGAATACCACACGGCGCTGGCCATGTGGCTCCGAGCCACGGGGCGCGTCCGGTGAAACGGCACCCAACGCGGAGGGGAGGCGAGTGATGCTGAGCGGGCTCGGGCAGGTCGCGGCTCAGGCACAGGAGCGGGCGTACGAGTGGGGGTGGGGCATGCACCCAAGGATCTCGAGGAGAGCGTCCGGGGTTCTTCGTATGAGTCTCACGCAACCCCGGGGCCGGTGAAGCCGGCTCGCGGAGTGATGCGGAAAGGGGGTGTGGTGACGGTCTACGCGGTGTGACAGAGACTCTACTGTGACCCATGCTGTCAATTGGAGGTCCGGAATGATGCAGGTGATGAGAATGATGGCGGTGGTGATGCTCGTGGTCGCCGTGGCGACGACGGGGTACGCCCAGAGCGGAGCGATGGCTCCTGAGCAAATGAAGATGATGAGCGACCAGCTGAAGACGATGAGCGACCAGATGAAGGGCGGGAAGATGGCCCCCGACCAGATGAAGATGATGGGCGAGCACATGCAAATGATGGCCGATCGGATGAAGGATGGCCAGATGACCCCTGACCAGATGAAGACGATGAGCGAGCACATGAAGATGATAAAGGAGCCCATGAAAGGCAAGATGAAGGGCAAGATGTAATCGTTCGTCAGAGACACGCATTGCGGCGGCCCCTCGATGGGCGATGCGGTTTCGCCCGTCGGGGGACCGCGGGCCGGCATTCTTCATGAACGCCACCAGTGATCGCGATGTACCCCCCCCAGAGCGCTGTGGGCGCACGGTGGGGCGCGACGACGGCGCCGCGAGCAGTACTCCAACCAGTGAGAGGCCGGGGGCTCTGACCAGGCGCCCCGGCCCCTCGTGAGAGGGCGAAGATCTGCCCGCGCGGAAGGAACGCGGCATGCGCCGACGACGGATGGCATGGGGTCGTGTGGTGATGGGACTGGGAGTATGGGCGCGCTCCGAAGCGCGGCCACGAGGGAAGTTGCGTGCCCGCGGATTCTCCGGAGATCTGGTTCAGTGAGCTGGCGGGGCGCGTCGTCTTCGTCACCGGAGACAGCCCGGACCGTCGAACGAAGGGGTTCCTCGACACTCGGCATCTGAGGGCAGCTGCGATTGACAGCCCTGAGACGCCGTGGTAAACCGAAAACACACTGCGATGTGCGCATGAAGCGATTTCTCGTGATCCTCTTTGTGTGTCTGGTCGGAGCTGGGGTCGCGGGCTGCGCGCTGCATCCCGACGGCCTCCTGGGCGACCAGTCTACGGCGGGCATGGCGCACGGACCGGCGTGCGCCTACTCGCTCACCGCGACGGCGTTCGCCGCCCTCCCGGTCTTGCCGTTCGCCGAACGGCTGGTGCGTCCCGGCCGACTCTCCCGCCTGCCGAGCCGGACGGGCTCGCTCTTCCAGCCCCCAGAGCACCCTGCGTAGCTCTCGTTGACGCTGGCGTCCCCTCGCCTCGACCGGGGACGCCGAGCGGCTGACACGCGTCCCCGTTCTTCGCTGGATCCGAACGCTTATCGGGGCCTTCTTCGCCCGGCGTAACCGCCCGTGCGTGTGGCCCCGCGGAGGTGAGAGAAATGACCTTCGGGCCCCACGGTCGAGCTGTCCCGCGGCCGGACCTGGCCCCTTGGGCCTGGCTGGGTCTGGGAGGGGCGGGCGTCTTCGCGGCCTACGCCCCGGTGGTCCCTTCCATGGTTGCTGAGTGGGTGCAGTTCCCGAGCCTCTCGCACGGATTCGCCATCCCGCTCATTGCGGCGTTCCTCGTGTGGGGTCGCCGCGCCCGGATCTCGGCTGAGCGTTTCGGGACTTCGGCGATCGGGATTCCGCTGGTGGCGCTCGGGCTCATGCTCCTGGTGGTCGGTTCTCTGGGGGGCGAGTCTTTCCTGGCCCGGGTCTCATTGCCGCTGACCCTGCTCGGCACCGTGCTGTACCTGGCCGGCCCCGGGGTGACGCGACACGTCTGGGCAGGGATCGCCTACCTGATCTTCATGGTTCCGCTCCCGTTCGTCTTCTTGAAGCCATTGACCTACCAGTCGCAGCTCTTCGACGCGACCCTCACCGCCAGGGCCCTCCCGTGGCTGGGCGTGCCTGTCCTGCAGGAGGGGATCTTCCTGCATCTTCCGAACATCAGCCTGGAGGTCGCGCCGGATTGCAGCAGCGTGCCGGCCATCGCAGCCCTGGCGGCCCTGGGCGCCGCGTATGCTCAGATGAAGCCCCGCCCGGCATGGATCCGGGTGCTCCTCGTCGTCGCAGCAGTTCCGCTGGGGTTGGGCTCGAATCTCGTCCGCATCATCCTCACAGCGCTCAGCGCGTACCACTTCGGTCGAGCCGCCCTGGACAACGTGGTCCACATGTTCAACGGGACCACGGTGTTCCTGGCGACGGTCGTATTGCTGGTCGTCCTCGACACCGTCTTGCTCCGGCTCGACCGGACGAAAGCAGGATAGAGGTACGTGGGCTGGCGGGCGTCGATGTTGTTGGTCCTCATGGCGATGGCTTTCGGGGTGATTGCATTTGTGCCGCCGGTCCAGGACGGCGACCGCGGCTTTGGGGTGAACGCCATTCCGACCAGCCTTGCGGGCTGGGCGGCCACGGATGGGGCTCCCGAGGAAGCGTTGCCGAGGGACCCGAACGAGACGGTGTCGTTCCGGCGCACGTATCGGGAGGGCGACAGGGTCGCCTGGGTGTCCGTGGCGTTGTTCGTGCGGCAGGACGACCCGAAGCGGAGGGCCTCCCTCAACCTCGTTCACCCCGAGGCGAACGCGAAGCGGATCGAAGGGCTGAGGGTCCCGATCTCGCTGAACGGGACCGCGGGCACCTCCATGACGCTGCCGGCGAAGGTCATCCACGCGGGCGACGGCCGGCTGCTGGTGGTCCACTGGTATCAGATCGGCGGTCGGATCTATGGCAGCGAGTACTGGTACCGGCTGGCGCTCTTGCGTGATGTCCTGGTCGAGCGGCGGGCCACCACGGTACTGGTGCGAATCGCGGTTCCGGCGGATCGAGGCGGGCCGGAGGGAGCCCTCCGTGTCGTCGCGACCCTGGCCCCGCCCCTCTACGCTTCGGTGAGCGCCGCGCTGGCCGAAGGTCGTGCGCGATGACGTACCTGGCGCAGACTCGCTATGTGGATCGCGCCCTTGCCATGGACCCGGACAATCTCCACGCACTCTGGGTCAAGGCCGTGAGCCTGTTCGAGGCCAAGGCCCACTACGCCGAGTCCATTCCGGTGTGGGAGCGTTTTCTGGCGCTGGTGCCGGAATCCACCACGGACGCCGCCACCGCTCGTGGCTATGTCTTGCGGGCCAGGGAGCGGCTCGGGGGCCCGCAGAGGCCAGCCCCGGGAAAGGGATCGCCATGAGCAACGGGCAAGAGCGTCGCATCAAGAAGGACAGGAAACACCAGGAGCGGCTGGCTGCCGAGCGGCGAAGGGGGCGTGGACGGATCGCGAAACGGTGGGGCCTCTACGCGGCCGTAGGCCTGCTGGTCGTCGGGGGCGGCGGCGTGCTTGTCACGAAGGCAGTCACGGCGAAGATCTACCCGCCCACGGGTATGAATCCCCACGTCGAGTCCTACCCCTCGTGCCGGATCTGCCCGTCGTCGATTCCCGAGGAGATGCAGCGGCACATCCTGGAACACCGGGAGCCGGGGGGGCCTGGCGACCGGCCTGGCATCATCGTCCACTACAGCTGCACCTCCTGCCCCGAGGTGGTCGCGAAGTTGACGCGCATCGTGGAGCGCTATCCCAGGGGCGTCTACCTTGCGCCGTACCCGCGGATGAGTCCGCGCGTGGCGCTGACCACGCTCGGCGTGCTCGAGGCCATGGAGGACGTCGATGAGGGCCGCATCGTGGCATTCATCCAGAAACATCTGTGAGAGAGAACGCCTGTGCATGGAGGATAGCGGATGAATGAGATCGCTGCACGAGTGACGCAGGTGCTGCTCCTCACGGGGTTGCTGCTGGGGGCCCTTCCCGGCGCGGCCCAGCCGGAGACACGCGACCCTCATGCGTACCTCACGGCTGCGGCCGTCCGGAAGATTCCTCCCCTCCCGGACACCGTGACGATCAGGCCCACCGGGCGTACGCGCGAGTACACGCTCGACATCCGGCCGGGGCCGTGGGAGCCCACGAAGGGGGTCAGGGCAGCGGCCATCACCATCAACGGGACGGTGCCGGGGCCCGTTATCCGCGCGACCGAAGGCGACAGGGTCGTCGTGACGGTGAAGAACAACCTGGAGGAGTCCACCGCGATTCACTGGCACGGGCTTCACGTGCCCAACGCGATGGATGGGGTGGAGGGTCTCACGCAGGAGGGGATCAACCCCGGCCAGGCATTTCGATACGAGTTCCTCGCCAGCCACGCGGGCACCTTCATGTACCACTCCCATTCCCATGCGCGGGCCGTGGAGCAGATCGACGCCGGCCTGTACGGGATGTTCATCATCGATCCGCAGAATACCCGGGGGCATCCGAGGTTCGACCGGGAGGTCCTCATGATGCTCTCCGCCTGGGCCATCGCCGATGCAGGCGGACACGGGGCCACGCCGGGCGGCCATGCGAACGCGATGGCGGGGATGGCGTACAACTACCTCAGCATCAACGGCAAGGCGTATCCGGACACGCCGGAGTGGACGGTCAAGCAGGGCGAGGTCGTGCGGGTGCGGATCGCCAACGTGTCGAACCTGATCCATCCCATGCACCTGCACGGGCACGACTTCGCGGTCCTGGCCAAGGACGGCGAACCGCTGAAGAACCCCCAGCCGATGAACACCGTGAACGTGGCACCTGGGGAGACCTATGACATCGCCTTCGTCGCGAACAACCCTGGCGCATGGCTGTTCCACTGCCACGAGCTTCACCACACCATGAACGGCTCGAGCCAGGCCGGCGGCCTCATCCAGATCATCCGCTACGAAGGTGGGCCGCCGCCAGCTCAGCCGAGCACGCTTCCGCGGCCGGTCCCCCCGGCCGGGGGCGGAGGCCACGGGCGCGGTCACTGATGTCGCCTACCCCGCCTCCCGTCCGGCTGACCGACCTGGCCAGTGCCGTCGATGGCGCTGTGATCGTGAGCCGCCATGACCCGCTCATCGGGGGGGTGACCCACCGCTCAGCGGACATCGGTCCAGGGGATCTCTTCGTCTGCGTCCGGGGGAGCCGGGATGACGGTCACCGTTACATCAGGGAGGCCGTGGCGCGAGGCGCGGTGGCGGTGGCGGTCGAGCGGCCCGCCGAGGGCCTGGACGTCGCAGAGGTTCGCGTCGCGGACGGGCGGTGCGCACTCAGCGCGCTTGCGGCCCGGTTCTACAGATACCCGTCGTCCCGACTCCGGATCGTCGGCGTCACGGGGACCGAGGGGAAGACCACGACGGCGTTCCTCATCGACTCGATCCTTCGCGCCGCCGGCCGCACGACGGGGTTGCTCGGGACCATCGTGAACCGGATCGGGGAGGCCGAGAGCCGTGCCGACCTGACGACGCCGGAGGCGCCGGATCTGCAGCGGCTCCTCTGGCAGTGCGCCGAGGGCGGGGTCACGGATGTGACCATGGAGGTGTCGTCCCACGCCCTGGCGCAGGACCGAGTGGCGCACTGCGAGTTTGATCTGGTCGTGCTCACGAACCTGCATTCGGACCACCTGGACTACCACGGGAACGGCGACGCCTACCGGCTGAGCAAGATTCGGCTCTTCGCTGGGCTCGGTCGCGGTCCGGCGAAGGGCGGCCGGGGCATGGGGGTGGTCAACGCGGACGACGAGCACGCGAGAGGGTTCTGCGGAGCGACCTCGCAGCCGATCCTGACGTTCGCGCTTCGGACGCCGGCCCACGTGGTGGGGCGCTCGCTGCTTGTCAGCCCGCGGGGGACCGCCTTCGCGGTCCGGGCAGCGGGCTGGGCGGCACGGATCCGGCTGCGGTTGACGGGGGCGTTCAACGTCGCCAACGCGCTCGCCGCGGTCGGGGTCGCCCAGTGTCTGGAGATCGCTCCCGGCGACATTGTCGCGGGGCTCGAGCGTCTTCCCGGGGTCCCGGGCCGCTTCGAGGTGGTCCCGGGGCCGAGAGGCGTGCTGATCGTCATCGACTTCGCCCACACGCTGGCCGCGTTCGGGGAGGTGCTCCCGACGCTCCGGCGGCTGGTCTCCGGACGGGTGATCACCGTGTTCGGCTGTGCCGGCGACCGGGACCGCAGCAAGCGGCCCGCCATCGGGAGGCTCGTGACGCAGCTGAGCGACCTGGCGATCCTCACCACGGACAACCCGGCTCACGAGGATCCGACCGAGATCGCCTGCGAGGTGATGGCCGGTGCCCGGGAGGTGGACCCCGGAGGCCATCGGATCCGCCTGGTCCTGGACCGGTTCACGGCCGTTGAGACGGCCCTCGCGCTGGCCCGGAGCGGGGATGCTGTCCTGCTCGCAGGGAAGGGGCACGAGGAGTGCCAGATCATCGACGGGCGCCGGATCCCGTACAGCGACCGATGGGCGGTGCAGGCGCTTCTGGAGCGGCACGGTGACCCATCAGGGTGAACGCTGCTGGCGCGCGGGCAGATAGCGACGGGCTGGAGCCGTCCCCGCGCCACGCCCGACCCGCCTGGAGACTGCTGGAGATGGAGGTGTGCTTGCGGCGCGCCCCCCTCGTGCTTCTCCTTCAGGGCGCTGGAGAGGGCGCGGTTGCCGGAGCGGGGGCCGCCGTGCTGGCCCTCCTGGCTTGTCCGCTCGGCGTGTTCTTCATGCTGCGCGGGATGAGAGGCCGCGGCGCGGGCGGGCGCGACGGCGATGCCGCCTCGATCGGAGCCGAGAACCGGACGGAGAGGTGAGGGGGGGGAGATGGACGAGCAGGTGAGTCGGATCTGTCCGCGGCGCGGATTGGTCGGGGCTGCGGTGTTGCTCCTCGTGCTGCCGTGGGCCGGCCTGGGTGGCCGCTCGGCCTGGGCCCAGGACCCCGTGTTTGCCGCCGTGGCCGTGGCCCACGACCGGTCCCAGTCCGCGGCGTCCGACTTCGCCCTGCAGACCCCCGACCGGCGGACTCTCGCTCTCTCCAGTTTTCGCGGACGAGTGGTCTTCCTGAACTTCTGGGCCACGTGGTGCCCGCCGTGCCGCCTCGAGATGCCAGGGATGGAACAGATTCACCGGGAGTTCAAGGAGCAGGGCCTCGTGGTCCTCGCCGTGAATCTGGAGGAAAGTCCGAAGCTGGTGGCGAAGTTCATGAAGGAGTTCCGCCTGGACTTTCCGGCGCTTCTCGACTCGGATTCCAGCGTTGCGGCCCGTTACCGGGTGCAGGGTCTCCCGACCACCATCCTGATCGACCGGGAGGGGCGCAGCGTGGGGCGGGCCGTGGGCCCGCGGGAGTGGGCGGGACCCGAGGGGCGAGCGCTGATCCGATCGCTGCTCGAGCGGCGCTGACCGAGATCGACGATGTACCCGGTGCTGGTGAGCGTGGGCGGGCTCGGCGTGCAGACGGCCGGCGTGGTGGCGATCGCGGCCGTCTGGGCCGCGGCGCTCCTGGCGGGGAGAGAGCTGGCCCACCGGGGGCACTCCCCGGACCTCGTTCACGACTTCGTGACACCGGCACTCGTCGCAGGGCTGATCGGGGCGCGGCTGGCCTATGTCCTGCTCTTCGACCCCGGCTGGTACCTGACGCATCCGTGGCAGGCGCTGGCGGTGTGGCGGGGGGGCCTCGCCGAAGAGGGGGCCTTCATCGGGGGACTCGGCGCCGCCGTCTGGTGGTGCCGGCGGAGGAGCGTTCCATTCTGGGCGTTCGCCGACGCCCTGGCGCCGGCGCTGGCTCTCGGTGGCGCCATCGCCCATCTGGGCGCGTTCCTGGGTGGGGCGGGGTACGGCACGCCGACGGCCGTGGCGTGGGCGGTGACCTTCACGGACCCGAACTCCTCCGCACCCCTCGGGACACCGCTCCATCCGACTCAGCTCTACGAGGCCGGCCTGGATCTGGTCCTGCTCGCGGGCCTGTGCGTCCTCCGTCGGCGCTCCGCTCCTGCTGGGCGGCAGTGCCTCCTGTTCCTCGCCGGCAATGCGGTCATCCGGCTGGCCGTGGATGCGGTCAAGGGCGACGTGATCGTGCTCGCGGACCCGGTCACGTCGGGTCAGGTCGCCGCGGCCATCGTGCTCGCGGCCGCTGGGCTGCTGCTGATGCGACCGTCTCGAAGCCACCCCTCCCGGGAGGGTCAACATGACACGTGAGCGCGGGGCTACACCGCGCCCGTGGTGCTGGATGTCGACCGAGAGGTGTCGGATGCCTACGCGGTCACTGCAACGCCGACGGTGTACGTCCTGGATCGAAGCCTCCGCATCGTCGGCCGGGCGATCGGGCGGCGCGACTGGGCGTCGGAGCCGGGTCGCCGGCTGATCGCCGCGCGGCTCAAGCCATGAACATCTCGATGCTGGTCGCTGCCAGTGCGGGGCTCCTGTCTTTCCTTTCCCCCTGTGTGCTCCCGCTCGTGCCGTCGTACCTGGCGTTCGTCGCGGGGGCGTCCTTCGGCGACCTTCGGGGCCGCCCCGACCGGGCTGTCCGGAAGGTGGTGGTGCTGAATGCCCTGGGCTTCATCCTGGGATTCTCCCTCGTCTTCATCACGATGGGTGCTGCCGTCACCCTGCTCGGGGGGTGGCTGATCGGCTACCGCGGGATCGTGCAGAAGGTCGGCGGGGCGCTCATCATCCTCTTCGGACTGTACCTGATCGGGATCCTCCGGCTGCCCTTCCTGATGCGCCCGTTCCACGTGTCCCTGTCGAGCAAGCCGGTGGGGCTCCTCGGGTCGATTGCGGTCGGCGTCACGTTCGGCGCGGGCTGGACCCCGTGCGTGGGCCCAGTCCTCGGGGCCATCCTGACGCTCGCGAGCACGACGCAGACCGTCGCCGACGGCATTCGGCTCCTGGCGGCGTATGCGGCCGGACTCGGGGTGCCGTTCCTGCTGAGCGCCCTGGCCGTGGACCGGTTCAGCGTGTTCTTCAGGCGCTTCCGGCCATTCCTCCCCGTGGTGGACCGCGTCGCCGGCGTGCTCCTCGTGGGGGTCGGACTCCTGCTCGTGCTGAACTACATGACCATCCTCAACGCGTACTTCATCAGCCTCACGCCGCAATGGCTTCTGGAGCGCCTGTGACAGCGCCTCAGGCCCCACGAGGAGGCCCCCGTCTCCATGCCGCAGGGCGAGATGCACGCGGTTGACCCTGATGGTGCTCCTCGTGCTGGGCCTCGCGTCCGCGGCACCGGGGCAAGAAAGGCTCGTGGTCGTCTGAGGCGGCTCTTGGCGCGGTCCCCGGAGTCGCCGACGCCAGCGTGCCCCGGTCCTCGGGCGCCGTCTTCGTCGAGTACGATCCCCGCCGCGCCGACACGCGGGTGCTCCATGCGGCGCTCCGGGCCACGGGCTACCGCACCGGCAGGGCGAGGATCCGCTTCCGCATCCGGGGCGTGACGTGCGCGTCCTGCGTGACCCGCATCGAGGCGGTGGTTCGCGGCACCCCCGGCGTGCTCAGCGCCCACGTCAGCCTCGGGAGCAGGCAGGTGCTGGTGGAGTGCGTGCCGGCGCCCACGGACCTCGCCGGAGTGAAGTCCGCGGTCTCTGAGGCAGGCGATGAGGTGGCGGAGAGGCCGCCGCCCGCCGGCGAGACGGCGCTGGACCGCGAGGCCGAGGCGAGCGAGCGGGAGTCCCGGACGCTCATGCGCCAGAGGTGGTTCGGC
>MGBT01000241.1:11214-15084 GCA_001788395.1 Candidatus Rokubacteria bacterium GWA2_70_23
GCATGAACCCTGCAAGGGCTCCGGAGAGCTACTGACCCCTGGACGAGGAGGGTGTGATGGACCGACGGAGGTTTCTCGAGATGGCAGCCCTGGCCGGGCTCGGGAGCGTGGCGACCCCGGGTGACCTGCTGGCGCAGTATCGCTTCCTCGATCCGGTGAGGGTCGAGAACCCGCTGGCCCAGTACCCGCACCGGGACTGGGAGCGGATCTACCGCGACATCTTCCGTCACGACCGCACCTTCACCTTCCTCTGCGCCCCCAACGACACGCACAACTGCCTGCTGCGGGGGTTCGTGAAGAACAACGTGATGGTGCGCATCGAGCCGACCTATGGCTACGGCAAGGCGACGGACCTCTCCGGCAACCGGGCGTCATCCCGCTGGGACCCCCGCTGCTGCCAGAAGGGGCTCGTCCTCGGCCGGCGGCTCTACGGCGACCGGCGCGTGAAGGGCGCCTTCGTGCGCAAGGGCTTCAAGGAGTGGGTGGAGCGCGGCTTCCCGCGGGACCCGGCGACGGGGCGGGCGCCGGCCGAGCTGATGAAGCGCGGGTGGGACAGCTTCGCGCGCGTGCCGTTCGCCGAGGCTCATGCCCTCCACGCCAAGGCGCTGGACAATATCGCGCGGAGCTACGGAGGTGAGCAGGGGAAGCGGTATCTCCTGGCCCAGGGGTATGACCCGGCGATGGTGGATGCGGCGGGCGGCGCGGGCGTCCGGCTCCTGAAGTTCCGGGGCGGCATGGGCAAGCTCGGCGTCACCCGCATCATCGGCACCTATCGCATGGGCAACATGCTGGCGCTGCTGGACAGCCGCGTGCGGGACGTGGGGCCCGACAAGGCGGTGGGCGGCACCGCCTGGGACTCCTACTCGTGGCACACGGACCTGCCACCGGGCCACCCGATGGTGCTCGGGGATCAGACCTCGGACTGGGAGCTCTTCGCCGCCGAGAACGCCAAGCTCATCGTGGTCTGGGGGATGAACTGGATCACGACGAAGATGCCGGACAGCCACTGGCTCACCGAGGCGCGGATGAAGGGGACGAAGGTGGTGGTCCTCACGGTGGAGTACAGCGCCACCGCCAACAAGGGCGATGAGGTGATCGTCATCCGCCCCGGCACCGACCCTGCCTTCGCGCTGGGACTCGCCTCCGTGATCGTGAGCGAGAAGCGCTACGACGTGGACTTCGTCAAGCGCTTCACCGACCTGCCCCGGCTGATTCGCATGGATAACCTCCAGCCCCTGCTCGCGCGGGACGTCTTCCCCGGATACAGGGAGGCGGAGCTGACCAACTGGATCCGCATCGTCAAGCCGGGCCAGCGGATCGAGCCGACGCCGCTCCAGAACGGGATGCAGCTGCCCGAGGCGATGCGCGGAGATTTCGCCGACTTCGTGATGTGGGACGGGCGGAGCGGCACGCCGGTGGCGGTGACCCGCGATCTCGTCGGAGATCGGTTCACCGGGACCGGGATCGAGCCGGCGCTCGAGGGGACCTTCGAGGTGACGCTGGCCGACGGCAGCCGCGTCCAGGCCCGCCCCGTCTTCGACCTCACCCGCCAGTACCTGACGGAGACCATGACGCCGGAGGCCGTCTCCAAGATCACCTGGGCGCCGGCCGAGGCCATCGTCTCCCTGGCGCGGGCCATCGCCGCCAACCGGGGCACCACGCTCTTCCCGGTCGGCATGGGGCCTAACCAGTTCTTCAACAACGACCTGAAGGACCGGGCCATCTTCCTGGTGGCGGCGCTGACGGCGAACATCGGCCAGCCGGGCGGGAACGTCGGCTCCTATGCCGGGACCTATCGCACGTCGCTCTTCTCCGGCGTGCCGCTGTACGTGTCGGAGGATCCGTTCAACCCCCAGCTCGCGCCCGACGGTCCCGTGAGCGTCAAGGGCTACACGCGCTACGAATCGCTTCACTACTACGCGGCGGGGGAAGTGATCCACCGGGAGGGGAACAAGCAGTTCACCACCGGCGCGCACGTGCCCACGCCCACCAAGGCCATCTGGCTCAGCAACTCCAACTCGCAGATCGCGAACAGCAAGTACCACTACAACGTGGTCTTCAACACTCTGCCGCGTCAGGAATGCGTGGTCGTCAACGACTGGTGGTGGTCGGGCTCGTGCGAGTATGCCGACATCGTCTACGGCGTGGACTCGTGGATGGAGTTCAAGTACCCCGACATGACGGCCTCCAACACCAATCCGTTCCTCCAGGTCTTCCCGCGGACGCCGCTGCGGCGGAACTTCGGGACGGTGAGCGATCTCGACACCTACACGGGCGTCGCCTCGGCGCTGACCGCGCTCACCGGTGACCGCCGCTTCATCGATTACTGGAAGTTCGTCACGGACAACCGCGTGGACGTGTACCTCCAGCGGATCCTCGACGCCAGCGCTCCCACCAAGGGCTACAGCATCCGGGACCTCGAGGCGCTGGCCGCCCAGGGGATCCCCGCGCTCATGAACACCCGCACCTACCCGCGCACCTTCTCCTGGGAGCAGGTGCACGAGTCGAAGCCCTGGTACACGAAGACGGGGCGGCTGGAGTTCTACCGGCCGGAGCCGGAGTTCATCGAGGCCGGCGAGAACCTCGCCGTCTACCGGGAGCCGGTGGACTCGACCTTCTATGACCCCAATGCGCTGGTGGCGCGGGCGCATCCGGCGATCCGGCCGAAGACGCCGGAGGACTACGGCTTCGACCGCGCCAAGCGCGACTGGTCCGCCCGCCAGGGGCGCAACGTGGTGCTCACGCCGGAGGAGCTCCTGGCGACGCGGCATCCGCTCTTGCCCGCGGGCTACACGAGCGTGTTCCACACGCCGAAGTACCGGCACGGCTCGCACACGACGCCCATCGACACGGACATCATGTCGAACTTCTTCGGCCCCTTCGGGGACATGTACCGTCGGGACCGGCGGGCGCCGCACGTGGGCGAGGCCTACGTGGACATGAACCCCGAGGACGCCCGGGCCATGGGCATCAACGACGGCGACTACGTCCACGTGGACGGCGATCCCCAAGATAATCCCTTCAAGGGCTGGAGCGACAAGGGTCGCGAGGCCGAGCATCACGTGGCGCGGCTGCTCTGCCGCGCGCGCTACTACCCGGGGACCCCGCGCGGCATCATGCGCATGTGGCACAACGGCTACATGGCGACGCCCGGCTCCGTGAAGGGCCACGAGACGCGCCCGGATGGGCTCGCCAAGAACACGGAGACCAACTACCAGTCCTTGTTCCGCTACGGCTCCCACCAGAGCCTGACCCGCTCGTGGCTCAAGCCGACGCATCAGACCAGCGGCCTCGTGACGCGGAAGAACTTCAGCCACGAGGTGATGAAGGGCTTCCAGGCCGACGTCCACTGCGTCACGGGGGCGCCGCGGGAGGCCATGTGCCGGGTGCTCAAGGCCGAGGACGGCGGCATCGGCGGCAAGGGGCTGTGGCGGCCGGTGCGCCTCGGATTCAGGCCCACCAACGAGAGCGCGGCGATGAAGCAGTACCTGGGCGGCGGCTTCGTCGTCCGAAAAGCCTAACCAGGAGGCGGAGGCGATGGCCAAGGTCTACAACTGGCAGATCGGGCGCGAGATGGACTACCCCTACGAGGGGAAGCGCCCGGAGAAGCAGTTCGGCATGATCTTCGACACCAACAAGTGCATCGCGTGCCAGACCTGCACGGTGGCGTGCAAGACCACATGGACGACCGGCCGCGGCCAGGAGTACATGTACTGGAATAACGTCGAGACCAAGCCGTACGGGTACTACCCGCTCGGCTGGGACGTGAACATCCTCGACAAGCTCGGCATCCAGGAGATGGGCGGCCCCGTCTACCAGGGCAAGACGCTCTTCGACGCCGCGCCCACGGGCGAGGTGATCCTGGGCTAC
>MGBT01000242.1:0-2714 GCA_001788395.1 Candidatus Rokubacteria bacterium GWA2_70_23
CGAGCAACCCGATGCCTCCGCCTCTCCGAGCTGGACTGCACGTGGTTCGCGCTCCTCACCATACTGATATGGCCAGGGCGCCGCTCGACGGAGTCCGCATCCTGGCCGTCTCCCAGTTCGGCGCCGGCCCCTTCGGGACCACGGTGCTGGCCGACCTGGGCGCCGAGGTCATCAAGATCGAGGATCCCAGCGTGGGCGGGGATGTCGCGCGCTATGTCCCCCCGTACACGGCAGACCAGGACTCGCTCTACTTCCAGTCCTTCAACCGCGGCAAGAAATCGCTGACCCTCAACCTCCGCCACCCGGACGGGCAGGCCGTCCTTCACGATCTCGTGCGGGTGTCGGACGCGGTGTTCAACAACGTCCGCGGCGATCAGCCCAAGAGGCTCGGCCTCACCTACGACCAGCTCAAGACCGTGAACCCGCGCATCGTCTGCTGCTCGCTGTCGGGCTTCGGCTCGACGGGACCGCGCGCGGCGGAGCCGGCCTACGACTATCTGATCCAGGGGCAGGCCGGCTGGATGTCCATCACCGGGGAGCCCGATGGCCCGCCGGGCAAGTGCGGCGTCTCCGTGATCGACTTCTCCGGCGGCTATGCGGCGATGCTCGGGCTCATGGTGGCCCTCTACGACGCCCAGCGCTCGGGCGTGGGCCGGGACGTGGACGTCTCGCTCCTCGACACCGCGGTGAGCATGCTCTCGTACTTCGCCGCCTGGACCCTCAACCGCGACTGGGAGCCCGCCCGCGTCCCCGCGTCGGGCCACCAGACGCTGGTCCCCGCCCAGAACTTCCGCACCGCCGACGGCTGGATCGTCGTCTTCTGCGCCAAGGAGAAGTTCTGGCTGAGCCTCGTCCGGCTCATGGGCTTGCCCGCGCTCGCAAGCGACCAGCGCTTCGACGCCTTCCCGAGCCGGCTCGCCCACAAGGAGGCGCTCCTGCCCATCCTCGAGGAGCGCTTCGCCACGAAGAGCACGCGCGAGTGGCTCGGCCTCCTGCGGGGGCATGTCCCCTGCGCGCCCGTGAACAGCGTCCGGGAGGCGCTCGAGGACGCGCAGGTGCTGGCGCGGGAGATGGTCGTCGAGATCGACCATCCCGTCTTCGGCCGGATGCGCCAGGTGGCGAGCCCCATCAAGACCGAGGGGGCGATCACGGCTCCCGCCCCGGCTCCCCGGCTCGGCGAGCACACGGACACCCTGCTGCAGGACGTCCTCGGCTACGGGGCGGCCACCATCGAGCGCCTGAGAGCGACGAGAGTGATCGCGTGACGGCGGACGACCGCTTCCACGCACTGACGCGTCTCGGAAGTCCCGTCGAGGCGCCCGAGGCTCAGGAGATCGACCGGGCGGAGACGGCCCTGGCCCCGCCCTGGATGACGATCCTCCACAACTGCGACTGCCACACCTTCGAGGAGGTCGTGCACCAGCTCATGAAGGCCATCGCCTGCTCGGAGGAGCGTGGGTGGGAGCTGGCCCACGCGGTGCACAACTCCGGCAAGGCCGTCGTGAAGGTCGGCCCGGAGGCCGAGTGCGTCCGGGTCGGCAACATCCTGGCGTCCATCGGCCTCGTCGTCACGGTCATTCAGTCCTAGCTCGCGCTGGCAGTCCGCGCTCGCGCAAGTTCTGCGCGGAGCACCACCACCGATCTTGCCCTCCGGCTCCCAATATTGTCGGCCGCGGCTTCCCAGTTTGGGCGCTCAGGAGCCTTCCCCCCCGACCTGCCTGCCGTGGGATCGCTGCAAGTCCGCGTCGCAGCGATGGCTCCATGAATGGCACCGCGCTTGCTCCCCCTGCCACCAGCGGTCAACTCGCCCGAGAGGAGACAGGAATGAGCCGGCTCAGCAGGATGTGGCGGGACGCGTGGGGAGCGGGAATCGGCACCGGCCAGCCGTGGTATCGCCGCTCGGATCTCTGGCTGATGGCCGCGGCCGCCATAGTCCCCTTCGGGTGGCTCCTGCCGCTCTGCCGCCTCGCGCGGGAGCGCGCAACCGTGCGCCGGTCCCGGCGCTTCTGATACGGTCGAAGGGCATGAGTCCCGGAGGCCATCTCGTCACCACCGCGCTCGCCTGCGGCGCGGTCCACGCCCTCACGGGCTCCGCTGCCCTGACGGCGGGCCTCGCGGCCGGCGGCTTCCTGATCGACGTGGACCATGTCGTGGACTACGTCCTCGTCGAGCGCTGCCGCGATCTCCGCCCCTCGGCCTTCCTCCGGTACTACCTGGGGGGCCAGGCGAAGCGAATCGTCCTCGCCCTGCATTCCTACGAGCTGCTGGCGCTCCTGGCGCTCCTCGCCTGGGTCACCAACTCGGAGGTCGGCTGGGGCTATGTCCTCGGCATGCTGCTGCACCTGCCGCTGGACATCGTCTTCAACGGCAAGCTCGTCTCTCGCAGTCTCGTGCCTTTCTACAGCGTCATCTATCGCTGGCGGGTCGGCTTTCTCGCGGCGCGGCTGGTGGGCGAGTATTCGGTCACGCCGGGCTCATCCGAGTTCTGGGGGGCGTTCTTCCAGGGCTCGGTACGGACGGGAGCGGACCGCAGGGCGCCCGTCTCCGGCCAGCTCCTGCCGCGGCCCGAGAGCGAGTCTGCCCTGGCCTTCGAGGAGTCCCTCACGTGACGCGGGACAAGTGGATGTGGATGTGGTACCTCGCCGCCGGGATCGCCCTCAAGGCGGCGCTGATGCTCGGCCTGCTGCTCTGGCCCGCCGTCCCCGCCCCGACGC
>MGBT01000242.1:2852-5186 GCA_001788395.1 Candidatus Rokubacteria bacterium GWA2_70_23
GCTCGCCTCGCCGCGCGGCGCGGCTCAGCTCGCCCTACATGACCGGGCCGATGATCCAGGGGGCGAACTCCTCCTCGCCCACGCCGCTGAGCTCGCTCTTCGTCCGTTTCCCGGAAGCCACGGCGATCATCTCCTCGAAGATCTGCCGGCCCACCGCGGGCAGCGGCGTCCCCTCGAGGATCACGCCGCAGTTGATGTCCATGTCCTCCTCCATGTGGCGGTACATCAGCGAGTTCGTCGCCAGCTTAATGGAGGGCACGGGCTTGCAGCCGAACACCGAGCCGCGCCCGGTGGTGAAGCAGATGAGGTTGCAGCCGCCGGCCACGAGCCCGGTGATGGAGACGGGATCGTGGCCGGGCGTGTCCATGAAGACGAAGCCGCGGGTCGTGATGGGCTCGCCGTAGAGGAAGACGTCCTGCATGGGCGTGGTGCCGCCCTTGCTGACGCCCCCCAGCGACTTCTCGAAGACGGTGGTGAGGCCGCCCGCCTTGTTGCCGGGGGCGGGGTTGTTGTCCATGGCCTCGATGCCGCGGCAGTACCACTCCCACCACTTGTAGCGGTCGATGAGCTTCTTGGCGACGCCCTCGTTGACCGCGCGCCGGATCAGGAGGTGCTCGGCGCCGTAGATCTCGGGCGTCTCGGCGAGCACCCCCGTGCCGCCGTAACGCACCAGCTCGTCCACGGCCCAGCCCAGCGCCGGGTTCGCGGTGATGCCCGAGTTGCCGTCGGAGCCGCCGCAGTTGGTGGCGAGCGTCAGCTCCGAGATGGGCTGCCTCGTCCTGCGCGCCTCGTTGGCCCGGGGCAAGATCTCCCGGACGGCCGCGGCCGCCGTCTCCACGGTCTTCCGGATCCCGCCCGCCTCCTGGATGTTGACGATGAACGGGCGCCGCTCGGGATGCCCCGGCACCGCCATGCGCTGCGTGTCCACCATGACCGCGGCCTGGTTCACCTCGCAGCCGAGCCCCACCAGGATATAGGCCGCCACGTTGGGGTGCTTGGCATAGCCGGCCAGCACCCGCTGGAGCGCCATGTGGTCCTCGCCGAGAAGCTTGGTGCCGCAGCCGGACTTGTGGGTGATCGCGAGAACCCCGTCGATGTTGGGGAAATCCCGCTGCACGTCGCGAAACTTCTCCTTCACGAACTGGCTCACGCTGGCCGAGCAGTTGACGCCCGAGATGATGGCCACGTAGTTGCGCGTGCCGACCCGGCCGTCCTCCCGCTTGTAGCCGTCGAAGTGGCGCATCTTGTCCGGCGGGTAGTAGTCCACGGCGCGCACGTCGGTGCCGACCTCGTACTGCTGGCGGAGATCACCCACGGCGAGGTTCTGGGTGTGGACGTGATCGCCGGGAACGATGTCGGCCGTGGCGAAGCCGATGACCTGCCCGTAGCGGCGCACCTCCTCGCCCGTCCGTCGCCCGCGCCGCGCCACCTTGTGCCCCGGGCGAATGTCCTGCCGGACCTCGATCCGCCCACCTGCGTCCTCGAGCACCGTCCCCGCGGGGATCTCCTTCTTCGCGATGGCGACGTCGTCCTCTGGCTTGAGGACGATCGCCACATCCGTGATCGCGCAAGTTGCCATGAATGCCTCCTGGGTCGTTGGGTTGGGGCCGAGTCTATCCGCGCCGCCGCCCCTTGACAAGGCGCGGCCCCGGGGCCACGGGGCCGGCGCGGTCGGGCGCCGCGTGCTAGCTGAGCATCACGGACCGCGAGTTCCGCGCGGCCGACGGAGCGCTGCATGCAGTGCTCGGAAAGGGGACTTCGCCGACGATCGTGGTGAAGCCGGGCGCCGACCGCACGGCCGAGCTGATCTGGACGTCGGCGGACGCCAAGCGCAACCTCACCGCCTCGCTCGCCAGGGCGGGATCGATCGAGTAGCTCCGCTCCCGGCCGCCGGCCACTGCCGCCTCTTCTGGCCGCCGCCGGCCGTGGTACCATGCCCTCCAGTCAGCACCCCGCGGGCCCCGGCGCCCCGGTTCCGGCTCGCTGCCAGCTCAGTCCCCGGGAGAGGAAACTCATGCCCGTCCAGCACGTCGGCCGTCCGCTCAAGCGGCTCGAGGACCCGAAGCTCATCACCGGCCGCGATCCCTATGTCAACGACGTGCGCCTGGAGGGCGCGCTGACCCTCGCCTTCGTCCGGAGTCCCCACGCGCACGCCCTGATCAAGAGCATCGACACGCGGGCCGCCCGCGCCCTCCCGGGCGTGGTGGCCGTGCTGACCGGCGCCGACGTCAACCCGGAGATCGGTGTGATCCACACGCCGCTGCCGCCCGAGACCTTCGACTTCATGAGCCTGCAAGGCCACACGGTGCTCGCCGAGGGGCGGTTGCGCTACGT
>MGBT01000242.1:5195-6345 GCA_001788395.1 Candidatus Rokubacteria bacterium GWA2_70_23
GGTGGCCGTGGTGGCGGCCGAGAGCGCCGAGGCGGCGGTCGACGCGGCCGAGGCCGTCGAGGTCGACTACGAGCCGCTCCCCGCCGTGTGGGATTCGGAGCGCGCGCTCGAGCCGGGCGCGCCCCTGCTCTACCCCGAGACGGGCTCCAATGTTGCCATGCGCTTCAAGCGGGAGCAGGGCGACGTGGACGGCGCCTTCACGCGGGCGGCGGTGGTCGTCGAGGCAAAGATGGCGAGCCAGCGCGTGATCCCCTTCGCCATGGAGCCCCGGGCGTGCAGCGCCGTCTGGAACGACCAGACGCAGAAGCTCACGATATGGGGTGACACCCAGACCCCCCACCGCATGCGGGACCAGATCGCCGAGCGGCTCCATCTCGAGCCCCGGCAGGTCCACCTGATGACGGGGCGCGTGGGCGGCGGCTTCGGCGCCAAGGTCCCCGTCTACCAGGAGGACACCCTCGTCCCCCTCCTGGCGCGCCGCCTCAAGCGCCCGGTGCGCTGGAGCGCAACGCGCCGTGAGGACGTCCAGGCCACGGGGCACGGCCGCGACATGCGCGCGCACTTGCGCCTGGCCGCCGACGCCAGCGGCCGCATCCTGGCGCTGGACGCGAAGATCATCGGCAACGTGGGCTCCTGCCTCTACCACGTGGGCGTGCTGCTCCCGCTCCTCTGCGCGCAGATGATCACCGGCTGCTACGACATCCAGACGGCGCGTATCGAGGTCGTCTGCCCCTTCACCAACACCATGGGCACGGTGCCGTACCGCGGCGCGGGACGCCCCGAGGCCGCGTACTTCATCGAGCGCGGGATCCAGATGCTCGCCGCCCGCCTCGGCCTCGACCCGACCGAGGTGCGCCGCCGCAACTTCATTCCCGCCAACCGCTTCCCGTACAGCACCGTCCTCGGCAACATCTACGACAGCGGCGACTACGCCAGGACGCTGGACCACGCGATCGAGACGGCAGGGTACGAGACGCTCCGCCGCGAGCAGGAGACGGCGCGCCGGCAGGGCCGGCTGGTCGGCATCGGCACGGCCTCGTACGTCGAGATCTGCGGCTTCGAGGACGAGGAGGTGTCCGACGTGGTGGTGGCCGACGACGGGCGCGTCACCGTGCTCACGGGCTCGGCCTCCCACGGCCAGGGGCACGAG
>MGBT01000243.1:0-12452 GCA_001788395.1 Candidatus Rokubacteria bacterium GWA2_70_23
TCACCACCCGGATGTCCATCAGTCACCACCCGGATGTCCATCAGCCGATGCCGGATGATCGCGTGCGCAACCATCGCGATCATCAGAAGGGAGAAGAAAGGTCCGAACCGTCCGAGAGCGGACACCTGGAGCACCAAGGGGAGTAGGAGGTTGGTGGCAGTTCCGAGCGTGATTGGTATGAAAAGGGCGAAGAACAGGTGTCCAGTCTGAACCCTCAGCAGGCCCGAGGATGCGCGATACTTGTTCAGTAGCTGTCGGAGGGCGAACCCAAAGCACGTCAGCACATAGATGGCGAAGACGGGATAGAAATGCCCGTACGCAACGCGTAGGCCACTCGGTAGCTGTGTGGCCGAGACCACCAATAGTGGTGAGAGCGAGGCAATACTGAACGCTACCGCAACCGGAGCAAACACCCGCAGCGGCAGACTACGCATCGGGCTGGATGTGGCAGGGAAGCTTTCTGCCAATGCAAGAATCCCGAGGGCCATTAAGCTGCCGGCGGCAAGGGCGAGGCGGACGAATTGCACGGCGGGCGGTGTGGAGTAATGGGAAAGTGCCACTGCTACGGTCCAGAGGGCAGTGGTCGAAGCCATGAGAGCAAACGCGCGGTTAGGTTGGGAGTTGGGGTTTCTTCGATATACGTACAGCCCGATGGCTAGATTCAGCCAAGCAACCACAAGCAGTGGAATGGCGTTCAGACTAAGTTGCATGTTGTCCGCCGTCGTGCGGTTGCTCGCAGTGGTGGCTGGCCCCTGTCAAGACACCCGACAACCTGATCGACTAACTACGGAGCGCCTGCTCCTCGATCACAGTAGGTGTGGCGGTCGACACCGGGAACTCAACCACTATGGTGGTCCCAGAACCACTTCGGTTGGATTCTACTCGCAAAATACCGCGATGCGCATCCGTGATCCCGCGACATATCGCGAGACCGAGTCCCGAACCCCGAGGTTTAGTAGTGAAGAATGGATCAAAAATGTGTGCTCTGATCGCCTCCGGGATACCGGGTCCCGTGTCCGATACCTCCGCCACCACCCAGTTGCCAGACGGCGTGATCCTGCGCCCAACGCGCACCGTCAGAACGCCACCTGGCCCCATCGCCTCAATGGCGTTGATGAACAAGTTGAGGAATAGTTGTTTCACCTGTGCGGCGTCGATTGCCACATGGGGCGCCGGATCTTCAAGTTCACGATGAACAGTGATTCGAGCCTGCTCCAATTGTCCTCGAAGTAAGACGAGCGTATCGATAATCGACTCGCAAATGTCTATCGGGCCCCCCGTCTGAGGGGACGGCACAGAAAGGCCTCTTAAGCGTGCCACGAGATCGTCGATGCGGTCGATCTCGTTGACCACGACCTTCGAGAAGTCCTCCCTGAACTCTGTATCGGTGAAACGTTCGGGGAGCAGTTCAGCAAATGTCCTGATGGCGACGAGAGGGTTCTTGATCTCGTGGGCGATGCCAGATACGAGCGTTCCAAAGGCCGCCAGGCGCTCAGCGCGGCGCTTCTCACTTTCCAGCGCCTTGATGTTCGAAAGATCGCTGAAGACGATGAGTGCGCCGTGAATTGCGCCGTGTTCATCCCGCAGAGCCGAGGTCGAGCTCACTATCGGCAAGAGCCGGTTCGAGTCGCTGGGGAGCGTTGTTTCCACCTGTAGGCGTGGCTGCCCGTCGCTAAGCGTGGCCTTCAGCTGAGAGGCGATTGGATCTGGCAAAGTGTCGATGGTGAGGGATGTTAGGGTGGAGCGTGGGAGGCCAGTCAGATGCTCAGCAGTTGTGTTTGCGACCGCGACCTGGCCGTTGGCGTCAACGGTAATGACGCCGCTATCCATCGTGCGGAGGATGTTCTCGATGTATTGGTTGGCCAAGACCACTTGACCGTAGAGTTGCGCGTTGTTCACCGCGATCGCGGCTTGGTTTGCAAGGGTAGCGAGCAACTCGATGTCATCGGTGAAGTAGGCGTCTCCCGAGAGCTTAGGGCCCGCGAGAAGGAAACCGATTAGATGGTTTTCGGAGAGGATGGGGACGGCTACTTCCGCACCAAGCGACGATAACTGTTGACCGGCACATTCCGCGTCGCTCCCGAGCAAAGTGCGACCGATCTCGTCCTTGAGTATTGGGCGCCGAGATGTGACCAGAAGAACAGGTAGTGAGTCCGTAGCCGGTAACTGTGTGTTGTGCCGAGAGTCATCGGGGCCGACGAGAGCTTTCTTCACCGCCAGGCGGAAGGTGTTATTGCGGGCGTCACGGGTAAAGACTGCGACGAAGTCTGGGTGCAACGTTCGGCTGGTGATGTCGCAAAGGTATTGAAGTAGCGCCCGGAGATCGAGCGTGGCGCTGATCGTTCGGCTAGCGTCTCGGATTGTGTGCTGATAGTTATACGCCTCCCGATAGACGTAGCGGTCTAGCCAAGTCTGAAGTCGACCCTTTAGAGGCTGAAATGCTAGAGCGATTGCTAAGGCCACTGCGACTTGAAGCGGCAGTGTTCCGTCTTGTGGACGCTGTCCGAGTGCTTGGCTTATCACGGCGATTACCATAGCGAAAAGCGCGCCAGCTATCGCCGCTGCGATAAGGTAGACAGAGCCTCGTCGGATGACCAGGCGGACGTTCATAAGCCGATGTCGAATGATCGCGTGCGCGACCATTGCAATCATCACGCACGAGAACAGGGGACCGTACTGGCCGAACTGTGATCGTCCCGTGGTTAGCGGGATTATGAGGTTGGTGACGGTAGCGAAAAGGCCAGGTACGAGCAGTGCGACGAAGAGATAATTGAGCTGTTGTCGTTCAGCTCCTCGTGTTGACCGAGTCTTCCGAACTATCGTCGCGAAGCTGTAGATGACACAGGCTAGGACGTGAGCCGCGAACAACGGGTAAAGGGGGCCGTAACTGACGGTGAGGCCATCTGAGGTTCTTGTTACCCCGGCGACGACCCAAGGTGAGAGCGAGAGGATTGCCATCGCGCCCGCAGAAACTGCGAAGATGGAGATATGGCGGGAGTGGGGGAAAGTGGCCTGGAAAGGGAACACGTGAAAGAAAAGGAGCATGGCGAAAACGCTGGACCCAGCCATGAGGAAGGCGAGACGGGCCCAGAACAAGCCCACCTGCGTTCCTGCGAGATAGTGGCCGAGAGCGGTGGTCGCGGTCCAACCTGCCACGGCAAGCGCGAAAAGGGCAAAGGATCGATTTACCCAATGGCTGTGTTTCCGAGAGAGGACTAAGACTGCCAGGGCTAGGTTCAGCCCGGTGACAACGATGGATATCAGAAGAGACTGCGACAATGCGATGACCTCTAGCTGTAGCTACAAATCCGATTGCTCAAGTATCAGTACTGAATGGGTCCCGCCGACTGAGTGAGCATTCGCCATTGCGCGCTTTACGCGAGAAACGCGAGAGTGATTGGGGACGTAGTCGAGGTCACACTGCGGGTCAGGAGTCGCGTAGTTGATGGTAGGTGGAATAATTCCTTCGGAAAGCGTTAGGGCGGTCGAGATTGCTTGAAGAATCCCGCTCGCAGCAATGGGCTGGCCGATCATGGACTTAATGGAACTGACGGGAATGGAGTAGGCGCGGGGACCAAACGCGGCCTTGAACGCATTCGTTTCGGAGACATCGTAGTCCGGCATTGAGTTACCGTGTGCGTTGATGTAGTCCACATCGTCCGGACCTGTACCGCTACTTGCTAGTGCCTTCTTTATTGCCCTCGAAAGAGTGGCCCCTGTGTAGTCGACCTTCCGAACATGAACGGCCTCACTCGTCATCCCGTAGCCGGTGATCTCTGCGTAGATGCGCGTACCACGGTCCAGGGCAGACTCTAGGCTCTCGACCACCACTGCACCCGCGCCCTCTGCGAGTACCAAGCCATCCCGATTAAGATCGTAGGGTCGAGAGGCCTTCGGGGCATCATGCTGGGCCTTCGAGAGTACGCCAACCGCGCAGAACGTAGCGAACGCGAGAGAGTTCAGCGGAGCCTCCGTGCTTCCAGCGATAACAACATCGCTCGTTCCATCGGCTATTCGATCATATCCCCACTTTATGACGTCGAGTCCCGTGGCGCAGCCTGAGGCAAGGGTCATGCTTGGGCCCCGGATCCCTAAGTCGATCGACACGTGGCTTACGGGCGCGTGGGTTGAGTACTTGATACACGTGAACGGATCGAGTCCCTCATAGCCTTGCCTCTGAACAATTTCACATGATTCCTCGACCTTCTCGAATCCGTTGAGGCACGTCCCAAAGCAGGCGCCGACCTTCTCGCTGTTCGCCGGCGTGATGTCCAGCCTGGCGTCGTCGACCGCCATCCGAGCTGCGGCTACGGCGAACTGCGTGAACCGCCACAGCTCGCGCGCGCGCTTCCGGATCATGAAGTCTTCCGGCCGGAAGTCCCGCACCTCGGCGGCCACCTTGCACGGGTAGGGAGAGGTGTCGAAGGAGCTGATCCAGTCGACGGCGGACGTGCCGGCAACTAGGGCGTCCCAGAACGCGTCCTTGCCGATGCCGTTGGGGGCCACGACACCGAGCCCGGTGATCACGACGCGACGCTTACTTTTCATCGGATGGGTTGCCCCCTAAAAGCCCGAAAGTTAAAGCTAAGGTAAGGTCGACGATAGCAGGAAAGGTTTTGGAGCCAAAGTTTCCTGAAGCGGCGCGCTCGGGTACAATACGGGTTGCCATGGTGCCCCAAATCGCGAGACGGCACTTCCTGGCTCTTCCGCTCGGCCTCCTGCTGGTCCCGCGCCCCTCCGCCGCGGCGACGTCGGCGAGAAAAGACTTTACATTTCGAGTAGATGTGGGCGTTCTCTTCGATCTCCTGACATTCACGGTCGCCGGCGCGCTGGTGGAGGAGGTCGACGTCCAGGCGGGCCGCTACCGCGTGGCGTTCTCTGGCGAGGGATCCGGGATCACGAACCGGACGGAGGCCACGGGGATCATCCGGGCCGGTCGCTTCATGCCGGTCGAGACGAAAAGCACTGGCACCGTGAGGGGGCGTGTGAACCGGGTGGACGTCCGCTACGACTACGAGCGGGGACGGGTCGAGTACCACTCGGTGGGGCACACGCTGCTGCTGGGCCGTCGCCGCCAGGTGGACGATGTGCTGCGGCTCCCGATCGACCAGCCGCTGGACGACGTGCTCTCGGCCACCCTCAACTTCGCCGCCAACAAGCTGGATCTGGACGCGGATGGCTCGTATCGGACGGCGGTGGTGCGCCGGGCCCGAGCCGAGAACGAGGGCCCGGATGACATCTCCGCAAGTGGCTATCGCGCGGAGATCGTGCCACTCCGGTTCCGGGTGAGCGTAGATCCCGTCACCGGCCAGCTCACCGCCCTGGTGGATCTGACGGGTTTCTCCTCCTGGGCGCGCTCCAGCCGGCCCGCCCGCATCACCTTCGATGCGCGCCGCCATCTGGAGTCGGTCGACTCCTCCCTCATCCTCGGCAGCTCGGTCAAGGTTCGCCTCGTCGCGGGCGCGTGACCGCCCCGTGATGGGTCACGACCTGGTGGCGCTGGGCGAGGTCATGCTCCGCCTCGCCGCCCCGCCGCCTCAGCGTCTCGAGCAGGCGACCTCCCTGGATGTCCAGATCGGCGGGGCCGAGGCCAACGTGGCTGCGGCCTGCGCCAGGCTCGGGCTGCGAACCGCCCTGATCTCCGCGCTGCCGGCGGACCACGCCTGGGGCGACAGGACGGTGCGCGAGATGTCGGGCCATGGTGTCGATTGCGCGGGGGTGCTCCGTCGCCCCGGTTCCCGCATGGGCCTCTACTTTCTCGAGTACGGTTCGGCCCCGCGCCCCGTCCGCGTCCTCTACGACCGGCGCGATTCGGCGGCGAGTTGCCTCACCGCGGACGAGGTGGATTGGTCGCGCCTCGACGGGGCCCGGCTTCTGCATCTCTCGGGCGTCACGGCGGCGCTCAACGATAACCTCCGCGACGTGCTCCGGCGCGCGGTGCAGGAGGCTGCGGCCCGCGGTGTGCCGGTGTCCTTCGATGTCAACTACCGCTCGCGCCTCTGGGGCCCGGAGGCGGCGCGCGACTTCTTCGCGGAGATCCTCCCGGCCCTGCGCTATCTCTTCGTGGGGGCGGACGAGGCCGAGACGGTCTTCGGCCTCAGCGGGGCGCCCGAAGCGGTGCTGAGCGGGCTGCGCGGGCTGGCGCCCCGCGCGACGATCGCGGTCACGCTCGGGGAGGCCGGCTCGGTCGTGCTGGCCGATGGTGCAGTCGTGCGCCCGTCGAAGCTCTACACGGTCACGGTGGTGGATCGCGTGGGAGCGGGGGACGCGTATGCCGCGGGCTTTCTGTGGGCCACGCTCGCGGGTCGCTCGGTTCAGGGGGCGGCGGATGCGGCGACGGCACTGGCCGCGCTCAAGTGCACCATCCGGGGCGACATCCCGCTGGTGACGCGTCCCGAGCTGGAGGAGCTGCTGGCGTCGGACAGCACCGAGATCCGCCGCTGAGGGCGGACTCCCCATGCGGGCCGCGCTCGTGTACAACCCGGGGGCGGGGCGCGGCAGCGCTCGCGAAGGCGCCGTAACCCGCATGATCCAGGCGCTGGGCGCCCGCGGGGTGACTGCGACCGCCTTGGCCACGGCGGGTCCCGGCGACGCCAGCCACCTCGCGCGGGCGGCCGCGCTCGAGGGGGTCGAGGTGGTCGTCGCCTGCGGCGGAGACGGCACCGTCAACGAGGTGCTCCAGGGCGTGGTCGGGACCTCCGCCTGCCTCGGGGTCTGGCCGGCCGGTACGGCCAACCTGCTCGCCCTGGAGCTGGGGGTACCGCGGCGGCTCGACGACATCGCCGACGTGCTGGCGGCGGGGGACGTGCGGCGCGTGTCGGTCGGCCGGGCGGGCACTCGGTACTTCATCGTGATGGCCGGCATCGGTCTCGATGCGGCCGTCGTGCGCAGGGTGAGCGCCGCGGTCAAACGCCTCCTCGGGGAAGGGGCCTACTGGCTGGCCGCGCTCCGGCAGCTGGCCGCCTGGCCGCCGCCGCGCTTCCTCGTGGAGGCCGACGGCCGCACCGAGCCCGCCACCCTGGCGGTGGTGGCCAATGCCGCCGCGTACGGCGGGGGGCTTCGGTTCACCCCGCGGGCGCGCATGGACGACGCCCTGCTCGATGTCTGTCTCCTCGACTTGACCGACCGGCTGCGGCTCGTCCGGTGCGTCGTCGCGGCATTCAGGGGCGCGCACCTCGGGCTGCCGGGCGTCACGTACCTGCAGGCGCGGAGCGTGCGGGCGCACGGGGCGAGGGAGGCGTGGGTGCAGGTGGACGGAGAGCTGGCCGGGCGGCTCCCCATGAACTTCGAGTGCATCCCCGCGGCCGTCTCCGTTCTCGCGCCCCGATGTTCCACCGCGTCCCGAGGATTCGCCGCGCGCCGGTGATATAGTTCCCGCCAAAGGAGGGTCCATCGTGAGCGAGCGCTATCTCTACATGAACGGGCGGCTGGTCCCCTACAGCGAGGCGACGATCCACGTCCAGTCCAACGCCGTCAAGTACGGCACGAGCGTCTTCGAGGGGGTGCGCGCCTACTGGAGCGAGCGCCAGCAGGAGCTGTACGTCTTCCGGCTTGACGAGCACTGCCGGCGGCTCTTCGACTCACTCAAGCTCATGCGCATGGACCACGAGCTGACGCTCGACGAGATGCGGCACTCCATCCTCGAGACGCTCCGCAAGAACGAGTACCGCGAGGATGTCCATGTCCGCCAGACGGCATACGTGGCGGCCGACGGCAACGTGGAGGCAACCGGCCCCACGGGGCTCGCGGTGGACGCCCGGCCGCGGAAGATGGCGGGCAAGGCCCTCGACATCTGCGTGAGCTCGTGGGTGCGCATTCCCGACACCGCGATGCCCCCGCGCATCAAGTGCTCGGCCAACTACCAGAACGGGCGCCTGGCATTCCTCGAGGCGAAGGCCGGCGGCTACGACTACACGGTGCTCCTCAACACGCGGGGGAAGGTCTCCGAGGCCCCCGGCGCGGCGTTCTTCCTGGTGCGCGGGGGCGTGCCCACCACTCCACCGCTCACGGCCGATGTGCTGGAGTCCATCACCCGGACGACGCTCGTGCAGCTCTTCCGCGAGCAGCACGGGCTCACCGTCGCGGAGCGCGACGTGGACCGCACGGAGCTCTACGTGGCCGAGGAGGCCTTCTTCTGCGGCAGCGGCTGGGAGGTGACGCCCGTCGCCTCGGTGGACCGGCTGCCGCTCGGCCAGCCGGCGCCGGGGCCCCTGACGCGCGCCATCGCGGACACGTACTTCCGCGCGGTGCGGGGGGAGATGCCCGAGTACCGCGGCTGGCTCACGCCGGTGTACGGGCGGGCCTGATCGGAGGTCGCGAGGGCGTGACTCCCGGGGAGGCCGCGCGCGGGGTCGAGCGGATCCTCGACGGCCTCAACGAGGGGCAGCGGGTGGCCGTCACCCACGAGGCGGGGCCGCTGCTCATCATCGCCGGGGCGGGCACCGGGAAGACCACCGTCATCACCCGGCGCATCGCCCACCTCATCGCCACGCGCCGGGCGCGCCCCTCGGAGATCCTGGCGCTCACCTTCACGGACAAGGCGGCGGCCGAGATGGAGGAGCGCGTGGACACGCTCGTCCCCTACGGCTACGCCGACGTGCAGATCTCGACCTTCCACGCCTTCGGCGACCGGCTCATCAAGGAGAACGCGCTGGAGCTGGGGCTCACTCCCGACTTCCGGGTGCTGACGCGCGCCGAGCAGATCATCTTCCTGCGCGATCACCTCTTCGAGTTCCCGCTCAAGCACTACCGTCCGCTGGGCGACCCCACGCGGCATCTCCAGGCCATCACGAGCCTGATCAGCCGGCTCAAGGACGAGGACGTGAGTCCGGAGGAGTACCTGGCCCACGCCGAGGCGCTGCTGGCCGGCGCGCAGGACGCCGAGAGCCGGCTCGAGGCCGAGGAGCACCTGGAGCTGGCCCGCTTCTACGCGCAGTACCAGATCCTGATGGCGCGGCTCGGCCAGGTGGACTTCGGCGACCAGATCGTGGAGGCGCTGCGGCTCTTCCGCACGCGCCCGCACGTCCTCCGGCGCTACCAGGAGCGCTTCCGGCACATCCTGGTGGACGAGTTCCAGGACACGAACTACGCGCAGAACCAGGTCGTGCAGCTCCTCGCCGCCGGCCACAAGAACCTCACCGTCGTTGCGGATGACGATCAGTGCCTGCCGGCTGGAACGCCGGTGGAGACCCCCGGGGGCTCACGCCCCATCGAGACGCTCCAGACCGGGGATCCGATCCTCACCGCCGTCGGGAAGGGGTTCCTCGGGACGGCGCAGGTATCGCGCGTGTTCCGGCGCGAGCGCCGCGCCCGTTTCCTCACCTTCGAGACCGAGGGCGGGCACCGCGTGACGGTGACCGACAACCACAAGATGTTCTGCTACGTGCCGCGGGTGGCGACGTCGAAGGCGTTCACCTACGTGTACCTGATGGAGCGGCGCGATCTCGGGTGGCGCATTGGCGTGACCAATGATCTGTCGGTCAGGCTTTGCCTCGAGCGCTCGGCCGACCGGATCGTCGGCCTGCGCGCATGCGCCACGGCTGCCGAGGCCCGGTACCTGGAGGCCCTGTGGTCGCTCCAGTACGGCATCCCGACGCTGCCGTTCAAGCCGCGGAAGGCGATGGTGGTGGTCGGAGAGTACCTCGAGCGCCTTTTCCGCGAGGTCGACACGCGGAAGAACGCTGAGCGGCTGGCCTCCGACCTGGGCGTCGATCTGAGCGCCCACCATTTCACCCTCGGCGCGGTGCATCGGGGCGGGCAGTCGAGGGTCAAGATCATCATGACGATGTGCTATCGCCGGCACAGCCCGACGGGGCGGGGGCGGCTCCTCAAGGCCGCCCAGATCCTCCACGCGGTGACGCTGGAAACCTCCGCTCCGGCCATCGCGGAGCGCCTGCGGGCCGCCGGGGTCCCGCTGCGGAAAGCGAGAAGGGGCTGGCTGGTGCGCACCACCAGCGCCTCGATCCGCGAGATCGGGCTCAAGGCCGAGTTCCTCCGCGAGCTGACGGAGGGCGTGCTGGAGGTGCGTTTCAATGCCGGGACGGCGAACATCCAGCACCGCTCCGCCCTGGGGATGCCGGCCGGCAACGTGCTGCCCGGGCATTCGCTGCCGGTGGTGCGCGGGAACCGCGTCGTCTACGATCGCGTCGTGAGGGTCTCGGAGGAGTGGAGAACGGAGCCCGTCTTCGACCTCGAGGTGGACCGGACCCACAACTTCGTGGCCAGCGGGATCGTGGTGCACAACTCGATCTACAAGTGGCGCGGGGCCGCGCTGTCGAACGTCATGGAGTTCAAGGAACAGTATCCCGACGCGCGCGACATCGTGCTCACGGACAACTACCGCTGCCCGCAGGACGTGCTGGACGCCGCCTACCGGCTCATCCAGCACAACAACCCCGATCGCCTGGAAGTGAAGTACGGCATCGCGAAGAAGCTGCGGCGCGCGCTCCCGGCCGACGCCGCGGAGGGGAAGGGGCCGGCGCACCTCGCCTACGACACGATCTCCTCGCAGGCCGATGCCGTCGTGGACCTCATCGCCCGGGAGCGCGCGGGCGGGCGTCCGTACAAGGACTGCGCCATCCTGGTGCGCGCGAACAACGACGCCGAGCCCTTCCTGCGCGCGCTCAACATGCGCGGCATCCCCTGGACGTTCTCCGGCAACGCCGGGCTGTACGGCCGGCCGGAGATCCGCCTCCTGATCGCCTTCCTCCGGGCCGTCGCTCATCCCGACGACTCGGTGAGTCTCCACTACCTCGCCTCGTCGGCGATTTACCAGGTCCCGATCGTGGATCTCACGAAGTGCAGCACCTACGCCGACCGCAAGCACCGCTGGCTCTTCGACGTGCTGCGCGGGATTCCGGTGGAGGTGCAGGTGGGCGAGGAGGGCGCGGCGGCCATCCGGCGCTTGACGGCCGACCTCGAGCGCTACATGGAGCTGGCGCGGGAGAGCCCGACGGGGGAGCTCCTCTACCAGTTCCTGATGGACTCCGGCGAGATGACCCGCTACGCGAAGGCGCCGGCGGAGCTGGAGCAGGAGGTCCAGAACGTCAGCAAGTTCTTCTCCCGCGTGCGCGAGGCCTCGCGCGTGCTCAAGTACGACAACGTGCGGGAGTTCGTGACCCACCTGGACGCGCTCATCGACGCGGGCGACGACCCCGCGGTGGCCGAGGCCGACACCGAGACGCCCGCGGTCCAGGTGCTGACGATCCACAAGGCCAAGGGGCTCGAGTGGCCGGTGGTCTTCCTGGTCAACTGCGTGCAGAACAAGTTCCCCTCGGTGCGGCGGAGCGAGCCCATCGAGATGCCGGCGCCTCTCATCAAGGACACGCTGCCGGCGGGCGACTTCCACCTCCAGGAGGAGCGGCGGCTCTTCTACGTGGCCATGACGCGCGCGAAGGAGGCGCTCTACCTCACGAGCGCCGAGGACATGGGCGGGCGGCGCAAGTGGAAGGTGAGCCAGTTCGTGCTGGAGGCGCTGGACCTGCCCAAGGACGCCACGCGCCCGTTCAGGGCCAGGGCCATCGAGGAGCTCGGCCGCCACGCCCCGCCCCCGTTGCCCCCGTCGCTGGGCCTTGCGCCGATCCCGGACGGCGAGGTGCTGGCGGTGAGCCACAACCAGGTGGACGATTACGAGACCTGCCCGCTCAAGTACCAGTACATCCACGTGCTGCGGATCCCGCTGCGCCAGCATCACTTGATCGTCTATGGCAGCGCGCTCCACAAGGCCGTGGAGTTCTACCTGCGCCGGCGCGCGGCGGGCAACTACACCTCGCTCGAGGACTTCCTCCGGGCGTTCGACGACGCCTGGCGCAACGAGGGGTTCCTCACGCGCGAGCACGAGGAGCAGCGCAAGCGGGCAGGGGTGGAGGCGCTCACGCGTTTCTACCACGAGGAGGAGGCCTCGGGGCAGAAGCCCACCGAGGTGGAGCGCGAGTTCGGGTTCAGCCTCGGGGCCACCCGGGTGCGCGGGCGCTTCGATCGCGTGGACGAGACGCCCGAGGGCACGGTGATCGTGGACTACAAGTCCAGCGACGTGACCGAGCAGAAGGCCGCCGACAAGCGCGCGCGCGAGAGCCTCCAGCTCAAGATCTATGCCCTGGCCCAGCAGGCCATGACCGGCCGGCTGCCCGCCCGCGTGGAGCTCCGCTTTCTGGAGTCGGGGCTCGCGGGCCGGCACACGCCGACCGCCCAGAACCTGGCGGAGGCCGAGAGCGCGATCACGGCCGCGGCCGCCGGCATCCGCGCGCGCCGCTTCGAGCCGACGCCCGGGTACCAGGCCTGCCGCTACTGCGCGTACAATCAGATCTGTCCCAGCACCGCCACCCGCGAGTGACGCGCGCCGAGACAAGTCAAGGAGCAAGGGATGCCCACGAGTGTGCGGCTTGACCCGAAGACCGAAGGGATGGTATCCAGGCTGGCCAGGAAGACCGGCCTGACGAAGTCGGAGATCATCC
>MGBT01000243.1:12562-13937 GCA_001788395.1 Candidatus Rokubacteria bacterium GWA2_70_23
CTCTCTGAGCGGACGGGGGAGAAGTTCCGCAAGCTGTTGCTCGCCCGGAAGCGCCGGTGATTCTCGTCGATGCCGGCCCGATCGTGGCGCTGGTCCACCGCGATGACCGGAACCATGAACGCTGCCGGGACGCATTGCGGGCGATCCGCGAGCCTCTCGGCACGGTGTGGCCGGCCCTCACGGAGGCGATGTACCTGCTGGGGTTCTCGTGGGCGGCGCAGGAAGCCGTCTGGGACATGGTGCTCACGGGCGGGCTGGAGATGGTCCCGCTCGGGGCAGGCGATGGGCCAAGAATGCGGGATCTGATGCGGAAATACCGAGATCTCCCCATGGATCTCGCCGACGCCGCGCTCGTCACCATCGCGGAGCGTGAGGGAATTCGCCAGATGTTCACCGTGGACCGCCGCGACTTCACCATCTACCGCCCGGCGCGGATCGGGCGGTTCTCCATCATCCCCTAGTCGTTAGGCATCCGGAAGCGAGGGCAGGGAGCTGTTCCTGATCAGCAGCATGGCGATGCACACCCAGAATCTCGCGGCTGCGCGCGCCCAGATCGCCCCATGACGCCCGCCGACCCCCGGGAGATCGACCTCGCGAGCATGGCGGCGGCCATCGAGCGCGCGGAGGGGGATCTCGCGCTCGCCGAGGAGCCGGCCCGCTTCCTGGCCGCCCTCGAGGCCGGCGCGCCGGCGGACGCCCATGGTCAGGGTCCGGGCGCTCCGTCCGAGGCCGCAGCGTCATGACCGACTGGACGCTCGCCTCCCTCGCCGCCGACATCCGCGCGGGGCGCCTCTCCCCGGTGGAGGCGACGCGCGCCTGCCTCGATCGCATCGCGCGACTCGACGGCCGGCTGCGCGCCTTCATCACGCTGGATGCCGAGGGCGCGCTGGCGAGCGCCCGCGCCCTCGAGGCCGACGCGCGCGCCGGGCGCTGGCGCGGCCCGCTCCACGGGGTGCCGCTCGCCTTCAAGGACCTCTGTCACATCCGCGGTCTGCCGTCCTCCTGCGGGACGAAGACGCCCCACTACTTCTTCGCCGAGGCCGAGTGCACCGCGGTCCGCCGTCTGGTCGGGGCGGGTGCCGTGACGCTGGGCAAGCTCAACATGACGGAGCTGGCCATGGGCCCGTTCGGCGACAACGCCCACCACGGGGACGTCCAGAACCCATGGCGTCCGGAGCACTGCGCGGGCGGCTCCTCGAGCGGCTCCGGCGCCGCGGTGGCCGCTGGGCTGGCCATGGGCGCCCTCGGCACCGACACGGGCGGCTCCATCCGGCTGCCGGCGGGCTGTTGCGGCATCGTGGGACTCAAGCCCACTTACGGCCGCGTGAGCCGCGCGGGAGTCATGCCGCTGTCCTGGTCCATGGACCACGTGGGC